>NZ_JBNKVP010000001.1:0-210360 GCF_050299255.1 Vibrio sp.
CGGAGGGGCATTATAGGCGTCGAATAATGAAAGACAAGCGATTATTTACATAAAGCCTGGTTCTGTGATTTAACCGCTCAAGAATCGACCATTTCAAGCGCAATATAAGTAAGGGAGGCGGAATTGCCTCCCTTATATCGAGTAAAACCTCGTCTGAAATAACCGTTACTGATGAGCAATAATCTGATTATTACTTTCCACCAGCTGGATTTTTTTATCGGGCAGCAACTTGCCGGAAAGAATATCTTTGGCCAGCGGGTTCTCGACACTCTGCTGAATTGCTCGTTTTAACGGTCGTGCACCATATACAGGATCGAAACCTACCTGAGCTATCAACTCCAGTGCTTTATCCGATACTTCCAGGATATAACCTTTTTCTTCCATTCTCTTCGCTAGTCTGCGCAGCTGAATAGAAGCAATCGCTTTAATGTCTTCCTGACCAAGTGGATGGAAGACCACGCTTTCATCAACCCGGTTAAGGAATTCTGGCCGGAAGTGCTGGCTGACCACTTCCATTACGATGTCTTTAAGCCCCTGATAGTCGAGTGAAGCAAAATGTTCCTGTATTCGGGTTGAGCCTAAGTTAGAAGTCATGATCACCACAGTGTTGCGGAAATCTACCGTGCGACCCTGCCCGTCGGTTAACCGGCCATCATCGAGCACCTGAAGCAAAATGTTAAATACATCCGGGTGCGCTTTTTCAACCTCATCGAGCAGAATCACTGAATAAGGTTTACGGCGAACGGCTTCTGTCAGGTAACCACCCTCTTCATAGCCTACATAACCGGGAGGCGCACCTACCAATCGGGCAACCGAGTGTTTTTCCATAAACTCGGACATATCGATCCGAACCATGGCATCTTCGCTGTCGAACATAAAGCTTGCCAGTGTCTTACACAGCTCGGTTTTACCAACCCCGGTCGGACCAAGGAACAGAAATGAACCTATCGGACGGTTAGGATCCGATAATCCGGCACGACTACGGCGGATGGCATTTGATACTACTTCTACCGCTTCGCCCTGACCAATCACTCTTTCGTGCAGCACATGTTCCATACGCAGTAGTTTTTCTTTTTCTGCTTCGAGCATTTTCGATACCGGGATACCAGTCTGTTTCGACAACACTTCGGCGATTTCATTATCGGTGACTTTATTACGCAACAAAGTCATTTCCTGCATCTCAGCTTGCGTAGCCAGATCGAGCTGCTTTTCCAGTTCCGGAATACGACCATATTGCAGTTCAGACATCCGGTTCAGATCACCGGCACGGCGGGCAATGTCCATGTCCATCCGAGCCTGCTCCAGTTCCGCTTTAATATGCTGGGTGCCGGAAAGGGCGGCTTTTTCCGCATTCCAGACTTCTTCCAGTTCGGCATACTCCCTTTCCCGCTCAGACAACTCTTCGTTTAATGTCGCCAGGCGCTTTTCGCTGGCCTCATCAGTTTCATTGCTCAGCGCCTGCTGCTCAATTTTCAGCTGAATGATTTTCCGGTCTAATTTGTCCAGAGCTTCCGGTTTGGAGTCGATTTGCATTCGGATGCTGGAAGCTGCTTCATCGATTAAATCGATAGCTTTATCCGGCAGTTGCCGGTCAGACACATAACGGTGCGACAAACTTGCCGCCGCCACTATGGCCGGATCGGTAATCTCAACATGATGGTGTAACTCATAGCGCTCTTTTAAACCGCGCAAAATGGCGATGGTATCTTCCACCGTCGGCTCGTCGACCAATACTTTCTGGAATCGGCGTTCCAGCGCCGCATCTTTTTCCAGATACTGGCGGTATTCATCTAAAGTGGTGGCACCGACACAATGCAGCTCACCTCGGGCCAGGGCAGGTTTGAGCATGTTACCCGCATCCATTGAGCCTTCACCTTTACCGGCACCGACCATGGTGTGGATCTCATCAATAAACAGAATGATGTTGCCTTCTTCTTTGGCCAACTCATTCAGGACCGATTTCAGCCGCTCTTCAAATTCACCACGATATTTGGCACCAGCCACCAGCGCACCCATGTCGAGTGCTAATACCCGCCGGTTACGCAGTCCTTCAGGGACTTCATTGTTGACAATACGCTGCGCCAAGCCTTCAACAATCGCCGTTTTACCTACACCGGGTTCACCGATAATCACCGGGTTATTTTTGGTCCGGCGTTGCAGTACCTGGATGGTTCTGCGGATTTCATCATCACGGCCGATGACAGGGTCAAGCTTGCCCTGCTCTGCCCGCTCAGTTAAATCGATGGTGAATTTTTCCAGCGCCTGGCGCAGTTCTTCCGCATTAGGATCATTAACATTCTGGCCACCACGGATTTTATCTATCGCCTCACTCACTTTCTGCTCTGTCAGGCCGACTTCTTTTAACAGACTGCCTAGCGGGCCTTTATCTTCCAAGGCCGCCAGTAAGAATATCTCTGATGAGATGTAGGCATCTTTACGCTTCTGGGCCACTTTGTCACAAAGATTAAACAGCGTCCCCATGCTGCTGGACAACTGAACGTCGCCACCGATGCCACTGACTTTAGGCAGACGGTCAAGTATTTCCCCCAACTTTGAACGTATTTGGGTAACATCAACATTTAGCATGGTCAACAGCGGCCGTATCGGGCTGCCATTTTGATCAAGCAGAGCCACCATTAAGTGGACCGGTTCAATATATTGATGATCACGCCCTAACGCCAACGACTGTGCATCAGAAATCGCAATCTGGAACTTGCTGGTAAATCTATCTAGACGCATATCAACCTTCTTAACCTCAACTGAGATGAGCATTCTTAACAGTTAAAAAGATGGTTACTCAATGGTCTATTTTCAAGGGCAGGATGATCAACTATCACAGTTACAACAGTAACTGTGAGCGTTATTCCATCCAGATGAAGGTCGCTTGCCGTCCGGTGACTCCGTCACGGCGGTAAGAATAGAATCTTTCTGGCAACGAATAGGTACAGAGGCCGCAGTCAAACACCTGACCGACGCCAGCCAGTTTCAGGCGTAGCGTAGCCAGCTGAGCCATGTTCGCCCACCACTTACCAGGATCATTGCCGGGGCGAAATGCCTGTTTGGCCTGTGGATGTCTATCGGTAAAGGCGGTCAGCACATCCTCGCCGACTTCAAAGGCGTCGGGGCCGATAGCGGGGCCGAGCCACGCTAAAATTTCACCGTCAAATTTCTCCACAGCCAGCTCAAGGATGCCACTGGCTAACCCACGCCAACCGGCATGCACTGCCGCCACCTGATCGCCATGTGTGTTGGTCAACAGAACAGGTAAGCAATCAGCTGTCATTGCACAGCAGACCACACCCGCTTTCTGGGTATAGGCGCCATCAGCATCGATGATATCCGCTGTAGGACTGGTTATTTCGGCTACTACAGTGGAATGGGTCTGATTGAGCCAAACGGGATGACTCGGCATCGCCGCCTGCTGTTGCAGCAAGTGGCGATTTTTCACTACTCGGTCCAAATCATCCCCAACATGGCTTCCCAGATTCAACCCTTGATAAGGAGCCTCGGACACACCACCCACACGCGTTGATGCAAAGGCTTTAATATTTTTTGGTGCAGGCCAGTTAGGTACGATCAAATCCATATTAAAAATCTTGCTCCAGACCATGCTTCTCTGCATCCTGGCGCAGGGCTTCGGTCATGATTACCATATCGTCAGGTACCGGCGCATGGAACTCCAGCGGTTCGTCGGTAATCGGATGGTTGAATCTAAGCATAACCGCATGTAGAGCCTGACGATCAAACTGACGGATCATCTCTGCCAGTTGTTCCGTCGCTCCTTGCGGAATTCGTGCTCGGCCACCGTAAGCGGTGTCACCCAGCAGAGGATGCTGCAGGTAAGCCATGTGAACCCGGATCTGGTGAGTACGCCCGGTTTCCAGCCGCAACCGAATCCGGGTATGTTCACGAAAATGTTCCGCCACCCGATAGTGCGTAACGGCTGGCTTACCCATAGGACTAACCGCCATAAGAGTCCGCTTAGTGGCGTGACGTCCGATCGGCTGTTCCACTTTCCCGCCTGCGGTCATGCGGCCAATAGCAATCGCCTCATATTCACGGGTGATGTTACGTTTTTGCAGCTCGCGAACCAAACGGGTTTGTGCCGGTACCGTTTTCGCGACCACCATTAAGCCGGTGGTGTCTTTATCCAAACGGTGCACAATCCCCGCCCTAGGAACTTCGGCGATATCGGGAAAGTGATGCAGCAGTGCATTCAGTACTGTACCGTCCGGAGTCCCCGCCCCGGGGTGAACAACAAAGTCACGCGGCTTATTGATCACGATAATGTCGTCATCTTCATAGACAATATCCAGCGGAATATCCTGGGGTAGCCAACGCACTTCATCCTCCAGCTCGGCCTGCAGTTTGATGGTTTCGCCTCCCATAACTCGGGTTCTGGGTTTGGTGACCACTTCGCCATCGACCTGGACTTTGCCTTCGAGTAACCACTCTTTGAGTCGTGAACGTGAAAAATCGGAGAATAGCTCCGCTATCGCCTGGTCGAGTCGCTGCCCTAACTGGCTTTCTTTTATGGTGTTGGTTAATTCAATCTGTTGGGCCATATCGAACTTTTTAAAAAACCGTGAGACTAATACTCACTACTGTGAAAAAATAGATGATTGATTCATTGTATCTGTTACTGCTAAGAAAGTAACGAACACCAAAAAATATTTACTGCAAGGATTTGTCTGCTGACATGAAAAAGCATACGTTATCAGGTTTATTAGCTTTATCTCTGTTGTTCGGCTGCTCAAGCAGCGAAGAAATCGTCCCTGATGTGGCTCCTTCCGAACTCTATTCACAAGCTCAAGAAGCCTTGCAAAGCGGCAACTGGGTTACCGCAAAAGAAAGACTGGAAGCGTTAGATACCCGTTACCCATTCGGAGCATACACCGAACAGGTCCAACTGGATTTGATTTACACCTACTACAAGAATGACGATCTGGCATTGGCTCTGGGTACCATAGAGCGTTTTACCCGCCTCAACCCGACCCACGACAAACTTGACTGGGTGCTATATATGCGTGGTTTGACCCATATGGCTCAAGACCGTAACTTTATGCACGATCTGTTCAATGTCGATCGCAGCGATCGAGACCCTGAGCCAGCCAAGGCCGCGTTTATCGATTTTCGTCGCCTGCTGGAGCGATACCCGCAAAGTCCGTACGCGGCCGATGCGCAAAAACGGATGATCGCTATCAAAAACCGCCTGGCGGATTATGATCTTGCTACTGCGGATTTCTACCTGCGCCGCAAAGCCTGGATCGCAGCGATAAAACGTTCACAAGAACTGCAGAAAGCATTCCCAGGTACTGAAGCGGCCCGCAAGTCGCTGCAAATCCAACTGGCAGCCTACCAAGAGCTGGGACTGGATGACGCGGTTGCCCGCACTGAAGAGCTTATCAAGCTAAACGCGCTGTGACTCTAGTTTAGCTCGCCACTGCTATTTACTAAAACCGCTGTCCAACAGCGGTTTTTTTGACTGTTTACGTATCGTGGTCAGAAAAAAACCTGTCACACTCCCGCTCTCTGAGCCATTAAAATAGGTAAGCGAATCTCGACGGTTTGAATAAAAATCGGATAAGGATCACAAAGTGGGATTGAACAAGAATTGAACTCTGATGAATTTTAGGCTGTAACAATTCCCTAAAAAACCAGTGATTTTTAGTGTGCTACTCTTCCCAATCTAGCGGTCTGACAACAAATCACAAGCTTTTTCTACTGTGTGATTCGACAGTTCTTGAAACAGATCACATTTAGTTTTCTCCTTGAAAAAACGCCAAATATTAATGATACAGATCACATTTTTTCCTCACTAAAGCAGTAATCTGAAGTTAACCCATGAGGGATGCAACAGAGGAAAAACAACTATGACAGTAAACATCACCGGTAAAAACATCGACATCACCTCTGCAATCCGTGCTCATATCGAGAGCAAATTTAAAAAACTGGAAAAGTGGCAAGTCGACATTATTTCATGTCAGGCCAGCTTCAGTGAGGAACCGAATAAACAGAAAAAATTCGAAGCTATCATCACCGTTCCAAAAGGCCAGTTGGTCGCATCTGCAACCCATGAGGATCTGTATATCGCCGTAAATGAAGTGGAACAAAAGCTGGAGCGACAGCTCAATAAGCTTCGTCATAAACCTGAAGCCAGACGAGCAGAAAAGCCGACACTGGAAGAGGAAGAAATTTCCGAATAGACCAAATTCAACGATAGCGCCGCCAGGCGCTATTTTTTTGCTTGACGCTACCATGTCGCTTGCTTATTGTGTTTAGACACCGATTAAACGCGCTAGTAATATGAACCCACTGTTTCTTTTTGACTTCTTTTTTAACGCCAGCCATTTTGGAGGCTAGCTCGTTGACGAAAAACAGGTCAAAAACGAACAGAAAGCCTCCCACCAGGGAGGCTTTTTTATGAGCAAGGAAATTTTCATGACAGATAAACAATACTCACTGGACGAGATTCGACTGCGTCTGAACCAATTAGATGACCAATTGCTTAGTCTGCTGTCTGAGCGACGCAAGATGAGTATTGAAGTGGCGAAGAGCAAGGTGGAAACGTCCAAACCAGTGCGTGATGCCGATCGTGAACAGCAATTACTGGTCAAACTGATCACCAAAGGCCACGATAGCTACGGTTTAGACGCCCAATATATCACTAAGATCTTCCACACCATCATCGAAGATTCCGTGTTGCTGCAGCAATCTTATCTGCAAAACCTAGCCAATCCGCAGAGTCGAAAACCACTCGCCAGAGTCGCTTTTCTCGGAGCCAAAGGCTCCTATTCCCACCTGGCCAGTCGCGAATTTTTCAGCCGCAAGAATATGGAGCTGATCGAACTCAACTGCGAGCATTTTAAACAAGTAGCCAGCACGGTTGAGTCCGGACACGCCGACTATGGCGTGCTGCCAATTGAAAACACCAGTTCCGGCTCGATTAACGAAGTGTATGACCTGTTGCAACACACTACGCTGTATATCGTCGGCGAACTGACACTGCCGATTGAGCACTGCCTGTTGGCAACATCCGATATCCAGCTCGAGCAGCTAACCACGCTTTATTCGCACCCACAGCCCCACCAGCAGTGCAGTGAATTCCTCAGCCACTTGAAAGGGGTAACGCTGGAATCCTGCGCCAGCACCGCAGATGCAATGCAAAAAGTCAAACAACTCAATCGTGATGATGTCGCGGCGATCGGCAATGCCACCAGCGGCAAGCTGTATGGCCTGCAGCCAATCCAGGGCAATATCGCCAACCAGACCGAAAACCATACCCGCTTTATCGTCGTGGCGCGCAAGCCGGTGGAAGTGTCGCCGCAAATCCCGGCCAAGACGACCCTGATCATGTCCACCTCCCAGGAAGCGGGTGCTCTGGTAGAAACACTGCTGGTATTGCAACGTTATGGCATCAATATGACCAAGCTGGAGTCACGCCCGATCATGGGTAACCCTTGGGAAGAGATGTTTTATGTTGATCTGGAAGCCCATCTTGCCTCAGAGGAGATGCAGCAGGCGATCGCTGAACTGACCAAGCTAACTCAACACCTTAAGGTGCTGGGCTGCTACCCGAGTGAAAACGTCAAACCCACTCAAGTGAAACTGATATAATATCCGGCGACTTACAGCACTGGCGAAAGCCAGTCATCAGCTTGAAAGGAAGACTATGCAAGTTCAACATGTGATTGTCGCGTCGCTTAACCCGGCCAAAATCAACGCGGTGGAAAGCGCGTTCTGTACCGCTTTTCCAGAGGTCAACTGGCAGTTTGAAGGGGTTAGCGTACCGAGCGGTGTCGCCGATCAACCGATGTCCGATCAGGAAACTTATCAGGGAGCGCGCAACCGGGTAGCCAATGCGAAACAACAAAAGCCGGGGGCGGACTTTTATGTCGGTCTGGAAGCCGGTATAGAAGCTGATGTGACTTTCGCCTGGATGGTGATTGAGTCTTCGACTCATCGCGGCCAGTCACGCTCGGCCAGTGTCATGTTGCCACCAGAAGTGGTTGAGAAACTGGCGGATGCCAATGAATTAGGTGATGTGATGGATGAAGTGTTCGGTACGCAGAATATTAAACAGAAAGGTGGCGCGATTGGTTTGCTGACCGATCATCAGCTGACGCGCAGCTCGGTCTACCATCAGGCACTGATCCTGGCCCTGATCCCGTTTAGCAACCCTGACCACTTTCCAGCCAACCTGTAACAGCGCTTATTCGCCGTCGCGCTGTGACGGCGAATCCATCATTAATAACTGGGCAATCTGCTGCTTTTCCTGATCTGTTCTGGCTTTCAATTCATTAGAGCCACGTGTGATGGTAGCGACACCTACGCCCAGCATCTGGCTGATCTGACGCTGCGACAACTCACCTTTCAACAACTCACAGACAATATTAACTCGCGCGACCATAGCGCTACGTTCATCCGGTGTCATCAGCATAGTCAGCAACAATTCATGCTCACCCGTTTCGGCCGCGCCGGCAACCAAATCGAGTATCTGTTGCCAATCGCTATATTCTGGTTGGGTCGACATTTCCTTTCCCCGACAGATAGAGATGGCTAGATTGTAGGGCCTTGCACGTTGAATGTAATCAATATTTTGTCCGTACTTCCGCTTCGGTCAAAAAGGCACCATCTACCCCCATCAAATCACGATAGTAGGTTTCAAACATCAGGATATTTTGTACATAGCCCCGCGTTTCACGAAACGGTATCGCTTCGATGAAGGCATAAGCATCCAGCTTTTCTGCGCTGGCTTCGCGCCACCGTTTTACCCGGTGAGGGCCAGCATTATAGGCCGCCAGGGCAAAGATGCGGTTATTGTCGTACTGCTTGAGCAGACTGCTGAAGTACTGGCTGCCAATTTCGATATTTTTGCCAATCTCGTACAGATCATCGGCCCCCTCATAGCTGAGGTTAAATTTCTTGGCGGTATATTTTGCCGTTGAAGGCATGATCTGCATAATGCCTCTGGCTCCGACCGGTGACTGGGCTTCCACATCCAGCGCACTCTCCTGTCTGGCCAGCGACATTAAAGTAACCGGGCTAATACCATGCTTTTCGCCGTAGAAGTTAAACCACCATTTATGCGCAATGGGGAAACGCATTTCCAAGTTGTCCCACATTTTAGCCTGAATACTGGCCGTCACGGTCAGGTGGTGCCAGCGCTTAACCGCAGCATAGGCCGCTAACATCTCGCGTTCGCTGGCGGGAACCCGCTGCAGTAACCAGTACCATTCACTTTTAGCCGCTGCAATTTTATCACGGGCAATCAACTCGGCAATTCGGCTTAAGCTGGCTTGATAGGGCTTGAGCTGTTCTCTCTTCAAACTCACCGTAGTGGTCGGATATACCACCGAGCGTCCTACTTCCGTTGCTGCCGCTACACTATAGAAATTACGCTGTCCTAACAGCGCTTCCAGCCGCTGTACTCCCTGACCGCGCTTGCCCGAATTGAGTTCGCTGCGCCCCAGCCAGTACTGCCAACGTAGGTTGCTTCTGGCCTGCTCGGGCAGTCGGTTAATCCATTTGGCTACATCAGACCAATCGGCCTGCTGAATAGCCAGACGCACCCGACGCTCGATCAGCGCTACACTGCTGGACTGAGCAATGGTTTGATCTCGCCAGGCAATGCTGTTTGCGTTTTCCGCATCAAATAGATAGCCGGCAATATAGTCAGCCAGTGGCTTAGATTGGGCGGGCTCAAATTCGAGCGCCCTGCCAACCGGTTCGAGGGCTTTTCTGGCTTTATCTGCATCTTGTCTGGCCAGTTTTTCCAGCGCATATTGCGCCTGCATACGACTGATACGATTGGCTGGCTGCGATTTGGCAAACTTAACGACACTGTCTGGTTTACGCGCCAGCGCTAACATACTCTCAGCGGTCTGCTTGGCTTTTTTGCCTTTTAACTGCTTGCTGAGATAACTCATCAAACTGATATTGCGGCTGTCAAATGCCAGCAACATTCGCTCAATGATCAGGTTATCTGATTTCTGTCCGGCTTGGTCCAGTGCTTTAAACAGCGGATCGCACTCGTCAGCGATACTTTGCCCGCTCAGCCATAGCTTCTTAGCCCCTTTAAAGGCGGACTCTGTCTGTCCGGTTTCCAGCTGCGCCCGATAGTAGAGACACTGATAGACCTCACCTCTCGGCTCTGCGGTCTGAAACTGCAGTAGCTTCTGCCACTGCTGGTTGCTGGCCAGTTGCTGCAGGTACGGTGCCCGAATGCGGTTGGAAAACGGCAACTCACTGTATTGGCTGATAAACTGTTCAACCTGCTGGGGGGATTTTTCGGCTAGCTCGAGAATAAATATTCGGTAGTCCAGATAAGGCGTCAGGCTGTAATCTGATAATTTGTCTCGCAGTGCCTGATAGGCGTCCAACTGGCGATCGTCGAGCATCTGCTGGGCTTGGTCGTACCATTCACGCTGAGAATGAAGATCTGCCGCGGACACAGATAAAGAATACACGCTGCCGCAGGTCAAGGCACATACGCTGGCAAGCCAGCGGGACGGCAATTTTGAAAACAGTTGCGTCATCTCGTCACATCCTGAACGAATTATTTATCGGGACTCCTATTAATGCTAATTGTAAGCAAGGTTGCAAAGTCTTACGGAGAAAATCACAAATAATTCACCACAGCGTGACTTAGCTGACCATTCCCTGTCAGCCTTGCTTACAACTTGCTCAACACAAATCAATGCAAGGGAATCGCTGCCGGGCGGGTAACAAAACCGCTGCGATTGGTATAGAATGCAGCGTTACTTCTTTTACTGTTTAGGAACGATCCGGCAATGGCTGAATACGTATATACCATGTCGCGGGTGAGCAAGATTGTGCCACCGAAGCGGCAGATCCTTAAAGACATCTCACTGAGCTTCTTCCCTGGAGCGAAAATCGGGGTACTTGGTCTAAACGGCGCAGGTAAATCGACCCTGCTGCGCATCATGGCAGGCATTGATACTGATATCGATGGTGAAGCCCGTCCTCAACCCGGCTTGAATGTGGGCTATTTGCCGCAGGAACCGGTGCTGGATGAGAGCAAAACCGTACGTGAGGTGGTGGAAGAAGCCGTCTCTGATGTTGCCGGTGCCCTGAAGCGTCTTGATGCCGTATACGCCGCATATGCTGAGCCGGATGCCGATTTTGATGCCTTGGCTAAAGAGCAAGGTGAACTGGAAGCGCTGATCCAGGCCAAAGACGGCCATAATCTGGACAATGCACTGGAACGCGCCGCAGATGCCCTTCGCCTGCCTGAATGGGATCAGAAAATCGCCAACCTGTCCGGTGGTGAACGACGCCGCGTGGCCATTTGTCGCCTGCTGCTGGAAAAACCAGACATGCTGCTGCTGGACGAACCGACCAACCACCTGGATGCTGAATCCGTTGCGTGGCTGGAACGCTTCCTGGTGGATTACACCGGTACCGTAGTGGCGATTACCCACGACCGTTACTTCCTGGATAACGCCGCTGGCTGGATTCTGGAACTGGACCGTGGTGAAGGTATCCCATGGCAGGGTAACTACACCTCATGGCTGGAGCAGAAAGACGCCCGTCTGCAACAAGAAGCGTCGCAGGAAAAAGCTCGCCAGAAAACCATCGAGAAAGAGCTGGAATGGGTTCGTCAGAATCCAAAAGGCCGCCAGGCGAAATCTAAAGCGCGTATGGCTCGTTTTGAAGAACTGCAAAGCTCTGATCACCAGAAACGTAACGAAACCAACGAGCTGTTCATCCCGCCAGGTGAGCGCCTGGGTGACAAAGTGCTCGAAGTGAAGAACCTGAGCAAATCATTTGACGGTCGCGTGCTGATTGATGATCTGTCGTTCAGTATGCCAAAAGGTGCCATCGTCGGCATCATCGGTGCTAACGGTGCCGGTAAATCAACCCTGTTCAAGATGCTGAGTGGCGTGGAACAGCCTGACTCGGGCAGTATTGAGATGGGCGATACCGTGAAACTGGCGTCTGTGGATCAGTTCCGTGATTCAATGAACGACAAGAACAGCGTCTTCCAGGAGATTTCCGAAGGTGCCGACATCATCAAGATCAACAACTTTGAAATTCCGGCGCGCGCCTACTGCTCTCGCTTTAACTTCAAAGGCTCCGATCAACAGAAAGTGATCGGCGAACTGTCTGGTGGTGAGCGTAACCGTGTCCACCTGGCGAAGCTGCTGAAAGCTGGCGGCAACGTTCTGCTGCTCGACGAACCAACCAACGACCTGGACGTAGAAACTCTGCGTGCACTGGAAGAAGCGCTGCTGGAATTCCCGGGCTGTGCCATGGTTATCTCGCACGACCGATGGTTCCTGGATCGTATCGCGACTCACATCATCGACTACCGTGACGAAGGTCAGGTGAACTTCTACGAAGGGAACTACACCGAATACATGGACTGGCTGAAGAAAACCCTTGGGCCTGAAGCGGCAGAACCACACCGCATCAAGTACAAGCGTATTACTAAATAAGCTCTGTCTAGTTTTATGTGTCAGGCCGCCTTTGGGCGGCCTTTTTTGATCTACCCGGCGTTTTATCAATCACAGTTCGAAAAGTTAGGCATTTCAGGAGCTAACCCTCAGTCTTAAGGCAGATTTCTGCTAGGCTTCACAGTACATCTCTAATGGAATATTCAGCAGAGCGAGTATCATCATGCCTGAGCGCCGCCGCTTTTCCCGCATTGTCTATCGAGCCCCTGCCACTCTGACTCAAGGGGAACATCAGCTAGCCTGCCACGTGCAGGATCTGTCGATGCATGGTTTATTGCTTTATAGCGACGCGGACTGCGCCAATCTGGATCCTGAGCATCCGGCATTCATCTCTTTTATTCTGCCGGGCAGCGACATTGAAATTGATCTCAGCGCTCGGCTGGTCGACGTGGGATCACAAGTGTTGCGGGTCAGCATCGACCATATCGATATCGACAGCATCAGCCACCTTAAGCGCCTGGTTGAGCTGAATGTTGGCGACGATGCCCTACTGCACCGTAATATTGAATATCTCTCCGACCTTGGTGATCATAGCTGATTGCTCCGCGCCATTATGACCACAAAAAAGGCACTGAACCCGTCAGTGCCTTAGACAATCAATCAAGCCCGAAGTGAGCAGAAGCTGCCAGCGTTAACCGCGATGGATGGAATCGTTGGCCTGCTTAAGCAAGTTCTGGCTCTCCCGCATAAACTGCTCAGAATACTGACCAAACCACTCGCTGACCGAGTTAAACTGCTCGATAAATGCCTGTTTATCACCACTTTCCAATAGCTGCAACGCATTGCCAAAACAGCTATGGAAGCGACGGATCATCTCAACGTTCTCTTGTGACGACAGAATAATATCACCATACAGGTTAGGATCCTGGGCAAACAACCGCCCGACCATCGCCAGCTCCAGCCGGTAGATAGGCGAACTCAGGCTGAGCAAAGTATCCAGGCTCGGATTCTCTTTGCTCAGATGAAGGCCGTAAGCGAATGAAGTGAAGTGACGTAGCGCCTGGATCAGAGTCATACCGTGGTCGTGATCTTCCGCATTAATCGGGCACAAGCTGGCACCCCAAATGGCAAACTGTTGCAGCAGCCACTGGTACTGCTCGCCACCACGCCCTTCACAATGAATAATCACCTGCTTGGCCAGGCTAGGTACATCCGGGCCGAACATCGGGTGCAGTCCGACCACTGGACCCGAATGGGTCGCTAACATGGCTTGTAGCGGCTTAGACTTAATGGAGGTCAGGTCACACAAGATGCACTGCTGCGGCAACTTACCCAGTTTGGCGATAACCTGTTCAGTCAGATGGATAGGGACAGACACCATGACCAGTCCCGCCCCGGCCAGAATCTGCTCGGCATTGTCCCAGTCCTGGCTGCCCAGGATTCTGACCTGGTAACCAGACAAGCGGAACATGCGGGCAAACAGGCCACCCAGTTGACCGTGACCGCCGACGATCACCACCGGGCCGAGCTCAGGCTTGAGGCATTTGAAGCCGGAATCTTTCTCACTGGCGTAGGATTCACGCATAGTGCGACGCAAAATATCTTCAATTAATTGTGGTGGTACACCGATCTTTTCCGCTTCAGCACGACGGGAAGCCAGCATCGCCGCCTCCCGGTCAGGCGCATAGATAGGCAATCCATGCTCACTTTTCACTTCTCCGACTTTTTCCACCAGGGCCAGACGTTGCGACAACAGCTCTAACATCTGTTTATCGACTGAATCTATCTGGTCGCGCAATTGATTGAGTTCTACAGCCATTCGACTTCCCTTTCCATTAACCTTT
The DNA here is from genome assembly GCF_050299255.1 of Vibrio sp. Taxonomy (GTDB): domain Bacteria; phylum Pseudomonadota; class Gammaproteobacteria; order Enterobacterales; family Vibrionaceae; genus Vibrio. Next base: position 14,264 of record NZ_JBNKVP010000001.1, read on the forward strand.
CAGCCGGTTCTCTAAAAACGGCACCAGCTCTTGATGAGCATGACGTAATAGTGCCTCAGTCGAATCCCAATTGATACAGGCATCGGTGATAGAGACGCCGTATTGCATCTCAGAAATCGCTAAATCTGAAGACTGGTTTCCTTCATTGAGATGACTTTCGATCATCAGGCCGATGATCGACTTGTTTCCTTCACGAATCTGATGAATCACATCTTCTGCCACCAGCGGCTGACGGCGGTAATCTTTGCGAGAGTTAGCGTGGCTACAATCGACCATCAATGCCGAATCCAGCCCGACTTTACCCAGCTCTTCCTCACATTCCGCTACCGAAACTGAATCGTAGTTGGTCTGTTTACCACCACGCAGGATCACGTGACCATTAGAATTGCCCTGGGTGGTCAGCAGTGCCACTTGACCTTCACGGTTGATACCCATAAAACGGTGGCTGGATGACGCGGCCTGCATCGCGTTGATCGCCGTCGACAGGCTGCCGTCTGTGCCGTTTTTGAAACCGATAGGCATCGACAGACCACTTGCCATTTCACGGTGTGTTTGCGATTCGGTGGTACGGGCACCAATCGCGGCCCAGCTAAAAGTGTCTGCCAGGTATTGCGGGCTGATAGGATCTAACGCTTCCGTCGCCAGCGGGATTTCCATTTCAGCCAGTTCAACCAGCAGATCACGTCCGACATGCAGACCGTGCTCAATATCAAAGCTGCCATCCAGGTGCGGGTCGTTGATCAGGCCTTTCCAGCCTACCGTGGTACGCGGTTTTTCGAAGTACACCCGCATTACAATGTATAATTGATCACTGAGCTGCTCAGACAGGGCCTTAAGACGTTTGGCGTATTCTTTGGCTGCGTCGACATCGTGAATTGAACATGGGCCACAAACCACCAGTAAACGGTGATCTTTCTTATGAATGATGTTGGCAATGGTCTGACGGGATTCTTGGATAAAGCGGCGCGCTTTGTCACTAAGAGGCAGCTTCGCTTTCAACTCGTCCGGAGTGATCAGTACCTGTTCATCACTGATATTAATATTACTCAATTCACTTTTTTGCATGACTCGACCTGTATTTTATTTTTTACACCTAGAGGTGATCTTGGGCTCCCCTCTCTATAGCCAACAAATTAACAGCTACAAAAACAAAATCAAGTGTAAAAATAAAGAAACATTTGATGTAAATAAATATTTACACAAAGAGTTTCATACTCTATTTGGCTAAATTGCCGCATAACCGCTGTTATCAGCAGCATAACTTACCTAAAATGGGGATGTCACCGCCATCGGAAAGCGTTATGGATCTTGTCTCTTCTCTGCTGCAACAAATGAGCGTCTATCTGGTACTGGCTTATATGCTGAGTAAAACGCCGATTTTCCTACCTCTGCTCAGTATCTCTGGCCGCTTAAGTCATAAGATCATCGTTTACGTGCTGTTTTCACTGTTTTGCATCATGGGCACTTATTTTGGCTTACAGATCAATGATGCGATAGCCAACACCCGAGCAATTGGCGCGGTCATGGGCGGCTTATTCGGTGGGCCGGTTGTCGGCACTCTGGTGGGACTGACCGGCGGCCTGCACCGCTATTCATTGGGCGGCTTCACCGATCTGGCCTGCGCGATTTCCACCACTGCAGAAGGGCTGATTGGCGGGCTGATGCATGCCCACCTGATGCGTCAGGGTAAAGGCGTCAAGCTGTTCAACCCCAGTGCGGTGTTTGCCGTCACGTTTGTTGCCGAAGTGGTGCAGATGCTGATTATTCTGCTCGTCGCCAAACCGTTTGATCAGGCCTATACCCTGGTTTCGGCCATCGCCGCGCCAATGATCATCGCTAATTCGGTTGGTGCAGCGCTGTTTATGAGCATACTGCAGGACAGGAAAACCATTTTTGAAGAGTATTCGGCCACCTTCTCGCGCCGGGCGCTGAATATTGCCGAGCGCTCGGTCGGGATACTCGCAACCGGTTTCAACAGCCAGAACGCCGATAAAATCGCCAGAATCGTCTACGAGGAGACTAACGTTGGCGCGGTCGCCATTACCGATCAGGAAAAAATTCTGGCCTTCGTCGGCATTGGTGATGACCACCACAAACCGGAAACCCCGATCTCGTCGCAAAGCACCATCGACGCCATACAACACAACGTCATTATTTATCTGGACGGAAAAGAACGCCCCTATCAATGCTCGATCTCGCCGAAATGTAAACTCGGTTCTGCATTGATCATCCCTCTTCGTGCCGGGGACCGGGTGATTGGTACCATAAAACTGTACGAGCCGAAGCGGAAACTGTTTTCGACCATCAACATGTCGATGGCGGAGGGTATCGCCCAGTTACTGGCCAGCCAGATCCTCTATGGCGACTATCAGCAGAAACAGTCCCTGTTAGCCCAGGTCGAAATTAAACTGCTGCACGCTCAGGTCAACCCGCATTTCCTGTTCAACGCCCTCAACACCATCAGTGCGGTGGTCCGGCGGGATCCACAGAAAGCCCGTGAACTGATCCAGCACCTGTCGCAGTTTTTCCGCAGTAACCTGAAGCAGAATATCGAAACCGTGACACTGCAAGAGGAGCTGGAACACGTCAACTCCTACCTGACCATCGAAAAAGCCCGCTTTACCGACCGGCTTGAAGTGGAGATCAACATCGATGATTCCCTACTAAAACGGGAACTCCCCAGCTTCACTCTACAACCCTTGGTCGAAAATGCGATAAAGCACGGTATTTCTCAGTTGCTGACCGGCGGGAAAATCAGTATATACAGTCAGCCTGTCGCGGATGGTTATCGAATTACGGTAGAGGACAATGCCGGCAGCTATAGTAAACCTAAGGACGAACACTCCGGACTGGGTATGCAGATCGTCGATAAACGCCTGACTAATCAGTTTGGCGCGGTAGCCGCACTACACATTGAAGTCCTGAAAAACCAATACACCAAAATGAGCTTTATCATTCCCAATTAAGGATTAAGGAAATGCTGACAGCCCTGGTCGTCGATGACGAGCAATTTGCGCGCGAAGAACTGACTGAGTTACTGGAAGAGACCGGACAGATCGAGGTTATCGATCAGGCCAGCAATGCCGTCGAGGCATTGAAAAAGATCAATCAACTGAAACCCCAGGTGGTGTTTCTCGACATCCAGATGCCGCAAATCACCGGCATTGAAATTCTGGCGATGCTCGATCCGGATTCGATGCCGAAAATCGTTTTTGTCACCGCTTACGACCAATATGCCGTTCAGGCCTTTGAAGATAATGCCTTTGACTACCTGCTCAAACCTGTCGATGAAAAACGGCTGGCAAAGACGGTACAAAGACTGGTGAAAAGCGAACTTGCCGCCGGACCGGATCTGACTGTGCTCGCCCCCAGCTCACTGGATCAGGTACCCTGCATCGGCCATAACCGGATTATGATTATCGCCACCCAGGACATTGAGTGTGCTTACAGTGATATTGCCGGGGTCCAGGTCAAAACTCATGACCAGACGGCCACCAGCCAACTGACGCTGAAAACACTGGAAGAGAAAACGCCACTGGTGCGCTGCCATCGACAGTACCTGGTCAATATCAAAGCGATCAAAGAAATTAAGCTGATGGAAAACGGTCTGGCCGAGATCATTACCTTAAGCGACCACCCAATTCCGGTCAGCCGCCGCTACCTGAAAACCCTCAAAGAGCTGCTTGGCTTCCACTAAGCAGCCTTTACTCTGATCGTTTATCGAGCTACCCCTGTTCCACCAAAGGCGCCAACGCTTGTCTGGCTGAACGCCACTCCGCACTGCGGGTGAGCTGCGACAGGCTAAACTGCTGCCGTTTGAGTAACGCGGTTGCCTGACCGACTTGCGTGATCGGCAGCGCGTCCAGAACCTGTTCCTGAGCGCAGCGCTGATTACACACCAACAACATATCACACCCGGCATTCAGAGCCTGCTTTGCGCGCTCGGCCGCACTGCCCATCACCGCGGCCCCTTCCATAGTCAGATCATCTGAGAAGATAATCCCGCTGAAACCAAGCTGCTGGCGCAATACCTGTTTCAGCCAGAAAGGCGAACCACTGGCGGGATTGGGATCATAATGGGGGTAAACCACGTGAGCCGGCATCACCGCATCCAGGCTGCCCGCTTCAATCTGAGCGCGAAATATCTGCATGTCAGTAGTAAAAATATCGTCTCTGTCATCGAAAGGCGTCTCAAGGTGCGAGTCGGCAATCACGCCACCGTGGCCGGGAAAATGTTTCCCCGTGGTCGCCATACCGACACTTTTCATGCCATGCATGAATGCGCTGCTCAGGCGTATGATGTCGGTGACGTTATCCGCAAAGGCGCGGTTGCCTATCGCCCGGCAGTCATGGCCTTTGTCCAATACAGGTGCAAAGCTGAGGTCGATATCATGGGCAATCAGCTCCGCGGCCATTAACCAGCCAGCCTGCTGCGCCAGCTGCTCGCCATTATCATACTGAGCATACTGCTGTGCGGCCGGGATCAGACTGAAACCATCTCTGAACCTTTGCACCCGTCCGCCTTCCTGGTCGACGCCAATTAACAGCGGACGCTTTGCCGCCTGGCGAATAGCCTGGTTCAAAGCCAGTAACTGCTCGCTGTCATGGTAGTTGCGGGCAAACAGGATCACCCCTCCCACGGTCGGGTGCTCTAGAATTTCTTTATCTTCTACGCTTAGCTCACAGCCTTCCACGTCTAGCCACAACGGTCCCATAAGGTTTCCTTCATTATTTCTATGCTATTGTTTTAACGCCGCCACCGCGGACTTACTTTGTTCAATTAACTGGTCAGCCTGCTCTTCTCGCTGAGTCAATGCAATGAAGAGTAAATCGGTAATCATCAATTGACTGTCACGCGCTGTTATCGACGAGCTACGAATCTGTTCTTCATCGGCTGCGCTGATCAGTTTGATATCCGCATATTTGTCCAGAGGCGTCGGCGCAAACTGGCTGACGGTAATCACCTTAGCGCCTTTGCTTCGTGCCAACTGTGCAATTTTAATCACTTCTTGACTACGCCCTGAATAAGACAAGGCGACCAGGACATCTTTGTTGCTCAGGGCAGATGCGTTGGCAATCTGCACATGAGTATCGTGTTCGGCGTGTACCGCGTGACCAATTTTCATCAGCTTGAACGCGAGGTCTTTCGCTACCAGCGAAGAAGCACCAACACCTGCGACCTGAATCTTTTCCGCCAAATGCAAATACTGGGCAGCGTTTTGTACCTGTTCGCCGTCATTGAGGATTACGGTGCGTTCTAATGATTGGTGCTTACTGGCAAGCAATTTTTCCATCACCAGATCAGGAAGGTCATTACGGGTAATTGAACCATGAATCATTTTGCGCGAAACGGGCTGATAGGCAAGTTCACTCTCATACAGCTTGAGCTTCATTTCAGAAAAACCGTGATAACCGATCTTCTGGCTGAATTTTACAATCGTCGACTGACTGACACCGATCGCTTTGGCTAGTTCTGGTGACGAGCTTTTCTTAACTTGCTGTGGATGATCCAGCAAGTATTGACCAATTTTCGCGTCAGATGGAGAAAGCTTGGGCAATAATGCTTTCACTTTTGCCAACCCTTTCATAGCCAGTCGCCTCGTCGAAGTAATCGTAAACTGTATTAGGAATAGTTAGAGTGTAACGAATTTCAGTTTAATGTTGGAATAAGTATTCCTTCACCTTATCTTATTTGGAATAAAAATAGCAGAACTCTGATACTCCGCTCACACAATCCAACTGGTGATTATTCCAGCAAGGAATAGGTTTTTGCTAACCGCTATTCATAGCGCCACTCTATACAAAACGACAATAATATAGTCATGCTAAGGAGTTGCTATGAATACCCTGTTTACCTCACTTGACTGGACGGTGTTTGCGATCTATTTCGCTATCATCATCTATACCGGTTGGTACTTCAGCCGGACGAAAATCACCACGACCAAAGACTACTTCTTAGGCGGTAATAGCATGCCGATGTGGGTCGTTGCGGTTTCTGTTCTGGCTACCTCACAATCTGCTGCAACCTTTCTAGGCGGGCCAGAATCGAGCTATCGTGGCAACTTAACTTACCTTGCGACAAACATCGGTGGGATTATCGGTGCGCTATTCGTTGCTTGGGTACTAATCCCTCGCTTCTATGAAAACAAAGTCTCGACCGTATACGAGCTGCTGCAAGTGCGCTTTGGCAATAAAACTAAACGTCGCGCGGGCAGTATGTACCTTATCGGCCGGGTATTCGCCTCTGGTTCTCGTCTATACATGGCTGCGATTGCCGTTTCGATGATTTTGTTCACCAATATTGAACCAGAAAGTGTGATTACTTCCGTAGTGATCCTTGTTGCAGTGGGCTTAGCTTATACCTACATGGGCGGCATTCGTTCTGTCATCTGGAGTGATCTGATTCAGCTTATCGTCTACGTTGGTGCAGCGATTGCGGTTATCATCTACCTGCTTGGCCAGATCCCTGCGGATATGGGACTAATCGTCAACGCACTACAAAATCCAGGTGGTGACCAACAATCAAAATTGACGTTACTGGATTTCAGTCTTGATTTTGGTCCAGCGGGTACTTTTAGCTTCTGGGCGTGCATTACCGGTTTCGTACTCTTAAACATCGGAGCATTTGGCCTCGATCAGGACATGACTCAACGGGTCCTGACATGTAAAGATGCCAAACAAGGCTCAAGAGCGATGATCAATTCCATCCTCTACTCAATCCCAGTTGTGCTGATCTTTATGTCGATTGGTCTGCTGTTGTACATCTTCTATCAACGTCCAGAATTGATGGGTGGCGGCAACAAAGAAGTCATACAAAGCTTCAACGGTGAAAATGTCACTATCTTTATGTACTACGTCCTGAACGAAATGCCTGCAGGCTTGCGTGGTTTGGTTACTGTCGGTGTGGTTGCCGCGGCGCTTTCAACTCTAAACTCTGGTTTGAACTCGATGTCATCGGTGGCGATTCAGGACATTTACCGTCCATGGAAAGAAACCCGCAGCGGCAAGCAAGCTGAGCTTCATTATGTCACAGCGGGCCGATTCGGTATGGCTGCTGCCGCACTCGCTCTGGGCAGCATGGCGATACTCTGCTACTACTGGCAGCAGTACACAGATATGCCGCTACTGTCTTTCGCACTGAGTGTGATGGTGTTTGCCTACACCGGTCTGCTGGGGGTTTACTTTACCGCTATCTTCACCAACCGTGGCAGTGAGTCCTCTGTGGCGATGGCACTGCTTTCGGGCTTCCTCACGACATTACTGCTTCAAGCGTATATTTGGGACAGCGTGATGGGAGTGATCCACCCTGACTGGGTGGGCGTGAGACTTGCGTTCCCTTACCAGCTCTGTATCGGTACTGCCGTGTCGACATTGGTGTGTTTATTGGGTAAAGCGCAGGAGCAAGAACAGAACCAACTACAGACTGTGAAAGAATGATTACCCATTACTTAGCGGTTGATGGCGGTGGCACTAAGACCGCCATTCAATTAACGCTTGCGTGTCACAACGGTGCTGAACATGTCAGCACACTGACGACTGGCCCTTCCTCATTAACCCAACAGGGTAAGCAAGGAATACAAACTATCGTCAGCGGTGTACAACAAATGCTGCGACAACATCAGCTTTCGCCTGCTCAATGCATGTTGGTAGCCGGCGTGGCTGGCGCAAGTCATAGCGAGCTAAAACAACAGCTCGATAGTGCACTGTCATCATTTCCAAATCGCTTGGTTACAACTGATGCGCACATCAGTTTGGCAGGCGCGGCGAATGGAAACGCGGTAAACTGCATCGCGATTGGTACTGGCACCGTTGCGACTCGATTGAACCCAGATAATAGCGTCGCTTTGATTGGCGGGTGGGGCTTCCCTATCGGCGATCAAGGCGGTGGCGCCTGGCTGGGGTTTGAAGCGGTTCGCGCTTTGATTCACTCAATAGATGTAGGCCAGTCCAACACTTTGGCCGATGTTATTCGCTTAACAGTAGGCTCACACCGTTTAGAGGTTTTAAATTGGGTCAAAACGGCAAACGCCACACGTTATGCGCAGCTTGCGCCAGCGGTATCTGACAGCGCCAATCAAGGTTGTGTAGTGGCCCAAACCATCATTCGCCGAGGCGTCGAACATATCGAGTCTCTTGTAAAAGATTGCTGTGAAAATAATGAGTTAGCTATCGTATTTCTCGGTAGCCTAGGTCAATACTACCAGCCTAAGCTTGCAAACCAATGGCAGACTCGCTGTATTGTACCGCAGGGAACTGCACTAGACGGCGCGACCCTTCTGGCGAGCCAATTATCAGGAGAATGAACATGACTCAAGAGCTGTATATCGGTGTAATGTCCGGAACCAGCATGGACAGTGTAGACACTGCCTTATTGGTTTTTGACGGCGACCAACCGTCGTTAATCGCGCACGATGAATTTCCAATGCCGGAGTCATTGAAGCAGCGACTGCTTGATGTATGCATTGGCCAGCAAACGAATGTGATCGAAATTGGCGAACTGGACCATCTACTTGGCCATTTATTTGCGGATGCGGTAAACCAGTTGTTGGACAAGTCTGGCTATACCGCAGAGCAAATACGCGCAATTGGTAATCATGGCCAAACGGTCTACCACCAGCCGCAAGGCAATACCCCGTTTACCATGCAGATCGGCGATGCCAACATCATCGCTACAAAAACAGGTATCGATACCATTGCTGATTTTCGCCGCAAAGATATCGCGCTGGGCGGCCAAGGAGCGCCTTTGGTACCCGCGTTCCACCAAACCATTTTCCACTCTCAGAATTCGAGCGTGGTCGTCCTAAACATTGGGGGCATCGCCAATATTTCGGTGATTCGACCGGAGCAAAGGGTGCTCGGCTACGATACCGGACCAGGTAATATGCTGATGGACAGCTGGTGTTTACGCCACACAGGAAACCAATACGATAAAGACGCTGAGTTTGCGAAAAAAGGCAACGTGAACCTCGACCTGCTGACACAATTGATGAACGAACGCTATCTCGCCGAGCCAGCGCCTAAAAGCACCGGAAGAGAGCTGTTCAACTTGCCTTGGTTAGATCACCATTTGAGCCAGTTCGACTTACCCGCAGACGATGTGCAACGCACTCTGTGTGAATATACTGCGCAGACGATCGCCAACGAAGTTCAACGTTATACCTTTGGTCCTGCACCTGAATTGCTGGTTTGCGGCGGAGGAGCAAGAAACCCACTGGTGATGGAAAGACTTGCTGCTCTGCTGCCAAACTGGACAGTCGCGCCGACAAGCGACAAAGGCGTCGACAACGACTACATGGAAGCGATGGCTTTTGCTTGGCTGGCTTATCGCCGTGTTCACAATTTGCCAAGCAATTTGCCCGAAGTCACCGGAGCCAGTAAGCTGGCTTCGCTCGGTGTGATGTACTTTGCGGATAAATAAGGACAATTATGACTAACGATGCGCTCATTTCAGCCCTATCTCATTTAGTGTCTGAGGGACGAAACCCAGACACCATGGATATCGACTTGCTGCCGTCTCTCGAAATCGTTAAACGGATCAACCAACAGGACAAGCAGGTCCCATTAGCGGTAGAGAAAGTACTACCGGAAGTCGCGCAAGCCGTCGATAAAATCACAGCAGCATTTAAACAAGGTGGTCGCCTAATTTACATGGGGGCTGGCACAAGTGGCCGACTCGGAATACTTGATGCGTCCGAGTGCCCACCGACCTTCGGCGTGTCAGATAAAATGGTCATCGGCCTGATTGCCGGAGGCCCTGAAGCGATACTTAAAGCCAAAGAGGGTGCAGAAGATTCACCTGAATTTGGTGTTGAGGACTTAAAACGCATTGATTTCAGTGCTAAAGACGTGGTCGTTGGTATTGCGGCAAGTGGCCGTACACCTTACGTCATCGGCGCGCTGGAATACGCCAATGCGATCGGCGCAACTACCGTTGCCCTCTCTTGCAACCCTGACTCCGCTATTGCAGAAGCCGCTCAGATTGCCATCAGTCCGGTTGTCGGCCCGGAAGCGCTGACAGGGTCAACACGCTTGAAATCGGGTACGGCGCAGAAGTTGGTGCTGAATATGCTGACGACTGCCAGCATGATTCGATTGGGCAAAAGTTATCAGAACCTGATGGTGGACGTAAAAGCCACCAATGAAAAACTGATCGCCCGGGCCGCGCGTATCGTAATGCAGGCGACCGATTGTGACCAGCGCACCGCGGTCAATACGCTGCGCCAGACCGATTATGATGTCAAACCGGCTATCCTGATGATATTGACCGGTCTGGATGCTGAGGCTGCCCGCGAGCAACTCAAACAGCAGGGTGGGTTCTTACGCAAATCGGTTCAAGATTGGCAAAGCAAACCCTAGCCATGGCGGCTGGGATCAGTTTTTATACTGGTTCCAGCCTCTTTGCCACTCCATGCGAAATTTTTGTGCCTGCTCAGTTCCCTCACACACCCCTTCGTAATGCATGCCGGACAAGCCCATCTGATAGGCAAAGTCCGGGTTACAGTATTCACTCACCCCCTTGGTATAACCCTGATCGTAATCGGCTTGATCAACATCGCCCAGTTCAGCCAGCTTGCTGTAGCTGCGCCGGGTGTGACCACTGACGCCGTCCTGATAACCGATCTGGTACCAGTCGCCCTGCTGCGCCATCTGCTGGGGAGTCGCGCTGCAACCGCTGAGCACGCCCACTGCTAAAGCAATCTTCAGCCATTTCATCTCGTTACCTTCTTTGTTTAATCTGCTGGCCTGCCTTTAACTATAACACCTGTGCGCAACCCCCTCGCCACTCATTTCGGTGAAAAACCACTCAATGGAGTCATTTACCACTCAACTCCGTATACGACCACTCACGCCAAAAGCGAATGCCGCTGGCATCTACCCGGCGTAATATCCACCCTGACTTAAAAAAATACCTGAAGGACGAAAGCTATGATTTGGTTTCTCACCTGTGTTGCAGCCCTAATCGGCGGCTACTTTATCTACGGCGCATTTGTCGAAAAAGTTTTCGGCATCAATGAAAAACGCCAAACCCCTGCCCACACCAAAACTGATGGTGTCGACTACGTACCTATGTCCACCAAAAAAGTGTACCTGGTACAACTACTGAATATTGCCGGTGTTGGTCCGATTTTTGGTCCAATCATGGGTGCCCTGTACGGCCCTGCGGCGATGTTGTGGATTGTGGTTGGCTGCATCTTTGCCGGTGCAACTCACGATTACTTCTCAGGCATGCTGTCTGTCCGTAACGGTGGTGCTTCGGTTCCAACCATTACCGGCCGCTACCTGGGCAATGGCGCAAAACACTTTATGAACATCTTTGCCATTGTTCTGCTGCTACTGGTTGGCGTGGTATTTGTTTCTGCGCCTGCAGGCATGATCACTAACCTAATCAACGAACAGACTGATTTCAGTGTCACTATGACTACTATGGTCGTGATTATCTTCGCTTACTACATCATCGCGACTATCGTACCGGTAGACAAAATCATTGGCCGCTTCTACCCCCTGTTCGGCGCCCTGCTGATCTTCATGTCTGTTGGCCTGATGACGGCCATCGCGTTCTCTAGCGAACACACCGTTATGGGTGACTTCCAGGTCAGCGATATGCTGTCTAACCTGAACCCGAACGACATGCCGCTATGGCCAGCTCTGTTTATCACCATTGCATGTGGTGCTATTTCAGGCTTCCACGCCACTCAGTCTCCTCTGATGGCACGCTGTATGGAAAACGAGAAAAACGGTCGCTTTGTATTCTACGGAGCCATGATCGGTGAAGGTATCATTGCCCTTATCTGGTGTGCGATTGCCCTGTCATTCTTCGGTTCTCTGGACGCACTGTCTGAAGCAGTGAAAAACGGTGGCCCAGGCAACGTGGTATACAGCGCTTCATTTGGCCTGCTGGGTGTATTCGGTGGTGTGATTGCCTTCCTGGGTGTCGTGATTCTGCCTATCACCTCTGGTGACACAGCATTCCGCTCTAGCCGCCTGATCCTGGCTGAATACTTCAACATGGAGCAGAAGAGCCTGCGTAACCGACTAATGATGGCTGTGCCTCTGTTTGTTGTCGGCGATATCCTGACTCAAGTTGACTTCGGTATCATCTGGCGCTACTTCGGCTTTGCCAACCAGACAACAGCAGTAATGATGCTGTGGACCGCTTCCGCTTACCTGCTGCGCCACAACAAACTGCACTGGATTACCACGGTACCAGCGTTCTTCATGACTACTGTCATCGCGACCTTTATCCTGAACAACGCAACCCTAGGTTTCGGTCTGGATATGACACTGTCAACGGTTATCGGTGTAGTATTCGCCACTACCGTGGCCGGTTACGTCATCAAGACATCAAAAGGTAAAGGTGAACGTGACCTGGCTGATGAAGAACAGCCAAGCGCAGTGACCGAAACTGCATAGCGAACCACCTCAGCTAGCCAAAGGCCCCTTTCAGGGGTCTTTTTTGTTGTTGGTGACCCGTACGATTATTTGATTTCCCAGCAGACAACGGCTCTGCAGAGTTACTGACCAGAGGAAAAAACCCGATCTCGGTTTAATTTTTGGCTTTGCTTGACGGAAATAATTGTTTGATTACTAGAGCTTTAGCGAACGTTTTCTATAGTTAACGGTATAACGTTTAATAAAGATAACTCAGTTATGGCTAGTAAACCCGTGTTTGTGATTGCGGCCGAGGTGGCGGCAGAACTCAATAAAGGAATGCTGATTGCGAAAAAGCTGCTGCTGGTCGCCAGCAATGCCCGTGCACTGGCACAAAGGGCCGGTGAAAGTGCCGCAGGATTTCGGCCGATCACCGACTCGATCGATGAACTGGTCCGGGTGACCCTGGCGGCCTCACACACCATCAACGTCAAAGCGCAGAACCTGAGTCAAATCGCCACCGCCGGCACCCGCTCTTCCTATGCATTGGCCCAATTTGAACAGGTTTATATCAAATCAGCGCAGGCTGCTCATCTCAATAGCTTAGATGCCGCCATTGAACGCAACCAGCAGGAATTCAACAACCTAGACCAGCTCTTTGCCACCGAAACCAAAGGGCTGCACCAGCTACTGAAAACCTTGTACGACGAATTGAGGATCGCCCAAATCATTTCCACTATGCTCAGTGTCGAAGCCTCTCAGGCTGCCCCCCAGCACCAGGAACAGCTGAACAATATTGCCGAAAGCGTCGCCGAGTTGGCCGAAGCGATTCAATCGCACGTGACGCTGTCGCTAAAACTCTTTTCCCATTTTGCTAAGGTCAATTATGCAATCAAAACTACTCTATGAGCAGGGCCAGCACCGCTGGATTGTCTTCGCCCGTGATCCGGAGAAACCGGATAAAATCATCGATACCAACCAGTATATGATTGTCCATCGCGACCAGGCGATCTTGCTCGACCCGGGTGGTATCGAGCTGTTTTCCGCCATGCTAGGCTGCGTGGTGAAAGAGGTGCCGATCGAACATATCAAATACCTGTTCGCCTCCCACCAGGACCCGGATATTATTTCGTCTCTGGGGTTATGGGATAAAGCGTTACCTTCGGCGGTACTGCACTCGCCCTGGTTATGGGAAGGTTTTATCCGCCACTTCGGTATGGAGTCGATAGAATACCGCCCGATCCGCGATGAGGGCGGCAAGATTCAGCTCGCCGGCAAAGAGATCCACTTTATTCCCGCCCACTATATGCACTCGTCCGGTAATTTTTCTGTCTACGATCCAGAGGCCAAAATCATGATGTCTGGCGACATTGGCGCGGCACTGGATAAACCGGAAGCACCGTTTTTTGTTGAGGATTTCGATGGTCACATTGCCAAGATGGAGTATTTTCACCGCCGCTGGATGCCGTCAAACCAGGCCAAAAATGACTGGATCGAGCGGGTGAGTAAATTAGAAATTGATATGTTATGCCCGCAGCATGGCGGTATATTCCGGGGGGACAACGTCAAACGCTTTCTGGACTGGCTGTACACGCTGGAAGTAGGCATCGCCAAAAACAACGCCTGAGTAGCCCACTTTAGCCAAACTTCAAAACGGTGAACTGGCAGAGAATAAAACACCCTCATGCTTCGCACTGAGGGTGATTTTTATAGGTTCGCTAACCAGACTGACGGTTTAATCAACTTGTTTGATTTGCAGCTCTTTTGGCACTTCGAAAAACATGTTCTCTTCCCTGCCCTGCACTTCTTCAACACTCACCGCACCACAATGTTTGATTTTAGCGACGATTTTGTCCACCAGCGCTTCTGGAGCAGACGCGCCAGCTGTTACGCCAACCACCTTTTTGCCCTCAAACCAGGCAGGATCAATATCTTCTGTGCAGTCGGTCAGAAACGCCGGCGTGCCCAGTTTTTCAGCCAGTTCTTTCAGTCTGGTGGAGTTGGAAGAGTTTTTCGACCCCACCACCACCATCACATCTACCTGCTCGGCCATTTCACGCACTGCATCCTGCCGGTTCTGGGTTGCATAGCAGATATCGTCTTTGCGAGGCCCCTGAATATCAGGGAAAACTTGTCTCAGCGCGTTGATGACATCGGCTGTTTCATCCACTGACAGGGTGGTTTGACTGACATAATGCAGATTACCTGGGTCTTTCACCACTTCAATCAGTTTTGCAACATCTTCCGGCCGTTCAACCAGATACATACCGCCTTGATCGCTGGCGTACTGCCCCATGGTCCCTTCTACTTCAGGGTGACCCGCATGACCAATTAACACCACTTCCATATGTTTTCGGCTGGCACGCGCCACCTCCATATGAACTTTGGTCACCAGCGGACAGGTGGCGTCAAACACGGTCAAATCGCGCTGCTTGGCTTCCTGGCGCACCGCCTGGGAGACACCGTGAGCAGAGAAAATAACGATGTTGTCATCCGGCACTTCGTGCAACTCTTCAACAAACACCGCTCCGCGCTGCTTCAGTCCCTCCACCACAAAGCGGTTATGGACCACTTCATGGCGAACATAAATCGGTGGCTGATACATTTCCAGCGCACGCTCCACGATGCTGATGGCACGATCGACGCCGGCACAAAAGCCTCTCGGATTGGCTAATAAAATCTTCATTGTGTTGCTCACGGTATTGCTTGCTGTCAGTCGGTTATTCTACCGACAAAATTTCAACTTCAAAAGTGACATCCTGGCCCGCCAGTGGATGGTTAAAGTCCACAGTCACCGAATCACCGGCAATTTCAGTAATAATGCCAGGAATTTCTACGCCGTCCGGACCGGAAAAAGCCATCACGGTGCCCACTTCAACTTCGGCATCACCAACAAACTTGGCGCGATCCATATGGTGGATGTTGTCGGGATTCGGCATACCAAATGCGTCCGCCGCTTTCAACTGTACTGATTTGCTGTCGCCGGCCGTCAAGCCGATCAAGCAGGATTCAAAGTTATCGCTCAGGCTACCATCACCAATGATCAGTTTGGCCGGTTTCCCCTGATTATGGGTACTGTCTGCCACGGAACCGTCGGCCATTTTGATGGTGAAGTGTAGGGTCACCGCAGAATCTTGTTGGATTGTCATCACGTTATTCCTTATTAATTCATTTGCCTCTTGGTGGGCATAGTTTGCTCAGCGCTCAGCACGCAGTTCTGCGCCTGAATCTGGCAGCCATCGCCATAGGCCTGATTTTGTGCAGACCAGGTCTTTATATAGAAAAGCGCCGGCCGAATCAACGGACAGCGCTTAGGGTTAATCAGACCTGGTGTCTATCACTGCGCTTTAGGTTTTCGAAAACCATCCAGAATGATCATTGCCGCACCGATGAAAATAGCGCTGTCAGCCAGGTTAAATGCCGGCCAGTGGTAGTTGCCCCAGTAAAAATCCAGGTAATCAACCACAAAGCCGTGCACCAGGCGGTCAAACACATTGCCGACCGCACCACCGATAATGGCGGCATAGGCGATGTTGTTCCACTTGTCAGAGGACGGTAACTTGCGCATCCAGTAAATCAGCATGCCACTGACTACAAAAGCGATGCCGGTAAACAGCCAGCGCTGCCAGCCAGCCTGATCACTGAGGAAGCTGAATGCCGCCCCATAGTTATGTACGTACAACAGGTTAAAAAATGGCAATACCTCAATCCGGTTCTGCCAGCCAAAACCCATGTTGTTCATCACAACAAACTTGATACCGATGTCGGCCAGAAAGATCAGCACCGCCAGCCATAGCCAGCGGACGCCGCTTTTCGTCAAAGGGAGAGTAGTGCTAGTCATCGTCATCAGGCGAACTTACGCACTTCGCCTTCACCTTCAACGTTGGATACGCAACGGCCACAGATCGTTTCGTGCCCCGCAATGGTGCCTACATCCGCAGTATGGTGCCAGCAACGGTCGCATTTCTCGGCTTCTGTTGCCTGAACACTGACAAACAAGCCTTCAATATCTGTTGCTTGTACCGCGTCGGATTTCTCAGTCAATGGCATAACTTTCGCCGCGGAAGTGAGCAGCACAAAGCGCAGCTCATCGTCCAGCAGGTTAAGTTTGTCGGCCAGCGCGGAATCCGCATACAGAGTGACTTCTGCCTGCAGTGAACCACCAATGGTTTTCTCAGCACGAGCCGCTTCCAACAGTTTGTTGACCGCACCACGAACCTGCTGTAGCTGCTGCCAGAAATCGTTATTGAGAGTCTCGTCCTGCGTCAGATCAAACAGACCTTCATACCACTCTTCTGCGAAGACATATTTGCCGCGCTCACCTGGCATTTCATTCCAGATTTCATCGGCGGTGAAAGACATGATCGGCGCCATCCAGCGAACCAGAGCTTCAACAATATAGTACAGCGCGGTCTGACAGCTACGTTGAGCATTGCCACCACGTTTTGCGGTGTACTGACGGTCTTTGATGATATCCAGGTAGAATGAGCCCATCTCGATTGAGCAGAAATGCATCAAACGCTGCATCACGGCGTGAGTGTTGTACTCTTCGTATGCTTTGACGATTTCCTGTTGAGCCGCATAGGCGCGAGCCACAGCCCAACGGTCCAGAGCGACCATATCTTCCGCCGCGACCAGATCGGTGGCCGGGTTAAAGCCGTTCAGGTTGGCCAGGAAGAATCGTGCGGTATTACGAATACGACGATAGGCATCTGCACTGCGTTTTAGGATTTCATCCGACACGGCCACTTCGCCAGTATAATCGGTAGAAGCAACCCACAGACGCAGAATGTCAGCGCCCAGCTTGTTGGTGACGTCTTTGGGTGCCACAACGTTACCGATCGATTTGGACATCTTGCGGCCTTGGCCGTCAACCACAAAACCGTGGGTCAGAACCTGTTTGTATGGCGCTTTGTCTTTCATCGCAATCGATGAGATCAGGGAAGACTGGAACCAGCCACGGTGTTGGTCTGAACCTTCCAGGTATAGATCGGCGCCATGGCCGTGGTACTCTTCGCGTGCATCCACCACAGAGTAGTGGGTCACACCGGAGTCAAACCAGACGTCCAGGGTATCCAGCACTTTTTCATACTGGTCTGCATCGTCACCCAGCAGTTCAGCCGCATCAACATCCCACCACGCCTGAATACCTTTCTGCTCTACCAGTTGCGCGACTTTTTCGATCAACTCAGCAGAGTTCGGATGCAATTCTGCGGTTTCTTTATGAACGAACAGCGCAATTGGCACACCCCAGGTACGTTGACGGGAGATACACCACTCAGGGCGACCTTCGATCATACCTTCAATACGGCTTTGGCCCCACTCAGGCATCCACTGAACGCCTTTGATCGCTTCCAGCGCTTTAGCACGCAGACCAGCCTGATCCATAGAGACAAACCATTGTGGTGTCGCACGGAAGATGATAGGGGTTTTATGGCGCCAGCAGTGTGGGTAGCTGTGTTCATAAGCGTGATGATGCAACAAGGCACCTTTTTCTTTCAGCACTTCCACAACCGCATCGTTGGCTTTAAATACGTGTTGACCGGCAAACAGCTCGGTATCCGGCAGATAAACACCGTTCGAACCGACCGGGTTAGCCACTTCCAGTTGGTACTTCTGACCAACGGCAAAGTCTTCCTGACCGTGACCAGGCGCGGTGTGCACCACACCGGTACCGGATTCAGTAGTCACGTGATCGCCTAGGATCGCCGGTACAGTAAAATCGTAAAACGGGTGCTGGAACTGTGACAGTTCAAGCTCGGCGCCTTTGGCAAAACCGAGATTGTGGTAATGTTCGATACTGGCGCGATCCAGCACATCTTTGGCCAGCTCAGACGCTACGATGATACGTTCAGCCGGGCGATCGTTAGCGGCATCGGCTTCTACCTGGATCAGAACATATTCCAGATCATCACGCAGACACACGGCGCGGTTCGCTGGTAACGTCCATGGCGTGGTGGTCCAGATAACGATCGAGACGTCACCTTCACCCTGATGACCCTGAGTTAAAGCAAATTTGCTCAGCACAGCCTGTTCATCGGCGGCTTTAAAACGCACATCGATGGAAGGAGACACTTTATCTTTGTACTCCACTTCCGCTTCCGCCAGCGCTGACCCACAATCGGTACACCAGTGTACCGGTTTAAAACCTTTCAGCAGGTGGCCGTTATCGGCAATTTTGCCCAGGGCACGAATGATGTTCGCTTCCGTAGCAAAATCCATAGTGCGGTACGGTTTGTCCCACTCACCAAAGATACCGAGACGCTTAAAGCTCTCTTTCTGACCTTCGACCTGGCCAGCAGCATACTGACGGCACTTATCACGGAACTCGGCAGCGGTCACTTTCTGACCTGGTTTGCCGACTTTCTTTTCAACCATCAGTTCGATAGGCAGTCCGTGGCAGTCCCAGCCCGGAATATAAGGTGCATCGTATCCTGAAAGGGTTTTGGATTTAATAATAATGTCTTTAAGAATCTTGTTCAGTGCGTGACCAATATGAATGTCACCGTTGGCATAAGGAGGGCCATCGTGTAATACAAAAGATTTTTTACCTTTTTTCGCTTTACGAACTGCGCCGTAAAGATCTTCTTGATACCAACGCTTGAGCATTTCTGGCTCGCGATTGGCCAGATTGCCGCGCATCGGAAACCCTGTTTCAGGTAGGTTCAGGGTATCTTTATACTCACTCATCGATTCTTAATTCCGTTGTTTTGGGCGAAAGTTAGACATTATGTCAGCCGGTGGAATCTTCCGGCTAACCTTTATATTGACGCAGCCACACCCTAGCTGCATCAACATCCAATTCAATTTGTTGTTTCAAAGCATCCAGCGATTCGAACTTATGCTCGTCTCTCAGCTTATGCAAAAGTACCACTTCCAGTTGTTTGCCATACAAATTAGCCTGAAAGTCAAAAAAGTGCACTTCTAGTTGCTGCCGAACGCCGTTTACTGTCGGTCGCTGGCCAATATTCGCCACGCCGTAGAGCGGCGTATCAATCACACCGCTGGCCTTCACTACATACACTCCTGATACCGGAGACACCCGCCGTTTTAATGGCAGGTTGGCAGTAGGGAATCCCAGCGTACGGCCCAGTTTTCGACCATGGTGGACACGGCCACTGATGCTGTAGTCCCGACCGAGCATTTCAGCAGCCGAAGCGAGATCATCTTGCGCCAGCGCATTACGAATGGCAGTACTGCTGACTCTGTGCTGATGCACGCAAAAGCTCTGGGTACTGACCACTTCAAAGCCGTATTTCTGCCCGGCTTGCTGCAACATAGCAAAATTACCCTGCCGGCCTTTGCCAAAGCAGAAGTCATCACCGACCACCAAGAACTTTACCCCTAGCCGCTCTACCAACAGATTGTGAATAAAAGCTTCAGCGGATAAGTTAGCAAAATGCTGGTTAAAGTTAACACACAGCAACCGGTCTAAGTTCAGTTTACTCAGCTGGACAAATTTATCCCGCAGGCGCGTTAAGCGAGCCGGAGCCTGATGCTTAACAAATAGTTCCAAAGGCTGAGGTTCAAAAGTCATCACAGTAGAAGGCAACTGCAACCGGTTCGCCTGCTTGGCAACCTGGCTCAGCACCTGTTGATGGCCCAAATGGACACCATCAAAATTACCGATCGTCAACACGCAGCCGTGATGTCGTGGCTTAATATTATGAATACCTCGGATCAACTCCATTGGAAACTATCAACACCTTGTGATTTTTATTATCTAAGCTTGAAACCGACGGATTATATACTAAAGCGACCTAGTCTGTCGCTGCTTTTAGATCTTTTAGCCGTATGCCAAATACCAGCAAGCAGACCAGGTAGACCATAGCACCGGCGGCGATTAATCCTGCCAGCCAGATTACCCGTTGTGACAGGCTCCAGCTCAGCCAGACCGCCATCTCATCCAGTAGCCCCAGCAGCAATGCCACCATCGCCAGTGCTGCCAGCAATACTTTAATCACAAACCACACTGTGGTGCTGGTCACCCGATAAACCGCCGCTTTGTGCAAACCGCGGTAGAGCAGCGCCATATTGATAAAGGCTGACAGAGCCGTTGCGATGGCCAGGCCGACATAGCCGTAAAACCAGGCAAAAATCGCGTTAAACACCATGTTGCTGATCATGGCGATAATGCCGTATTTCACAGGTGTTCTGGTATCCTGGCGAGAATAGTAACCAGGCGCTAATACTTTGATTAACATAAAATTTAACAGACCGGACGCATAAGCAATCAACGACATAGATGCCTGGCTGACATCCTGCGGCGAAAACTCACCACGCATGAACAGCACCATCAGCATAGGTTTGGCTAACACCATCAGCCCCAGCATCGCTGGCAGTCCCAGTAACACGACCATACGTACACCCCAATCCATGGTGTGGGCAAAGCCCTCACTTTGGGCGTCTACGTGTTTACGCGACAGGGCGGGGAGAATAACGGTGGCGATGGCGATACCGAACAGACCCAGCGGAAATTCCAATAAGCGGTCAGAGTAATACAGCCAGCTGATCGAACCGGTCGCCAGGAAACTGGCAATAAAAGTATCAAACAGCAAATTGATCTGGCTGACAGAGACCCCGAACAACGCTGGGATCATCAGAGTACGAATCTTCACCACGCCCGGATCTCGCCAGCCCCATTTCGGCCTGACCAATACACCGGCCTTGATCAGAAACGGCAGCTGAAACATAAACTGCACCAGTCCGCCAAGAAATACCCCTATCGCCAGTCCGATTTCTGGCTGCGCCAGCTGTGGCGAGATGAACCAGGCCGACAGAATGATCATCACATTCAGAAATACCGGTGTAAAAGAAGAGACCGCAAACTTACCTAATGTATTGAGTATTGCGCCGGACAAAGCAACAAAGGTAATAAACCACAAATAGGGGAAAGTGATTTTCAGCAGCAGGCTGGCCAGTTCAAATTTAGCGGCTGACGGGCCATCGTTGAGCCAGTCAATAAACCATCCGGCGCCGAATAAGGCGGTCACCACACCGGAACCAAGCACGCCGAGCAGCGTCACCACAGTAACAATGACGCCTAGGGTCCCGGCCGCCCGGGCGATCAATTGACGGGTTTTATCCATGTCGCCGCTGGCGTGGTACTCAGTCAGTACCGGGACAAATGCCTGGGAAAATGCCCCTTCGGCAAACAGGCGACGCAAGAAATTGGGGATTTTGTTGGCAAAAAAGAACACATCGGCGCTGGCGCCCGCTCCCATCAAATTAGCCACTACGATGTCACGGACCAAACCCAACACGCGTGATATCAAAGTCATAGCACTGACAATCAGGCCAGACTTAAGCAGACGTTTACTCACTGCTACCTCAGAAATTATATTATGTGTGCCGTTGTTTCTGCCGCCGGAAAGGAATGCGCGGTTCAAGGCAGATTAGTATTAGCATTGAAAAAAAAATACTGTTAGAATCCCCGCCATCTTAACCGCGAAGACTGCACGATACCAAAATTTGTTTGGTTTCGACGGGTTTTTGCACAAATCATTTGACATTTAAGCGCAAATAGGGGATATTCCTCGCCCTTAAATTGTCACCGAACTAAAGTTTTTGGGAGTTAGACCCTTGGCAAATAGTAAATCTGCTAAGAAGCGCGCTATCCAAGCTGAGAAACGTCGCCAGCACAACGCTAGCCGTCGTTCTATGATGCGCACTTACATGAAGAAAACTGTTGCTGCTATTGAAGCAGGCGACAAAGAAGCTGCAACTGCTGCATTCGCTGCGGTTACACCTATCCTGGACCGTATGGCGACTAAAGGCCTTATTCACAAGAATAAAGCAGCTCGTCATAAGGCTCGCTTCTCTGCACAAATCAAAGCTCTGTAATCGAGCCCAGATTGTTCAGTGAAAAAAACCGGCTTTTGCCGGTTTTTTTATATCTGTGATTTGAGCTAAAAGCAGGTAACCGCCACCTTCGGGTAGCAGCTACCTGAGCAAATGGTTAGTCTACCAGCGCTTCGGTGCAATAAAGGCGATGCAACAGCTCGATCATTGCTTTGACCTGCTGGCTGCTTAAAGTGTAATACACCGTTTGCGCCTGTTTACGGGTATCTACCAGACCATCTCGGCGCAACCAGGCCAAATGTTGCGACAATGCAGACTGACTCAACTCCAATTTACAACACAGCTCCCCCACCGAAAGCTCCTGATTATGCAGCATGCATAATATTTGCAGGCGACGCTCGTTAGCCATGGCTTTGAGTAGCACTACCGCTTGTTCTGATTTGGTTTCCATTTCTTGTAGGTTCATTAACGTCACCTCTTGGTACAACTCGATTTTTCTGACAAAAGGATACGGACTTCGTCCAGTCTGTCAGTGACTTTCATCGACTCCCCACTGCCAATAACGTCACCACAAGTCACCTGGCAACCCGAGCGCATTTGCAAACCAACGCAAACCGAATGCCAAGTGATAAAGTTAGATATTAATCTATTTGTAAACGCTAACAAACCACTCATGTAAACAAATTGGAAAAATCCGCGTCACAAACGTTTTTTACCGCCGGATGTTGAATCATTCGCTCGGCAAAAATGACGTAATACTCCTCTCGCAGCTCTTCAATATGGCCAATTAATTGCAGCGGCAGTTTGCCATCATCCTCATGCAGGTAAAAAGATGGTGCCAGCAAAATGACCTCGGAATGATAACGGGCGAACGCTTTCATCAACGCAACATCGTCAAATTCCCCCAGAATATTAGGCTGTAACCCCTGCCGGTCAAACCATTGCAATACACGCCGTCCCATCGCCGTGCGCCGGCCGGGGATCAGTAACTTATACCGCTCCAGGACTTCAGGAAAACTGGCTTCGGGGCGCGTGCCGGAACAGAAGAAACTCATTCCTGTCTCCCCCAGCTTTTTACTGAACAGGCCGGGGCTCTGGCTGGAATCGACCGGGCAATCGGACAAAATCATATCCAGTTTGTGTTGTGACAACTGCTCGAGCAGCATTTCGTGAGTCGATTCAAAGCATCGCAGGTGGATGCTGTTATCCGCAGGTACCGTGGTGAGCAAAATTTTGCTCACCAATCGTTTCGATAAAGCATCCGCCACTCCGACATCAAACAGAATGTTCGACCGCTGACTGTAATTAACGATATCCAGCATTTCATGACTGAGACCAAACATACGGTCCGCGTATTTGAATACCAGCTGACCAAGTTCTGTTGGTTCAACACTGCGACCATTGCGTTTGGTTAACTTACCGTCGAAGCGCTCTTCCAGCGTTTTGATTTGACCCGTTACCGTCTGCGGGGTGAGAAACAGTGCATCGGCCGCTTTGGTAACCGAACCTTGTTTGCACACCATCCAAAAATAATAGAGGTGATTGTAGTTGAGATGTGACATGAGCAAAGACTATTGATGGCACTATGTTGCGGTTATAGCAAATCGTACCGATGACAACAATAGTTCGATATATACGAAAGGTTGACTATTTTTAATTAGTATTTCCGAGATTTAATTTAAGTTATATGACAAGTCACAAACCTCTTGACCCGAGTTTTGTGCTCAACCAACAGCAAAATGTGAAAAAAAACGCCTTGGTCACAAATTATTCAAGTTAATATTTTTAGATATATTTCAAATAGTTAAACCAGCCTATTCTGCTGTATTTCAAACCAGACCCGTTCAGTTCTCAAAAACCCGGCCGACGACATTTAACTGTCATATTACTGAAATATTTCCTCTCTACTATCGCTGACAGTTTTAACAACAGACCACAAAGATTAAGAAAGGTCCCTTGGAGAAAATTATGATGAACCAAGCTACATCAACGACGGCGCCGGTCGCACAATCGACACGCTGGCTGCGCTGGGTAAACTTGGCATTCATGTTGTATCTGCTGCTTCTGGCAGTAGCTATGGTTGGCAGTGGTTTTAAATGGTCAACTGGTGATCACGCCAAAGAGTTGTTTGCTTTTGCCTCTCATCCAGTCGCAGGCTTGATGATAGGTCTGGTCGCAACAGCACTAATTCAGTCATCAAGCACCGTAACCTCGATTATTGTCGGTCTGGTTGCCGGTGGACTACCGGTGGAAACCGCGATCCCTATGGTTATGGGTGCCAATATCGGCACCACGGTCACAAATACCCTGGTCAGTCTGGGTCACGTCCGTTGCAAAGAAGAGTTTAAGCGCGCTTTTGCCAGTGCCACTATCCACGACTTTTTCAATCTGCTGGCGGTTGCGATCTTCCTGCCACTGGAGATGATGTTCGGCTTACTGGAAAAAGTTTCTCATTGGCTGGTATCACCATTCCTGGCGACTGGTGACATGAGCATCAAAGGGCTTAACTTCATTAAACCGATCACTAAACCTGTGGTTGGTGCCATTAAGCACCCACTGGAAAGCTTTGGTGACACCGTTGGCGGTATTCTGCTGATTGTTCTGGGTATCGCAACTATCTTCGTTGCCATCACCACGATGGGCAAACTGATGAAGAGCCTGATGGTCGGCCGCGCTCGTGAAATCCTGAAAAATGCCATTGGCCGCGGACCGATTCACGGTATCTTGTCCGGTTCCATTGTGACCGTCCTGGTACAGTCTTCATCTACCACCACTAGCCTGATGGTCCCACTGGTCGGCACCGGGGTACTGAAAGTGCGTGATGTCTACCCATTCACACTGGGCGCAAATATTGGTACCTGTATTACCGCCCTGCTGGCAGCAACAGCCGTATCTGGTGAGTTTGCAGTATTTGCTTTGCAAATTGCCCTTGTACACCTTAGCTTCAATATTATGGCGACTCTGTTTATCTTTGGCATCCCATTCCTGCGTGAGCTGCCAATCAAAGGCGCAGAAGCGATCTCGACTATGGCAGTGAAAAACAAATCGGTGGTAGCGGGCTACTTACTGAGTGTGTTCTTCGTATTACCAGGCGCCATCCTGTGGCTGAGTGCTTAAGCCTGTAGCACATCTTAGTTAAACGCCGACTGCAATCCCCCGCTCTGTGCGGGGGATTTTTGTTTCATCTCATATCGGTTAGCACAACCAAGCCGGTTCTAGTCAGCACAGAAACAACAACGCCGCCTTTTCAGGCGGCGTTGTTGTTTCTAATGTTGTGGTTTCGGATAGCGAATTTATACCGAAAACGGATACTGAATCGCCTCGTGACACTGGTACCCCGTTACCTCAAAATCATCCAGGGTGACCCAGGTTTCCAGATCTTCCAGTGACTTGATATCCGGATTAATACTAAACTGCGCCGCCGGGAAAGGTTCACGCTTTAGCTGTACATCACGCATCAGTGCCAGTTGATCTTCATATATATGGGCATTGACGATTTTATGGTAGGCGATACCCGGCTTATGACCGGTAATTTGCGCCATCAGAGCCAGGAATACGTACACCTGGACCATGTTGAAATTCAATCCCAGCGGAACATCACAAGAGCGCTGCGTGCTGTTCAGATACAAGGTATCCCCTAACAGGGAGAAATGGTGGCTGTACATACAGGGGCGTAAACAGCCCATATGAAACTCACCCGGGTTGTAGAAATTCAGAATCTCACCGCGGTCATCAATGCCGTTTTTCAGATCATCGACAATTTTACGCAGTTGATCGATGTGGCCGCCATCCGGTTTCGCCCAAGCTCTTCCCTGCACACCATAGACCCGGCCCATATCATCTTCACCTTTACGGTAAGGATTATTCAGCCAGGCTTGATTTAAATTAGCGTTCGCATCCCAGGTTTTTGTCCCCAGACGACGAAAGTCAGCGGCATTGTCATAACCACGAATATAGCCCAGCAGCTCAGCCACTGCCGCTTTCCAAAAGCTCTTGCGAGTCGTGACCAGAGGAAACTGATTGTTACCCACATCGTAGCTTAAATCGGCATTAATCACCGTCAGGCAACGCTTAGCCGTTCGTTGATTTTCCACCCACTGTCCGTCATCAACGATTCGCTGACAAAGATCCAAATATTGTTTCACATTCAATCCTTACTTAACTGCCGGATGATCTTGATAATGGCCTCGCTTGTAGGCCCAAATCATCATAGCGGCACCCGCAATAACCATCGGCAGAGATAAAATTTGTCCCATGGAGATAAAACCGCCGTACAACCCAAGGTGCGCATCCGGCTCGCGGAAGTATTCCACCACGAAACGGAAGGTACCATAGCCGGCCAGGAATAATCCTGACACAGATCCTAGCGGTCGTGATTTTCTGATGAACAGGTTAAGGATCAGGAATAGCAGCACGCCTTCAAGGGCAAATTCGTACAGTTGCGACGGATGGCGTGGCAGTGGCCCGCCATTGGGGAATACGATCGCCCAAGGCACATCTGTTACCCGCCCCCACAGTTCGCTGTTCATAAAGTTGCCCAATCGTCCCATGCCTAAGCCAAACGGAACCAGTGGCGCAATGAAGTCGGCAACACCGAAAAAGGTCCGTTTGTGTTTGTGGGCATACCAGAACATTGCGCTGATCACACCGAGCAAGCCACCATGGAATGACATACCACCGGTCCAGACTTTAAACAGATAAAGCGGATCCTGTAGGAACAGGTCGAAATTGTAAAACAACACATAACCGACCCGGCCACCGATGACCACACCCAGGAATCCGGCAAACAGAAGATCCGAAACCTGTTCACGCGTCCAGCCGCTACCCGGGCGGTCTGCACGCCGGTTAGCCAGCCATAACGCAAACATGAACCCAACCAGGTACATCAGCCCGTACCAGCGAACCGACAGCGGACCGATAGAAAAAAGAACAGGATCAATATTAGGAAATTCAATGTATTCCTGTGACATAGCGACTTCTCATTTAATGTTTGGAATATAGAGTGAGAGATGTTTACAGCAACATAGTTCCTGCAACAAACAACAAAAATACTGCAAAGATGCGTTTTAGCGACGCCGTCGGTAGACTACTGGCCAACCGCGCGCCGATTCGGGTGGTTAATATTGAGGTCGACACTATCGCCACCAGAGCCGGCAGATACACGTATCCCAGGCTGTATTGCGGTAAGTTTTCCGCGCTTAAACCGTTCAGGATAAATCCCAACATACCAGAAATGGCAATCACACAGCCACACACCGAAGAACTGCCCACCGCGCGGCGCATTTCGACTCCCCGACGACTGAGATACGGCACCGAGAGTGACCCGCCGCCAATACCCGCCAGGCTGGACACAATGCCGATGCCGGTGCCCGTCACTACCATCACCTTACCGGAAGGTAGGGCTCCCTGTATATCGCGCCGGATGGAAAACAGCATTTGCAACGCCAGCAGTAACACGATAACGCCAAAAACTTTAGGCAGATATTGAGTTGGGATGAGCTCCGCCAGGTTAGCACCAATGAACCCACCCATAAGGACGCCTGGCAGCAGCCACTTGACGACAAACGTATCGATATTACCAAGTTTAAGGTGATTGAGAGCAGAAGAACCGGAGGTCACGATTATGGATGCCAGCGACGTGGCCAGGGCGATCTGCATGCTGATATCCGGCGAGATCCCCGCTTTCGGCAGCAGATAAGCCAAGGCAGGCACCACCAGCAAGCCGCCGCCAATACCGAGTAATCCGGCCAACACGCCAACTACCGCGCCAAGTAACAGTAGCACCAGCAACAGTATCAGACTCACGATATCCCCTATTTTTTACCGGCACGTACAAAGCCGGCGAAGCCTTTCTGCTCCAGAAACGAAAGCATCATAGTGTATATGCTTTTGCCATAGGGTTGTAGTAACGCCTTGTCAGCTAATTGTTTTAATTCTTTGGTACTGGTGTGGCGCAACAAGTACTTCACCTTGGCGACGTTAGAGGTGTTCATACTCAGCGCACGGTAACCGAGGCCAACCAACAGCAATGAGCCGATGGGATCGCCGGCCAACTCGCCGCAAATACAAACAGGTAGCTTCAGTTTGGTACACATGGTCTGGATGTGCTCCAGTGCCATTACCACCGCCGGATGCAGCGATTCATACACATCTGCCACTCTGGAGTTGTTGCGATCGACCGCCAGCAGATATTGGGTCAGGTCGTTGGTACCGACGGAGACAAAATCAATCTGGTCAGCAATGAGCGGCAACAGATAAAGCATCGAAGGTACTTCCAGCATCACGCCTATCGGCGGCTTGACGACTTTGTCATTCAGTAGCTTCACTTCCTGGTAAGCCTGCTCAATCAATGTCAGGGCATCATCCAGCTCCTGCGCCCCGGAGATCATGGGTAACAAGATACTCAGGTTAGAATGGCTGATGCTGGCTTTCATCATCGCGCGCAACTGCATCAGGAAAATATCCGGATGATCAAGTGTGAAACGAATGCCACGCCAACCCAGGAAAGGATTGTCTTCTTCAATAGGCAAATATGGCAGCGCCTTATCACCACCAACGTCCAGCGTACGCATCACTACCCGCTTATTGGGGTAGCAGTCCAGGACCGACTGGTACTGCAGGGTCTGTTCCTCTTCGGATGGGAAACGGTGCTGCAACAGGAAGGAAATTTCTGTACGGTACAGTCCCACGCCATCCACGCCCTGGTTAATAGCAATATTGGTATCGGCACTCAAGCCAGCGTTGAGCAGAACTTCAACCCTTTCTCCATCCTGGGTCAGCGCCTTATCCTGAATGCCTTCGTTGACCATCTGAGCCAACTCACGCTCTTCATCGGCCAGCGCCTGGTACTCACGCAGCAGTTGTTTACCCGGAGAGATAAACAGTTTGCCGCTGTAGCCATCAACAATACCAAATTTGCCATTGATGGTTTCCAGGTTCAGGTTAACCCCCATTACCGCAGGGATCCCCAGAGCACGGGAGAGTATGGCTGCATGTGAATTGGCCGCCCCTTCCAGCGACACCACAGCCAGTAACTTGTCTTTCGGTACCGAGGCCAGCAGCGACGCGGTGAGTTCCCGCACCACTAAGATGACCGGCTTTTCCAGGCTCTGCTGTTCTTTCTCACTGTTGTGCAGGAAATAGAGCAGCCGCTGGCCAAGTTCACGAATATCCTGAGCTCTCTCACGCAGGTAAACGTCGGCCATCCGGGCAAAACGGTTCGAGTAGCTTTCCACCACCTGACGCAACGCCCAGTCAGCCCGATCGCCTTTCTGGATCTGCGCTTTCAGGTCATTACGCAGCATAGGATCGTTGAGCAGGTGGGTAAACAGATCGAAAATCGCCAAGGTTTCTTTGTTGATTTCGCTATCCAGCCGTTTGCGCATGCGGCGAAAATCGTTCAGCGCATCTTCTACGGCCAGCATCAGCCACTCTTGTTCCCGCTCAATGTCTAATGTGGACGCCGGATAAACCTCAGACAGCTGGGGCTGAGTATCATCCCACCAGAACTCGCCAATGGCGACACCAGAGGACGCCGGGATCCCCTCAATGGCCTGGTGCTTTTTGGTTAGCCGCCACAACCCCTGGGTCTGGGCGTGGGCAATAATGACCGCTAGCTGCGCCGCCAGGGTCACCAGAAATGATTCTTCCATTTCGCTAAACAGGCGAGGCGTTTTCTGCTGAACCACCAGCACGCCCAAAATCTGCTTACGGTGAATAATCGGCGTACCAAGAAAACTCTGATACACCTCTTCGCCCAACTGGGAAAAATACTTAAAGGCAGGATGTTTGGATGCTTCGGCCACATTGAGTGGCTCAGCGGAACGTTTCACCAGCCCCACCAGCCCTTCACCATAATCAATGTGGATCTTGTCACCTTTAAACGTCAGACCTTGAGTGGCCATCAGTTCAAGACGGTGCATTTCGTCGTTGGCAAGATAAATCGTACAAACCTCGGTATGCATCGCAAGACAGGTCTGTTTCACCAGGATGTCGAGTGCCTGGTGGACGTCTTCCACTTTGGAAACCTGTTCAACTATATCCCTTAGTTGCGAAAGCATGTTTATCCTCTGCGTTGTTTACGTTTACCTTTCATTTTACGCTCTTTAAAAGGCATCGCCATCGAAGCGAACTCTTTCATCGCCCGACGGTATACGTCACGTTTAAATGACACCACCTGCCTCACCGGGTACCAGTAACTGACCCATCGCCATCCATCGAATTCAGGGGAATGTCCTCGCTGCATATTGATGTTTTCTTCATCGCAATCCAGTCTGAGGAGAAACCATTTCTGTTTTTGGCCGATACACACTGGTTTGGAATCCCAGCGAACCAGACGCTTTGGCAACTTATAACGAAGCCAATGACGGCTAGTGGCAATAATCCTGACGTCTTTTTTGGTCAGGCCGACTTCTTCATACAATTCACGAAACATCGCCTGTTCCGGTGTTTCGCCTTCGTCGATTCCGCCCTGCGGAAATTGCCAAGAGTGTTGCCCGTATCGTTTAGCCCAGAAGACCTGACCATGGTTGTTACAGATTACAATTCCCACATTTAAGCGGTAACCATCGCCATCTATCACTGGCCAACCTCTAATAAAATCTTTGATTAATGTGATTTTTCCACATATCCCCAACTTGAGCAAACTTACTAGTGTGATTGAGACGAGATTTATTGCCATACAACACCGGAGTGAATAATTTTCCCGCAATGCAATCGTTATCAACACCCAAATGAGACTTGAGCCACATTTATTCACCTTTTCTGTGAATAACTATGTGCAAAGACATTGAGGAAGTGATCTTTTTTTCATCACAAACACACTCACACTTATGTCAGCACTGCTGACAACATGAAAAATTATCAATAATTACATTTACTTATAGAATAAAAAAAACAAAACCACGCCAAGTTCTGATCATGAAATTTTTCCAGATTTTTTATTGTTCAAAGATCCACCAATTTTAAGATTATCCACAAAGGTTGATGCAAACGGCATTCTATAACGCAATTTCAACTCAAAAATCGCCTCAAAACCCTGTTTATTTATCCAATAGTTCACAATGCGACGAATCCCACCCCTTAGCTTGTGGATAACTTGGGGAGCTATGATCTTTTGACCAGATTGATCATTTTCTACCCAGCGGGCTAAGTTCCATTGAGGAGCTGATTTGCTACAATCAGCTTTATTTGCCGGAATCTTGCTATGAAGCCATTACCTCAGTCTGAACAGGAACTGCTCGAAAGAGCTTATTCCATTGCCGGGTTGACGTTTCAGGAGTTAGCTGAAGAAGCACAAATGACGGTCCCACCGGACTTGCGCCGTGATAAAGGCTGGGTCGGACAATTGCTGGAATGGCATCTGGGGGCACCTGCAGGTAGCAAACCACAACAAGATTTTGAGCACCTGGGAATTGAACTGAAAAGTATTCCCGTCAGCCACAGTGGCAAACCACTGGAAACCACCTTTGTCTGTGTGGCGCCACTAATCGGTATCAGTGGCCTGACCTGGGAAACCAGCCATGTTCGCAATAAGTTATCCCGGGTGCTGTGGGTACCGGTTCAGGGGGAACGAGAGATTCCGCTGGCCGACCGCCGGGTCGGATCGCCATTCATCTGGTCACCGTCGGATGCCCAATGGCAGGTACTACAAAATGACTGGGAAGAGTTAATGGAAATGATCGTGCTGGGCAAGGTGGAAAGCATCACCGCCCGCCACGGCGAAGCGCTACAGCTCAGACCTAAGGCAGCCAATGCCCGGGCATTGACAGAAGCTTATGGGGTAAGCGGCAGGCCGATTAAGACACTGCCACGCGGTTTTTATTTAAGAACACAATTTACCGGCCAGATCCTACAGCAACAATTTCTTTAGCCGTTAGTGGACAGTGAGAGAAATCTCCAAATCAGCATACCCACTGTTTTCATCTGAACCAAACTCATCATAGGCGTTGTGCATCCTCAGATAAGCCCGCTCAACGCCCAGTCGGGTCAGCTCTTCTTTTACCGAATCAAGCGAGTCAAAATGAACCGGTTCACCATCTTGCTTGATCGGTTCCAACTTATGTTTGTATTCGACCGCCAGCATGTACTGCTGCAAGTCGGCACAGCCGATTACATACACCTTAGGCGACTGATAATTGTCCTTATGATCGCCATGCAGCCACTTGTCTAATTGCCTTTTTTGCATACATCACCTCCACTTCAAAAGTGTAGTCGAGCGAAACAAAATTACTAATTCCCCCCGATTGGCGCTTCTTTTAGGTACTGTTCTCCCATATATTGGGATCACTGGAGAGAACAATAAAAAGGACAGCTCATGCAATATCACAAAATTCCGCATTCGACGCTGGAGGTCAGCAAAATCTGTCTGGGCACCATGACCTATGGTGAACAAAACAGCGAGGCAGACGCATTCAGCCAACTCGATTACGCCGTTGAACGCGGAATCAATTTTATCGATACAGCGGAAATGTACCCGGTCCCCCCCAACGGCAAAAGTCAGGGGCTGACCGAGCAGTACATAGGCAACTGGCTGAGTAAATCCGGCAAACGGGAAAAAGTTGTACTGGCAACTAAAATCGCCGGACCTCGTAATGTCCCTTATATTCGCGATGACATGAGCCTGAACCGGCGCAATATCCATCAGGCCATAGATGACAGCCTGCGTCGGCTGCAGACCGACTATGTTGATCTTTACCAACTGCACTGGCCGCAAAGGCAGACCAACTGCTTCGGTCAGCTCAATTATCCCTACCCGGACACGCAACAGGAAGTGACCCTAATTGAAACTCTGGAAGCTCTGGCTGAGCTGATCAAAGCGGGCAAAGTCCGCTATATCGGGGTTTCGAACGAAACGCCCTGGGGCGTCATGTCGCTCCTCAGGCTGGCAGAAAAGCACGAACTGCCGCGAATCGTGACTATTCAGAACCCATACAACCTACTCAACCGGAGTTTTGAAGTCGGCTTGTCGGAAATCAGCCACTTCGAAGGCGTCCAGTTGCTGGCCTACTCACCGATGGCATTTGGCTGCCTGAGTGGTAAATATCTCAATGGTAAGCGGCCTGAAGGTGCACGTTGCAGTCTGTTCGACCGCTTTGTCCGCTACTTCACCCCGCAGGGAATTAAGGCCACCGAAGCTTATGTTGATCTGGCCGGGCGTCATGGCTTGGATCCGGCACAACTGGCACTGGCCTTTGTAAACCAGCGCCCTTTTGTTGCGTCAAACATTATTGGTGCTACCAATTTAGACCAGCTTAAAGCCAATATTGACAGCCTGGATGTAAAACTGAGCGATGAGTTATTACAAGAGTTGCAGCAGATTGGGACAACTTACTCCAATCCCTGCCCATAGGAAACGTCGGGGCTAGCCGCAGCTAGCCCTTCGGTTTACGTCGGTATTCGCGCACTGAGCACCCGGCGAAGATGTCTTACACGGCGTTCTGCGGTGACGGCTGTCGGCTCAGAAACGCCAATCGGACGACCATCCTGCTCAAGACCGATATCTTTTAGCAAGTGAGCGCTGTGCCAGGGGATCTGATAGGCACTTTGACGTAGTTTGCGTTTCCACTGTCGATCTTCTCGGCGTAAATCGACTTTAACGAGCAGTGTGGCAAGTTTCAGGTAAATTGAATGGTTCATGGTATTTCTCCGCTGTTGAGATAACAAAGCCGGGAAAATGCCAGACAAATTAAAGCGGTGAAAAGCTCAGGACTCTAATTGGCTGTCAATTTCCGCAGCCAATTAAAATGTGGATACGGATTCGTTAGTTAGCTTGGGTTGTAGGTCGAACGTTGCGTGCTGCGCAGCGGGAAGAATCCGCCATAAAATCAGCACACAGATCGAAAGACGCACAACGGGTTTGAATGACATTGAAATGTTTCATGTGCGCCTCCTAGCTAATTTGAATCCGTAGAGAAAAATGTTGGTAAACGTTTGCTTACGGTTAAATTCTATGCAAACGAGTTGATAAAGCAACCGAAAAATCGCTTTTCTAACAAAAACCGATACATCGTCCAAATACCATTGATCTGATGATTAAAATACAAACTATCCTGCCATTGTTTTTACGTGTTACAGGTTAAAGTATTGAAATGAAATAATAAAACCGTACAGCACTCAAACTGCCGTACGGTTAGGGAAGGAAAAGGAAAAGATTAGTAGACGTTACTGCCGATCAGGTTGTGTTTGTTGAGTAGCCGGTACATAGTCGCCCGTGACACCCCGAGTTCTTTGGCTGCCATTGACACCTGCCCGGAGTGGGACTCCAGAACCAGCCGCAGGGCATCGCATTCACACCGTTCGCGAATGCTCTTCAGGCTCTGCTTACCATTGGTCAAGCTTTCCAGACCCAGCTGGTCTTCATCGATCATCACACTGTCAGACATCAGCACCGCCCGTTTAACCTGATTCATCAGCTCCCGCACGTTCCCCGGCCAGTGATAACGGGTCAGAGAGCGGGTCGCTTGCTCAGTAAAGCTACGCGCCTGGGCATTGAACTCTTTGGAGTATTGACGCAGGAAATGGTTGGCCAGTACCGCGATATCTCCGGCTCTTTCTTTCAGGCTGGGCACCTGGATACGCAGTACATTCAGGTGATGATACAACTCTTCGTTAAAGTCACCGTTGATCAGTGCCTTTTCAATATCAGCCGAATTGGCGGTCAGTACCCGGACATCCACTTCCTTCTGCCCCTGATCCGTCTCGACACAGCCCGACTGCAGGAAACGCAGTAAATTAAGCTGCTGAGTTTTGGGCAGGGTGACAATGTCGTTGAGCAGTATGGTCCCGCCATGAGCCCGCTCCAGTATTGACAGCTGGGCCGGATCTTCTTTATCAATGCCGAACAAGTCACATTCCAGACGGCGTTCAGACATCGCCCGACAGTTCACCGAGATAAATTCCTGCTGTGCCCGCGCTGATGTGTTATGTACCGCTCGGGCTACCGTTTCTTTACCGGTACCATTTTCGCCATTGATCAATATACTGACATCGGTCGGCCCAACCCGCTTAATTTGGTCTCTCAATCGCTTCATCGCCAACGATTCACCAATCAAGCCCATATCCCGGTTTTCGCCATAATGTGGCCAGACTTTCTTTTCCAGCTTCAGCATGCCCAACTGATGGCCAACGGTACTGATTAACTGGGCATCCGGGATCGGCGCGGTGAAGAAGTCGATACAGAAGTTAACAATAAACTGGCAAATGGTGTCTGAGCTTAACTGTGATTCGCGAATAAACGCCAGCCAGCGCACATGGCGGTGGCTACTGACTAAGTTCGCCATGCCGTTGAGACTGAACTCATCGTGACACAGGTCTACAATACCAATACATGGACCTATTTCAGTGAACAGAGCATCGGCTTTGCGCAGATCCGCACACTGAGTGCAGCGCCAACCGGCCTGCTCCAGAACCGATAGCCAAGGTTCATACGTACCACCAACCACCACCAGCGAGCCAGGGAGAGAATCCATTCGAAACTGTGATCCCATTGCAACATCCTTTGACTAATTTTACCTTTTTCACTGCAACTCATAGACTGCATAAATATGATGAATACATTACCCTAAGGTGGCATATTCATACGTCTTAATAATAAGACTAGTGACTCATATCGATTTTTACGAATCAAAATGCCCAAGAAAGCTTAAATTATGGAATCAATGTCTGAATTTAGCCAAAAACTTTCCTGTGACCAAGATCAAAAAAAGCCACCCAAAGGTGGCTTTAACCGTATGATATATTTGAATTTTATCCCTGTGGGCGCATTGCCGGAAACAGGATAACATCTCGAATTGTATGCGTATTGGTAAACAACATCACCAGACGGTCAATACCGATACCCTGACCAGCGGTTGGTGGCAGACCATGTTCTAGAGCAGTGATGTAATCCGCATCGTAATACATAGCTTCATCGTCACCGGCATCTTTCGCTTCAACCTGAGCTTTGAAACGAGCATCCTGATCTTCCGCATCGTTCAGCTCCGAGAATCCATTCGCGACTTCACGGCCGCCAATGAAGAACTCAAAACGGTCCGTGATAAACGGATTGTCATCATTACGACGTGCCAGCGGCGAAATATCGGCCGGGTAACCGGTGATGAACGTTGGCTGAATCAGTTGCGGTTCTGCGGTTTCGCCAAAGATCTCTTCCAGCAGTTGGCCGCAAGTCCAGAACGATTCCACTTCTACGTGAACGGATTTGGCAATCGCAACCAGATAGTCACGATCCTGCGCTTTGTCATAGTCCAGCGCCTGAATCTCAGCGTGATTCGGGTTGTACTGCTTGATCGCTTCCAGCATGCTCATGCGTGGGTAGCTGCCACCGAATTCAACCGTGTGCTCACCGTAAGGCATAGCGGTCGCGCCGACGACATCCAGCGCAACAGTGCGCAGCATCTCTTCTGTCAGATCCATCAGATCATTGTAATCTGAGTACGCCTGGTAGAACTCCATCATAGTGAATTCTGGGTTATGGCGTGGAGACAGACCTTCGTTACGGAAGTTACGGTTGATTTCGAACACGCGATCAAATCCACCGACGACCAGACGCTTCAGGTACAGCTCAGGTGCAACGCGCAGGTACATGTCGATATCCAGGGCGTTGTGATGGGTGATAAACGGACGCGCGGTCGCACCGCCAGGGATCACGTGCATCATTGGCGTTTCCACTTCCAGGTAACCTTTCGAGGTCATGAAGTTACGGATTGAAGCCACCAGTTTTGAGCGGATGATAAAGGCACGGCGAGAATCTTCGTTAACGATCAGGTCAACATAGCGCTGACGGTAACGCATCTCCTGGTCGGTCAGGCCATGAAATTTTTCCGGCAGAGGACGCAGCGCTTTGGTCAGCAGCTCGTACTCTTCCATATTGACATACAGGTCGCCTTTGCCTGACTTGTGCAGCGCACCTTTAACACCGATGATGTCGCCAATATCCAGACCCTGGTATTTCGCTTTAAGTTCTTTCTGCACTTCTTTGGCAGCGTAAGCCTGAATACGGCCAGAGGTTTCCTGAATCACCAGGAAAGGACCGCGTTTAGCCATAATACGGCCAGCGATAGCCACCACATGGTTTAATTCTTCCAGCTCTTCCTTGCTCTTTTCACCGAACTCTTTTTGCAAGTCACCCGCGAGGCTGTCACGACGAAAGTCATTTGGGTGGCCATTTGCTTTGCAGCTCTTGCGGATCTCGTCCAGCTTACCGCGGCGCTCAGCAATCAGCTTGTTTTCTTCTTGAATGTTGTCAGTTTGAACAGCATCAGTCATTTTCGATCTATCCTGTCTTGGGTCGGTGAAAAGCTTACAGTCCTGATTTCAGGCTGGCTTCAATAAATTTGTCGAGATCGCCGTCAAGCACCGCCTGGGTATTGCGGTTTTCAACGCCGGTACGTAAGTCTTTAATTCGCGAGTCATCCAGCACGTAAGAACGGATTTGGCTACCCCAACCGATGTCCGATTTGGCATCTTCGTTGGCTTGCTTCTCGGCGTTCTGCTTGTGCAGCTCCAGTTCGAATAATTTAGCGCGCAGCTGTTTCATCGCCTGGTCTTTGTTTTTGTGCTGTGAACGGTCGTTCTGACACTGTACCACGGTATTGGTTGGCAAGTGGGTAATCCGAACCGCAGACTCTGTGGTGTTTACGTGCTGACCACCAGCCCCTGACGCGCGGTACACATCGATACGCAGGTCGGCAGGGTTAATGTCGATAGCAATGTTTTCATCCACTTCAGGGTAGACAAACGCAGAAGCAAAAGAGGTATGACGGCGGCCGCCTGAATCGAATGGCGATTTACGTACCAAGCGATGCACGCCGGTTTCGGTCCGTAGCCAGCCATAAGCGTATTCACCGGAAATGCGTACCGTGGCCGATTTCAGTCCGGCAACTTCACCTTCAGAAACTTCGATCACTTCGGCTTTGAACCCTTTCGCTTCCGCCCAGCGCAGATACATGCGCAGCATCATGTTGGTCCAGTCTTGTGCTTCGGTACCGCCCGAACCCGCTTGCAGATCGATATAACAATCTGACCCGTCGTGGTCGCCCGAGAACATACGGCGGAACTCCAGCCCGGCCAGCTTCTGTTCCAGTTCAGCCAGTTCAGGATCGATTTCATCAAACGTTTCCTGATCCTGCTCTTCCACTGCCAGCTCCAGCAGACCGTCGATATCGTCA
Source organism: Vibrio sp. (assembly GCF_050299255.1). Classification (GTDB taxonomy): domain Bacteria; phylum Pseudomonadota; class Gammaproteobacteria; order Enterobacterales; family Vibrionaceae; genus Vibrio. The sequence continues at coordinate 52,600 of NZ_JBNKVP010000001.1, forward strand.
ACCCCCTGCTCCAGTTGGTCGATGGTTTCAACTACCGCTTCCAGTGTGGCCCGCTCTTTACCCAGTGCCTGGGCACGTTCCGGTTCATTCCACACATCCGGTTGCTCTAGTTCTGCGTTGACTTCTTCCAGACGCTCTTTCTTGGCGTCATAGTCAAAGATACCCCCTCAGGACATTCGTGCGCTCAGACACATCCTGCAGACGGTTTTTAATTGGATTGATTTCAAACATGTTTGCTCAACATTTTAGCTTACAAATTAACCGCAGAATTCTACTGAAAAATGTGACGAAGATACAGAAATTTTTAGCCTTCCAGACCGCTTGCAGATAAAAAAATCCCCCGTAGCCAGGCGACGGGGGATTCTTGATTACCGGGTTGTTACTGAGCGCGCTCTTGTGCCAGCACCTGCTCATCACGTTTGCCAATGAAGCACATGCAGACCATTGCAGCCAGTGTCGGCGGCAACCAGCCCATACCATATTCAAACAGCGGCAACATGTTCAACGCCGAAACATCAATACCGACAACTTTCGCCGCATCGATCAGCGCAAACAGCAGCGAAATCAGCAGTACCACCCGGTAGGCAACAAACGGGTTTGGCAACCTGTTGCGAATCAGGGTCAGCGCCACCAGCGCAATCGCAACCGGATAGAGGGCAAACAGTACAGGTACCGACAGCGAAATCAGCTGCGACAGACCCACGTTGGCAACGATGGCACACGCCACGCCATTGATGATCACCCAGCTTTTGTACGATACCGGCGTCAGGCTGCTGAAATACTCGGAACAGGCGGAAATCAGGCCGATAGCGGTTGTCAGACAGGCCAGCAAAACGATTACCGACAGAACGATCTGACCGTAAGGGCCGAACAGGGCCTGCACGTACTGGCTAAGCACCACACCACCGTTATCTGCCCCTGACGCGACACTGGCACTGGTTGCGCCAAGCACAAACAGCGACACGTAAACAAACGCTAGACCAACGGCCGCAATGACAGCGGCATTGATCAGGTAACGGGTCGTCGCGGCCTGATCTGTCACGCCTTTGCTGCGAATCGCATCGACAATCAACATGCCGAACATCAGCGCACCAAACGTATCCATGGTGTTGTAGCCTTCCAGGAAGCCTTTGATCAGCGGTTGGCTGGCATATTCGCCCTGGGCCGCGATAGCTTCACCCTGAGGATCGACAAACACCGCAAACGCCAGGATCACCAAGCTGACAAACAGCACCGGGGTCAGCACTTTGCCTATCACATCGATAAGTTTACCCTGCGCCCAGGCAAACCCCATCGCCACCAGAAAAAACACCACCGAAAAGGCGGTCAGGTGCAGTTGCTCGGCATTGGCAATAAACGGTTTAATCGCCATTTCGTACGCAACCAGGCCGGTACGCGGCGCCGCGAATGCCGGACCGATAATAATAAAGATCAGCACCGCCATCAGAGTGGCACTCTGCTTGGGCAAATATTGAGTCAGGTGCTGCCAGGAGCCTCCGGCGACTGCGATAGCAATAATGGTAATCAAAGGGAGGCCTACCGCGGTCACCAGGAAGCCAAACATGGCAGGCAACAAGTTTTCGCCAGCAAGCTGGCCGGCTAAAGGTGGAAAAATGATGTTTCCGGCGCCAAGAAAGAAAGCGAAAAGCATAAAGCCTAACGCTACAATATCGGTTAGTTTTAGTGTCTGTTTCACAGATGAACCTTGTCTGTCTATTGTGATGGAATCTTGCTCTGCTACGCGACTTATCGCCACGGCAGGCTATTTTTATCGCGGCATGATGACCAAAAAGAGTTTTGATCGCAAGTTAACCGGCAAAAACGCAATATAAATTCACTCCTTAAATGAAATTCAGTTAAAAATAACAATATAATCGCACTTACGCAGGATATTATTTTATCAAAACCGAAACAAAACCAGCACAATACAGAATAACCAACCAAACAACCCGTTAACATTAATTATAAATTCTTTAAAAGAGTAATTTATCCGAATAAACATGAAGAGTGGCACGAAGAAAAATAATCACTTCCAATTCAAGCAGTTTGCTGTAGACGCAGGATTGTCGGGGATGCGAGTCAGTACCGATGGCGTCATGCTGGGTGCCTGGGCCGAACTCGGCAACCGCAGGACGCTACTGGATATCGGCACCGGAACCGGTTTGCTGGCCCTGATGTGTGCGCAGCGTTACCCGGATCTGGCGGTAACCGCGATTGATATTGATGATCACGCCATTGCCGCTGCCCGGCACAACCTGGCTCACTCACCGTGGCCAGAACGTATCAGCCTGCAACAAGGCGATGTGCTGAGTTACCCTTTTGAGCAGAGGTTTGATGCCATCATCTGTAACCCGCCCTACTTCCTGTCTGGAGAACAGGCCAGTAATCGCCAGCGTGCCACCGCCAGACATGCCGACCAACTCGATCATGGCCAGCTGCTGGTGCGCTGTCGACAGTTACTGACTCCTACCGGCACCGCCAGTTTTATTCTGCCGAAAACGGAAGGGGACTGGTTCATTCGTCTGGCCGAAGCAGACGAATGGTACGTCCGCCGCCTGACCAGCGTGCAGCCGACCGAGCATAAACCGGTTAGCCGCTATCTGATTGAGCTGTCTCTGCTGACGTGCGAACTCCAAGCAGAACAGTGGCCGATTCAGCAATGCGGCCAGTATTCGGCCGAGTTTGTCCGGCTAACCCGCGCCTTTTACCTTAAGATGTAAAATAAGGTGTGATCCCAGGCAGTGATCACACTATAATGTGCGGCCAATTTTCGTATACCGGCCAGACGGCTTGTGGAGACAACAGAGTGATTCGTAATTTTGCAGAACTAGAGCTGGAGCCAAACCTGCTGCTCGCTCTTGAAGAGCTGGGCTTTGAACGCCCGACCCAGGTACAGGCAGAAGCGATCCCACAAGCACTGGATGGCCGGGATGTGATGGCCTCCGCCCCGACAGGCACCGGTAAAACGGCCGCTTTTGTCCTGCCGGCGCTGCAGTATCTGCAGGACTTTCCGCGTCGCAAACCGGGCCCTGCGCGAGTACTGATCCTGACTCCGACCCGTGAGCTGGCGATGCAGGTGGCCGACCAGGCTCGTGCCCTGGCGAAACATACCAAGCTGAATATCTTCACCATTACCGGCGGAGTCGAATATCAGGCGCACGCCGATATTCTGGCGACCACTCAGGATATCGTGGTGGCGACTCCTGGTCGTCTGATGGAATACATTGAAGGCGAACGCTTTGATTGCCGCGCGATCGAGTGGTTGATCCTGGATGAAGCGGATCGCATGCTGGATATGGGCTTCGGACCGGTCGTCGACCGTTTGTCTGCCGAGTGCCGCTGGCGTAAGCAGACACTGCTGTTCTCAGCCACTTTGGAGGGTCGAGGAGTCGAAGGTTTCAGTGCTGGCCTGCTGAAAGAGCCGGCGCAAATTGATGCCCAGCCATCACGACGCGAGCGCAAGAAAATTGCTCAGTGGTACCACCGCGCTGACAGCATGGAGCACAAACTGGCGCTGCTGAAACATATCGTCACCGAGCAAGCCGAGCGGACCATCGTCTTTATCAAAACCCGAGAGCGCCTGGCTGAGCTGCGTTCTGCACTGGAAAGCGCCGAGATTCCTTGCGCCTGGATCCAGGGCGAGATGCCGCAAGACCGACGCAACAACGCCATCAGCCGCTTCCGCGAAGGTAGCGTTAATATTCTGCTGGCTACCGATGTCGCCGCCCGGGGGATCGATCTGCCGGACGTCAGCCACGTGATCAACTATGATATGCCGCGCACCGCTGATATCTATCTGCACCGTATCGGCCGTACCGCGCGAGCGGGCAAAAAAGGCAGCGCAATCTCACTGGTTGAAGCGCATGATCAGCCGATGATGGAGCGGGTGATCCGCTACATCAAAGAAGAGGTCAAAGAGCGGTTTATCGACGGCATGCGCCCACAACACAAAAAACCGGTATTTAAGAAGAAAAAGAAAAAAGACGACAAGAAAAAATCTGCCGCGAAGGGTAAAGCGAAAGTCGCGAAGAAGAAAAAGTAGCTACAGGGTTAGGCAACTAGATTGATATAAGGGTTGATGCTTTGCGTCAACCCTTTTTATTTTCTGCCCTTTACACGAACATCCTCAACGGTGGCATACGAACGAGTTAGCCGTGCTAACGAATGACCAGCGTTCTAATGGTCACAATATCACTGCAAATAAAAAAATGCCGCCTCAATAAGAAGCGGCATTCAAAACACGTTATCAGCAAAGCAGTTGCTGTTGTAACAAGATTAGTGTTCGCGGGTGGCGCGGAAATTCACTTCAGGGAAACGCTCCTGGGCCAGGTTCAGGTTGACCATAGTCGGCGCAACGTAGGACAGATTGTCACCGCCATCCAGCGCCAGGTTAGCCTGGTTTTTGCGCTTGAACTCATCCAGTTTTTTCTCGTCATCGCACTCAACCCAACGGGCGGTCGCGACGTTGACGCTTTCATAGATGGCTTCCACGTTGTATTCCGCTTTCAGACGTGCGACCACGACATCAAACTGCAGCACACCGACCGCACCGACGATCAAATCGTTGTTTTGCAGCGGGCGGAATACCTGAACCGCACCCTCTTCAGACAACTGCACCAGGCCTTTCAGCAGCTGCTTCTGCTTAAGTGGATCTTTTAAACGGATCCGGCGGAACAGTTCCGGAGCAAAGTTCGGAATGCCGGCGAATTTGAGGCTTTCGCCCTGGGTGAAGGTATCACCAATCTGAATCGTGCCGTGGTTGTGCAAACCGATAATATCACCGGCATAGGCATTTTCAGCCCGGGAACGGTCGCCAGCCATAAAGGTCACCGCGTCGGAAATATTAATCTGCTTGCCGATACGGACGTGATTCATCTTCATGCCCTGGCTGTAAGTACCAGAGACAATACGCATAAAGGCGATACGGTCACGGTGTTTCGGGTCCATATTGGCCTGGATCTTAAACACAAAGCCGGAGAATTTTTCTTCCGTGGCTTCCACTTCACGCTCATTGGCCTGGCGTGGCAGTGGCGATGGTGCCCACTCGGTCAGGCCATCCAGCATATGGTCGACACCGAAGTTACCCAGTGCGGTACCAAAGAATACCGGCGTCAACTCACCCGCTAAAAACAGTTCGCGATCAAACTCGTGCGACGCCCCCAACACCAGCTCCAGCTCTTCACGCAGCTGTTCGGCCAGCTCTGCGCCGACCGCGTCGTCCAGTTCAGGGTTATCCAGCCCTTTAATGATGCGCTGCTCCTGAATGGTGTGGCCCTGACCGGTCGCGTAAAGAATGGTTTCATCACGGTGGATATGGTAAACGCCTTTAAATTCTTTACCACAACCAATCGGCCAGGAAACCGGCGCACAGGCGATATTCAGTTCGCTTTCCACTTCGTCCAGTAACTCCATCGGGTCACGGATATCGCGGTCCAGTTTGTTCATAAAGGTGACGATAGGCGTATCACGCAGACGGGTGACTTCCATCAGTTTACGTGTCCGGTCTTCGACACCTTTAGCCGCATCGATCACCATCAGACAGGAGTCTACCGCCGTCAGGGTACGGTAGGTATCTTCCGAGAAATCTTCGTGTCCCGGGGTATCAAGCAGGTTGACCAGGCAATCGTTGTAAGGGAACTGCATTACCGAGGTGGTCACCGAGATGCCCCGCTCTTTTTCCATCTCCATCCAGTCCGACTTGGCGTGCTGGGCAGAGCCACGCCCTTTTACCGTGCCCGCGGTCTGGATTGCGCGTCCAAACAACAACACTTTTTCGGTAATGGTGGTTTTACCCGCATCGGGGTGAGAGATGATAGCAAAAGTCCGGCGACGCGAGACTTGCTGCAAAAAAGGCGCATTTGACATTCGAAACTTCTTCTCGTTGACTGACAAACGGGCCCAGCGACACGCTGTAGCTGCCGGCCGGTCTGTCGGATGAATCAAAATTGGCGCCTATTCTCGCTGATCTGGCGGTGATAAACAATCACTGGCGACATTCTGCTCATAGGAGTTGTCGGCAAAATCGGCCATCACTGCTGAGCTGACTAAAATAGGTGGTGAACGACGAAGGGGTTAGAACAGGAAATAGCTCATGATAATCGCATCTTCACGACCGTTGTCCGCCGGATAGTAACCAATCCTCCGGTCCACTTCATTGAACCCGGCTTGTAGATACATCTGGTAAGCGGCATTGTTACTGGCTCTCACTTCCAGCCAGATACTTTCCGCGCCGAGGCTTTGGCACTGCTCCAGCAGATGTTGCAGCAGCTGCTTACCCAGTCCCTGCCCCTGGCATTTCGGGTCAACCGCAATATTGAGCAGCGAAACCTCACCGACAATATTCTGCGCGTAGTAATAGCCGACGATATGATTGTCGCGTCTAAGCAGCCAGTGACAGGCGCCACGGCTTTGCAGATCGTCAATGGATTTTCTCGCCCAAGGGTGGCTGTGGGCTTGCTGTTCAATTTGCCAGATCTGGTCGAGATCGCTGGATTGCAACGGGGAAAAGGTCAAAGTCATAAAGGTATTAGCCGTTCTGATAACGACAGATTTGTTGCCACAAGGCACGTTTCTGGTTTGGGTTGCCGTCGATCATTTTCAGCGGCGGTGTCTCGAGTTGCTGAGTGGCCTGGCAAGGCTGGCGGTCACAACCGGCAAACCAGACCCAGCGCAGTGCATCGCAGCAATACTGCGCTAAGGCTTCCGGTGTAGTATGACGAGCCTGGCTAAGGTTCAGGCCGATACTTTTCAGTACATTTTCAAACAATACCGCTTCCGCATCCACAGGACAGGATGGTGCCACCAGCAGCAACTGACACTCAGCCGGTAGCGGCTGTGGCACAGCCTGATAGCCAGTCAGGCGCTCAGGATGAACCAGCGTCCAGTTGGCGATGCCCATCTGTTGTAGATACTGTGCGTCTTTGTGCATTTTTCGTCACCTGTTTTCCCGGCCGGCTATAGTAACAAAACAACTCAGTGTCTGTCTGCGACTATTGCTCGCCATCTTCGGGAAAAACCTGGCCAAACTCAGGGCTATAACTGACCAACGCCAGTTGCCCTTTTTCAGGGGATATCGGGGCCAGTTCCGCCATCGAACAGAACTGGAACGCGCCCTCTGGCACAGACCACTGACAACGCAAGCCGTGCAGCGCCGCGTCGGCAAAACCAAATTGACTGTAATAAGCCGGATCGCCCAGTACCACGCAGGCCGGATAACCGAACTCCAGCAGCGAAGCTAACCCTTCGCGCACCAACTGACCACCGATACCCTGACCTCGATAGTCCGCCCTGACCGCCAGTGGGGCCAGGCCTTGCCAGCCGAAGTCCTCACCATCCACCAGTACCGGTGTAAACAGGACATAGCCGACCACCTCACCGTCGTCAGTACACGCCACCAGCGATAAGGTCAGACGGCTGTTTTCACGCAGTTGCATCACCAGTTTCGCTTCCTGGTCACTGTCAAATGTCGCGGCCAGCAAACGGTCGATTGCCAGTATATCTGCCGGAGCTTCAGTTCTAATAAGCATTCAGTCTCTCTTGATTCACTTGCTCGGGGGGCGTCAGGCCTCGATGCACAAATTGGGCTAATTGTTGCAACATAATTTGCATCGCTTTCGGTAACTGCTGCAAGTCTACACTATCCATCAGGTTTTTCACTTCCAGGCCAAGCTCCGTGTCCCCTTCAATGGACAGGCGGCGTTGGAAAAATAGCGTATCCGGATCTTCTTTGCGCCCGGCGATCAGGATCAGGTCATTGAGATTGCCGCTGAAACTGACGTCTTGCTCCACAGCAGCCGTCGAAACTTTCAGGCGCTCGTCTTGATAAGTAATAAACCAGCGTAAGTCGAGATCTTTAACCTCAACTTTCAGCCACTTATCTTTCAGGAATTCAAAATCACCATCTTCCAGCGCCTCACGAAAAACCGCTTTCAACCCTTCGAGCAAGACGGTTTTTTGTACAAAGTTGGGGCAAAATTGGACTGGAGATCTCAAAATTGATGCTGCATTTTCAACTAAGTGATGGTGAATCTTGTTTAGCACGCGCGTTATCCGTTAATTTGTTTTTCAAAGTTTTTCCATCTTAATGGATGATATTGCGCAAATTCCTGTCGTGTATCAAGAAAGTGACATTTGTGTGAATAACCTCAATATCGCACTATAGACGTTTTACGCTAGCTACTTTCGCGCTATTATTCCTTGAGAGAATATTAAGCTCTTCAGACAGTTGGTAATACATTTGATGCCTTCGCAACAGTTACAGCAGTGGTTCACTAAGTTCACCGCAAAAAGTCCGTTCTTTTTTGCCGTGCTTGATAGTCAGCATAACTATCACATGGTCAATGAGAGATACTGTGACATTGCGGGTCTCGACAGCAGTGAAATCATTGGTATGAGTGACAGGCTTGTGATGGGCGAAATGTTCTATAACACGCTCAAACCCTATTACCAACGCGCATTCCAGGGCGAGTCACTGGAAGCCGAAATCACTCTCAATGAGATTGATCTGGAAACCAGCCTCCATTTCAGCCTGTCTCCTGTCGAACACGATAACCGCATCGAACACATCGTCTTTCATGCCATCGACACCTCGGAGAAGCAGCTATTGGTCCGCTCGCTGGAAGAGTCGGAAAACAAATTCTCCACTCTGAGTGGTCTGTTGCATGACGGCCTGTTACTGGTCGAAGACGACTGCATCATTTCGGCTAATCCGGCTGCCTGTCGGCTGCTCGGCTTTGACAGCAGTAAAGATCTGCTGGGCGAAGAGCTGTCACGACTGTTTATTGATGAAAAAACCAAAACCGTGTTCAGTGCTCCCCTGTCCAGCCGATTGACCAGTAAGCCGCTTAGCTGTTTGACCGGTCCCAATTGTGGCCTGGAACGTCGGGTGACCCTACAAGCAGAATCCGCGTTGATTTTGGGTAATCAGTCGCATCTGGTACTGATCCAGGACGCAGAGCAGCGACTGGCACCCTCCAGTCAGGCCAGCCAGGACGACGCGCTGACCGACAGCCTGACCGGTTTGTACAACCGACCAGGGTTTATCAAACGGCTCGAGCAGTTCATCCACAATGATACCCCGCTGATCCTGCTCTATCTGGATATTGATAACTTCAAAAGTATCAATGACTCACTGGGCCACCACATCGGTGACAAAGTGATCAAAGAAGTGTCGTCGCGGCTGAAACGGCTGGTGCCACCTCATGCGGTAATTGGCCATCTTTCCGGTGATGAATTTGCCCTGATCCTGCCGGATCCGGAAAGTCACCGGGTCGCCGAAAAACTGGCTGAACGCATTATCTCGACCGTCAATCAGCCGTTTGATCTGCACCATTTCAGCAAACGCCTTGCCTGTTCCATAGGCAGCGTCAGTTATCCCGGCGACGGCAGCGATGCACGCATGCTGCTACAAAATGCCGATACCGCCATGTATGAGGCCAAAGACCGGGGCCGCAACCGCGTGATCAAATTCAATAACCAGATGAATAAAGAAGCTCGCATGCGACTCTGGCTGGAGATTGAATTACAGAAAGCACTGCAACAGAACGGTCTGGAAGTCTGGTATCAGCCGAAAGTCAACGCCCGTGATTTCAGTATTAACGGCGCAGAAGCATTGGTGCGCTGGAAACATCCGGTGGAAGGTTACATCAGCCCGGCGGCCTTTATCCCGGTCGCGGAACGGGCCGGGTTAATCGAACACTTAGGCCGGGTAGTGATGCGCGAAGTATTCAATACGGTCAAACGCTGGAAGCTGCAGGGCATCCTGCCGGGGCGGGTGGCGATCAACATTTCACCAGAACAGTTCGGCAACCCGCAGCTGATCGATTTTCTGGAAAAACTGCTCCGCACCACCGAGCTAGACCCCAGCTGCATCACCTTTGAGCTGACTGAAAGTGCGGTAATGAGCGACAGTGAACACACGTTACAGATGCTCAATGCGATTAAAAAGCTCGGTTTTTCCCTGTCGATCGATGACTTCGGCACCGGTTATAGCTCGCTCTCATACCTGGCACGATTCCCTATCGATGAGCTGAAAATCGACCGAGCCTTTATTACCGATATCGACGTGCTGCCTAAACAGGTCACCGTGATCGAAAACATCATTAACCTGGGCAAATCGCTCAGTCTCCGTGTGGTAGCGGAAGGGGTGGAAACCCAGCAACAGGCCACACTGCTGTCTAACCTCAGCTGTCACGCCATCCAGGGATTCCACTTTCATCGCCCGCAACCTAAGCACGATGTGGAAGAACTGTTCGCACAGAACCGGCGACATAAAAGTTAATACCTTGTTGGTATTTCGTTCTCAAACAGGCACCAACTTGCCTTATGTCAATTCTCCTTATTGGTTTTAACACTAGAATTCCAAACACTTTTCTCTCAATGGGATCAAAGCAATGGAACTTCTATGCCCAGCAGGAAATCTGCCGGCTTTAAAAACCGCCATCGATTGCGGTGCGGACGCGGTATACATCGGTTTCAAAGATGACACCAATGCCCGCCACTTCGCCGGACTCAATTTCACCGGTAAAAAGCTCGATAAAGCCGTCCAGTACGTCCATGACCACAAAAGAAAAATTCATGTTGCGCTGAACACTTTTGCCCATCCGGATGGTTTTCAGCGCTGGACAGATGCCGTTGACAGCGCCGCTGCAGTCGGGGTAGACGCCCTGATCGTGGCCGATATCGCGATTCTGGACTATGCCGCCAACAAGTATCCTGAGATGGAGCTGCACCTTTCGGTGCAGGCGTCCGCCACCAATGCCGCGGCAGTGGATTTCTATGCCAACAACTTCAATGTCAAACGGGTGGTGCTGCCTCGGGTACTGTCTATCCATCAAGTCAAACAGCTGTCACGCAGCATCAACTCCAATGTTGAGCTGGAAGTGTTTGCCTTCGGCAGCTTATGCATTATGGCGGAAGGACGCTGTTATCTATCGTCTTACATGACCGGAGAATCCCCCAATACGGTGGGCGCCTGTTCACCGGCCAAATACGTACGTTGGCAGGAAACCGAACAAGGGCTGGAATCTCGTCTGAACAATATACTCATCGACCGTTACAGTCCGGGAGAAAACGCCGGCTACCCAACCTTGTGCAAAGGCCGCTTCGTCACGGATCTGAATGGTGAAGATAAGCGTTATCACGCTCTGGAAGAGCCCACCAGCCTGAACACTTTGTCTCTGCTGCCAGAGCTGTTTGCCGCCAATGTCGCCTCGGTCAAGATTGAAGGGCGTCAGCGCAGCCCGGCTTATGTCGAACAGGTGACCCGAACCTGGCGTGCCGCCATCGATCGCTACCTGGCCAATCCCGAGCAGTACCAGGTCGAAGCGGCTTGGGATGCAGCCTTGGCCAATGTATCGGAAGGCAGTCAGACCACCCTTGGTGCCTATCATCGCAAGTGGCAATAGGAGAAAATCATGCAACAACCACTCAAATATGCCCTGGGGCCACTGCTCTACTTCTGGCCAAAACAGGATGTCGAAAGCTTTTATCAGCAGGCCTGTGACAGCTCAGCCGACATCGTTTACCTGGGCGAGTCGGTCTGCTCCAAACGGCGCGAGCTAAAACCCGCCCACTGGTTCGATCTGGCCCGGGAACTTTCAGCGGCTGGCAAGCAGGTGGTGCTGTCCACTATGGCGCTGCTGGAGGCGCCGAGTGAAGTCAACGTGATGAGGAAATATGTCGACAACGGCGAATTTGCCATCGAAGCCAACGATGTTTCCGCCATTCAGCTCGCGTACGACAAGCGGGTGCCGTTTGTTGTCGGACCGGCGGTCAACACCTACAACGCCCATACGCTCAAGCTGTTTCTCAAACAGGGTATGATCCGCTGGTGTATGCCGGTAGAACTGTCGCGGGAATGGCTGGCCAATATCCTGAGCCAGGCAGAACAGCTCGGCATCAGGGAGCAGCTACAAGTGGAAGTGTTCAGTTACGGTTACCTGCCGCTGGCCTATTCGGCGCGCTGTTTTACGGCCCGGGCAGAAAACCGTGCCAAAGATGACTGCGAAACCTGCTGCATCAAGTATCCGACCGGTATCCAGGTCAGCAGTCAGGAAGGTCAGGAAGTATTCAATCTGAACGGTATTCAGACTCAGTCCGGATACTGCTACAACCTGATCAATGACTTAAAGGGTATGCCGGGGTTGGTCGATGTAGTCCGTCTCAGCCCGTTAGGCGTGGAGACCTTTGACCGGCTGAACCAGTTCCGAGGCAACGAACAGGGCCATCAGCCGGAGCGGCTGGCTGACCGCCAGTGCAATGGCTATTGGCACCAGTTGGCGGGCCTGGAGGTGAAACAGCTTTAACCCGCCTAGCGGCCACCACTTCAGAATAAAAAACACCGGCTAACCGCCGGTGTTTTCTGTTTTACTCTTCTTGCTGCGCGGCAATGCCATTCGCCTGCGCCGCTTTCGCTGCGGCTACTTGCTCGGCTCGCACGGTATTGTAGATGCGATTTAACTCCACAAACGAATACTTATGTTCAATGTATTCAAACACATTGAATGAGATTGCCATCTTGTACAGAGACAGGGCGCTGGCCAAATCCCCATCCAGATGATAGCGCTTCGCCATGTAGTAATAAGCTTCCGTTAACCGTTCTGCCAACAGGGTGTTATCTTTAGTGCCTTCAATAATGGCACGGAAGGTTTGATCGTCCGGAGCCTGTTCAAGCAAGATGGACACCAGTACCCAGCCCCACTGCTCATCGCGGTCCTGGAAGCGGGTTAGCAAATGTTCACGGGCCGCTTCGGGATCTTTCTTCGCCTCAACGATATACAACCACATCGCTCTGAACGGATCGGTCGGATCGTTCTCGTAGTGTCGTTTCATTGCCTCGATGGCCATCTCGGTACGGTCACCGTAATAGAGCGCCACCGCCAGGTTCCGCTCGGCATAGACATTCTCCGGGTCCAGCTCCAGACAAGATTCAAACGCTTGATAAGCGGCGTCAAATTCGCCTATCTGGGTATAGTAAACCCCGAGCAGGTTGAACAGATCCGGCTGAACCGGGTAGTAGCTGAGCGAACGATCAAAATCGAGCCGGGCCAGGTCTTTCAGGCCCACATTGTCGTAAAAGCTGCCCCGCTCATAGAGCATTTTTGCACGAACTTTGTCTGATAAATCAGGGCGTTGAAGTAACTGTGTCAGCCTGGCGATCTGCACCTGCTGCTGGACACTTGACTGCAATGGTACCGCCATCGGCGGATAAACCCAGCTGTCAGCTTGTTGGGAAGCAGTCGATGTACAGCCGGCGGCTAACATCAGCACAAGGCTAGCAATTGTCGGTCGGAACCATTTCACAAATAGATACTCCTTTCGCCAGCAATTAAGTGGAAACTGACGTTTTGTCGACATAAAAAAGGGAGCGACGATGCTCCCTTTATAGCATGAATATTACCTTAAGGGCGAATGCACCTTAACAGTAATGTAACATCATACTTATTCTGCGTCCGAGGCCGAACCGTCTTGTTCTACTGCAGCATCTGCTTCCGCTGGTTTTTCTACCGCTTCTTTCATGCTCAGACGAATACGGTTCTGACGGTCAATCTCTAGTACCTTAACCGGTACTTCCTGACCTTCGGTCAGGTAGTCAGACACTTTCTCAACACGCTTGTCAGCGATTTGTGAAATGTGTACCAGACCTTCTTTCGCGCCAAGGACAGCAACAAAGGCACCGAAATCTACGATTCGTGTTACTTTACCATTATAGATCTTACCAACTTCAACTTCCGCGGTAATTTCTTCGATACGACGAATCGCTTCTTTGGCTGCTGTACCTTCGGTCGCAGCAATCTTAATGGTACCGTCATCTTCGATTTCGATAGTCGTGCCAGTTTCTTCCGTCAGCTGACGAATTACCGCACCGCCTTTACCGATCACGTCTTTGATCTTATCTGCACTGATCTTCATAGTGTGAATACGAGGTGCAAACTCAGAGATGTCATCACGAGCACCAGAGATAGCCTGATCCATCACAGACAGGATGTGCATACGTGCACCCTGTGCCTGGTTCAGTGCGATCTGCATGATCTCTTTGGTGATACCTTCGATCTTGATGTCCATCTGCAGCGCAGTAACACCATTAGAAGTACCGGCTACTTTAAAGTCCATGTCACCCAGGTGGTCTTCATCACCCAGAATGTCAGACAGAACCACAAAGTCGTCGCCTTCTTTCACCAGACCCATTGCGATACCCGCTACAGAGGCTTTAATTGGCACACCGGCGTCCATCAGCGCCAGAGAAGTACCACACACAGAAGCCATTGACGATGAACCGTTAGACTCAGTGATTTCAGATACTACGCGAATTGTGTATGGGAATTCGTCGATGCTTGGCATTACCGCAGCAATGCCGCGTTTAGCCAGACGACCGTGACCAATTTCACGACGCTTAGGTGAACCTACAAAACCTGTTTCGCCTACACAGTATGGAGGGAAGTTGTAGTGCAGCAGGAAGTAATCTTTACGCTCACCGGTCAGCTCATCGATGATTTGCGCATCACGCTGGGTACCCAGAGTGGCAGTGACCACAGCCTGAGTTTCACCACGAGTGAACAGAGCAGAACCGTGGGTACGTGGCAGCACACCGGTACGAACGTCCAGCGCACGGACCATGTCTTTCTCACGACCATCGATACGTGGTTCACCGGCAATAATACGGCCGCGTACCACTTTCTTCTCCAGGGAACCAAGCATCTTCTTGATTTCCATTTCGTCTTGCTCTTCATCTTCTGCAAGAATCGCCGCAACAACTTCGTTCTTAATTGCACCGACCTGGTCATAACGGGCCATTTTCTCGGTGATCTGGTATGCATCGGCCAGACGAGCTTCGGCTAGATCGGCGATTTTCGCTTTCAGTTCAGCGTTGGTTTCTGGTGCAACCCAATCCCATGCTGGAGTGGCGACTTCCGCTGCAAATGCATTGATCGCGCTGATAACGGTTTGCTGCTGATCGTGACCAAATACTACGGCAGACAACATTTGCTCTTCAGACAGGTTATCCGCTTCAGATTCCACCATCAGTACCGCTGATTCAGTACCGGCAACCACCAGATCAAGACGAGAGTTCGCCAGTTCGCTCTGGCTTGGGTTCAGTACCAGCTCACCGTCGATATGACCTACGCGCGCGGCACCGATAGGACCGTTAAACGGAATACCGGAAATCGCCAGCGCTGCAGAAGTACCAATCATGGTTGGGATATCTGGTTGAACATCAGGATTAACCGACATCACAGTCGCAATCACCTGAACTTCATTGGTGAAGCCATCAGGGAACAGTGGACGGATTGGACGGTCGATCAGACGAGCAGTCAGTGTCTCACCTTCAGAAGGGCGGCCTTCACGCTTGAAGAAGCCACCCGGAATTTTACCGGCGGCGTAAGTACGCTCTTGGTAGTTTACAGTCAGTGGGAAAAAGTCCTGACCGGCTACCGCTTCTTTCTTACCTACGACAGAGACGAATACTGCTGTATCGTCCATGGTCACCATCACTGCGGCGGTTGCCTGACGAGCAATCACACCGGTTTCTAGCGTTACGGTGTGATTACCGTATTGAAACGTTTTTACAACTGGTTTTTCAAACATTGTTATTCCTTTCTCTGAGCAGTGCTCAGATAGAGTTAATGAATTCTCAATGCATTACTAATCGCGACTAGTAAAAACAGGCTGAATTTCAGCGCGCGAAAGCGAGCCAAAAGGCGCTAACCCACTTTTAATAGCCGCGACCACGTGGCCGACTTGGTTGACTGTAATGCAATGAGTAGTGAAGGAAATTTCCCGAGAGAGAAATCGCCGTGCGTAGTATAACGGCTTAAACGAGGTTTGGCTAAAAATAGCCGACAAAAAAGGGGCCGATGGCCCCTTTTTCGAACAAACTGATCTTAGCGACGTAGGCCCAGACGTTTGATTAGGTCGTGGTAACGGTCCAGATCTTTACCTTTCAGGTAGTCCAGCAGTTTACGACGACGAGAAACCATACGTAGCAGACCACGACGGCTGTGGTGATCGCCTTTGTGAGCTTTGAAGTGACCTTGCAGGTGGTTGATTGAAGCAGTCAGCAGAGCTACCTGTACTTCTGGTGAACCAGTGTCGCCTTCAACACGTGCGTATTCAGCAACGATTGCTGCTTTAGTTTCTGCATTCAGAGACATAATTCTCTCCTAAAGAGTTAAGTTTATCGTTGTGCCAGCCAATCTCTGATTCAGCCGGCACGAGAAGCGCGAATTATAGGAGAAAGCCAACAGGGGCGCAACCGCTAAATTGCATCCAGCCACTATTCCGGACGCGAAAACTTGGCGGCCACAGAAAGATTCATGATAAACTGCGGCCACTATTTTAACCGACTAATTAGACACAGGTTCGGACATGAAAATCGGCATCATCGGTGCAATGGAACAAGAAGTCACCATCCTTAAACAAGCGCTGGAAAACTGTCAGCAAATGAACAAAGCCGGCTGCACCTTTTACACTGGTCAGCTCAACGGCGTCGAGGTGGTGCTGCTGCAATCGGGAATCGGTAAAGTGGCCGCGGCCATCGGTACCACCATACTGCTGGATGAGCATCAGCCGGATGTGGTCATTAATACCGGTTCTGCCGGTGGCTTCGATTCGTCACTGAATGTTGGCGACGTGGTCATTTCCAGCGAAGTCCGCCATCACGATGCGGATGTGACTGCATTTGGATATGAAATGGGCCAGATGGCCGGTCAGCCGGCCGCCTTTGTTGCCGACGAAAAGCTGATGGCCGTTGCCGAGCAGGCACTTGGCCAGTTTGCCGATCAGCACGCGGTGCGCGGTTTAATCTGTACCGGCGATGCCTTTGTCTGCACCGCAGAGCGTCAGCAGTATATCCGCCAGCACTTCCCAGCTGTCGTTGCCGTGGAGATGGAAGCGTCCGCCATCGCTCAGGCCTGCTACCAGTTTGGCACCCCGTTTGTGGTGGTACGCGCCATCTCAGACGTCGCAGACAAAGAATCACCAATGAGCTTTGAAGAGTTTTTGCCGGTGGCGGCACAAAGCTCGTCCAAGATGGTGATGAAAATGGTCGAGCTGCTGAAATAACCGGAAGCGGCAATGACGGCCTGGTCGATACCTTTTTACAGTAACGGCGCGCTGCTGGTGATGTGGGGCGCGCTGATTATGCACCTGCTGCTGCCCCTGCCTCGCGCTAGTCACCCGATGGCTCTTTGGCGCAAATTCGCTGAGTTACTGGCGGCGAAAGTCAACGGCCGGCACAGTTACTCACAGAGTATGCTGTCCGGCACACTGGCGCTGCTGTTAATGCTGCTGCCCGCCCTGGCGGTACTCTGGGCAATGAAGCCATTGGTCTGGCAGCCGCAATTATTTGACCTGGCCCTGCTGCTGCTGGCGCTCGACTGGCGTAATACCGAAACCTTCGGCCAGCGATTTACCGTCGCCCTCGCCCATGACGACAAGCCCGGTGCCCGGCGCATACTCGCCCCCTGGGTTAATCGCAGTACCGATACCCTTTCTCCACTTGGACTGGGCAAAGCCGGAACGGAAACTCTGGTCGTGGGTTACGGCCGTAACCTGATTGCGGTGCTGTTCTGGTACGGACTGCTAGGCGGTATTGGTGCGCTCTGCTATCGCTTGATTCTGGAACTGGCCCGCGGCTGGTCACCGTCGAGACAGCAATATTCACCGTTTGGTCTCCCTGCGGTCAGGCTGCTGGCCTGGCTGGACGTCATCCCATTGCGGCTGCTGGCGGCGATGGTTGCAACGGGACAGCGCGGTCGCGAAGTGTGGCAGCTGATTAAACAGCAAACACCTTCCTGGCCCTTACCGGGGCCGGCCTGGCTACTGGTCGCGGTGGGCGCTAAGTTGCAACTCACTCTGGGTGGTCCGGCGATCTATCAGCAACAAAAAGCCGTCAGAGCCAAAATCGGTGGTCGCATTGCACCATCGGCGCTGCATCTGGCTCAGGTCCGCAAGCTACTGTTTGGCCGCGCCATGCTGTGGATTTTTCTGCAGAGCCTGGTGATGGGAGTCCTCTACCATGGTGTTTAACCGCGTCCCACTCTGGCTGATGTTGAGCTGGCTATTGCTGTTATGGCCAAACCTACTGTTGGCCAAACCTGCCCTGCGAATAGTCAGTCTGGCCCCGCACGCAACCGAAATCGCCTACGCCGCCGGGCTGGGTGCACAGCTTGTCGCGGTCAGCGATTACAGTGATTGCCCGGCTGAAGCGCGCCAACTGCCGAAAGTCGCCAACTATCAGAGCATCAACCTGGAAAAGATCATTGCTCTGCAACCCGATTTAATTATCGCCTGGCCCGCAGGTAACCCGGCCAAGCCACTGGAAAAACTGGCCCAGCTCGGCTTTAATATTTACTACTCCCAGACCGAACAGCTGGAGCAGATCGCCAACAACATCGAACAGCTCAGCCAATACGCGTCTGATCCGTCGCCGGGTATTGAAGCGGCCAAGCAGTTTCGCACCCGGCTAGCGCAGCTAAAGCAGCGTTATCGCCATGCTGAACCCGTGCGTTACTTCTACCAGTTAAGTGAGCAACCGATCATTACCCTCGCCCAGGGTAAGTGGCCGAGCGAGATTTTTCAGTTCTGCGGCGGCGTCAATGTGTTTGCCAGCAGCGCCGCTCCCTACCCTCAAGTGGGCATTGAACAGGTTCTGCGGCAAAACCCTGAAGTCATCTTCAGTGCCAGTCACTTAGCCCGACAGGACTCGCGCTGGCACGACTGGCCGCAGCAGTTGCAGGCGGTGGCGAATCAACATATCTGGTCACTCAACTCTGACTGGCTGAACCGACCGACCCCACGCAGCCTGCTGGCGATCGAACAAGTATGCAAATACTTTGATCTAGTTCGCAAAAATCACTAACGAATTGGCACATTTTGCCGTAAAATTCTCCGCCATAACTGTTCCCCCTAACTAATGAGACTTCAGTGACATGGATTCCATGCTGCTTTACATTTTTGACCTCTGCGGCACCGCAGTTTTTGCAATTTCCGGCGTTCTGCTGGCCGGCCGACTGAAAATGGACCCGTTTGGCGTCGCTGTTTTAGGCAGTGTGACGGCAATAGGTGGCGGAACCATCCGGGATATGTCATTAGGCGCGACGCCAGTATTCTGGATCACCGACTCCACTTATATCTGGGTGATACTGCTCACCTGCCTTGCTACCATGCTGCTGGTACGCAAACCTAAACGGTTATCCTGGTGGATATTGCCGGTATTCGACGCGATTGGTCTGTCGGTGTTTGTCGGAATCGGTGTTGAAAAAGCGCTGCAATTTCAGGAATCCGCTCTGATTGCCATCATCATGGGCGTGATCACCGGTTGCGGTGGAGGCATCATTCGAGATGTGCTGGCGCGTGAAGTACCGATGGTATTGCGAAGTGAAGTTTACGCCACCGCCTGTATTGTCGGCGGGACATTCCACACCACAGCATTAGCGATGGGCTACGACAACGCCACCGCGTTTTTATCCGGCGTGTTCTCCACTCTGATCATCCGTCTGGGCGCCATTCGCTGGCATTTAGCGCTACCGACTTTTGCCATCAACCGTTAACCGGTCATTTTGCGACAGACAAAAAAAGAGGCCACAAATGTGGCCTCTTGTACATCTGCTGAAAGTACCAGGATTAATTTTGCACCCGGCGCAGTACCGCTTTTAATGCATCAAAATCGGCATCCAGCTCTTCGGACAACAGCTCCATCTGCGCATGTTTGGCCAGTGGAGCCGGCAGTTCGATATCCGTGGCGAGGATCTCATCGACCACTTCTTTAAACTTGGCCGGGTGGGCAGTACACAAAAACAGACCGGTTTCTCCTTCTTGTAACTGCTGCTCCAGAACACGATAGGCGATCGCACCATGCGGCTCACACAGGTAGCCCTGCTGGTGCAGTTCAACCACCGAATCGGCACTTTGTTGATCGCTCACCGCACCTTTACCCAGAGTTTCCAGCCCCCACTGCTTAACCCGGCACAGCTCTTCTATGCGCGGCCAGTTGTTCGGCTGACTGACGTCCATTGCATTGGATGTGGTGGCTACGGTTGGTTTTGGATCCCACTTCCCGGTGTCCAAATAGCGTGGCACGGTGTCATTGGCATTGGTGGCGGCAATAAAGCGTTTGATCGGCAGGCCCAGCGCTTTGGCCAGCAGACCAGCGGTCAGGTTACCAAAGTTACCACTAGGGACCGACACCACCAGATTTTCCCGCTCACTCTTAGACAACTGAGACGCCGCTTCAAAGTAGTAGCAGATTTGCGCCATCAGGCGGCTGATGTTGATCGAGTTGGCGGAGTTCAGGCCAATCTCTTCTCGCAGCGGAGCATCATCAAACGCTTGCTTGACCAGTGCCTGGCAGGCGTCAAAGTCACCATTAATGGCGACAGTATGGATATTTTTACCCAGGGTGCAGAACAGCTTTTCCTGTAATGGGCTGATTTTACCTTTCGGATACAGAATCACCACGTTGATGTCTTCCATACCATAGAAAGCGTGGGCTACCGCCGCGCCGGTATCGCCGGAAGTCGCTGTCAGAATGGTGATCTTACCGCCATCAGATACGGCGGCCAGAGACTGGGCCATAAAGCGGCCACCAAAATCTTTAAATGCCAGAGTTGGGCCGTGAAACAGCTCTAATGCATAAATGCCCGGTTTGACTTGCTGAATAGGTGCCGGAAATTGAAACGCGGCATCCACCATGGCGCTGACTTGATCTTCAGACAGCTCATCACCAATCAGTGCAGACAAAATCTTGCTGCTACGAGGGACAAAATCTTCAGCTAACAAGCTGTCGATATCGTCAAGTACCGGCAGTTCTGCCGGAAAAAACAGGCCCTGATTACGGCCCAGACCTTGGCGCACGGCTTGGCCAAAGGAGACTTGTTGATCATTTTCTTTGATGTTGTAAAGCTTCATAGCTCACTTCCTGTCACTACCGATCCTTGCTTGTCGAGACGACAAACGTGAACGAATCCTTCTTCATTTTGTACGTAATTTTGTTCTAGCCAACGGGCAACACGTTCTGCGACGTCTTGTTGTTTGCAGATACTGAACAGCGTTGGCCCACTGCCCGATATCCCGGTTGCCAATGCACCGGCGGAGGCTGCATATTGACGAGCATCGGCAAAACCAGGCAGTAGTTTCTCACGATATGGCTCTGCGATCACATCTTTGATCATTTTCGCCGCCAGTTCCGGCTGACCGGAGTAACAGGCGTGAATAAAGCCTGCCAGGTGACGACCGTGGTTAATGACATCCTGGCGGCGATACTGGGACGGCAGGATTTCACGCGCTTCCGCGGTGGACACCTTGATGCCCGGATAGGCCATCACCCAGTACCAATCATCAAAACAGGGCACACTCTGGCTAATGATACCGAGCTCTTCCAGCATCAGTTGTAAGCCGCCGAGATAACACGGTGCCACGTTATCGTAATGCACGCCACCGGAAATTTGCCCTTCCATTTCCCCCATCAGCGCCAGCAGCTCAGTTTCGTTCAGCGGCTGGCCATGAAAGCGGTTCAGCGCATCCAGCGCCGCGACGATAGAACAGGCACTGGAACCAAGGCCTGAGCCGATCGGCATGTTCTTTTCCAGCGTCATCGCGACCGGCTTGAGTGTGACACTCTTGCGGTCCAGCTCCCTGGCAAACACGCGCCAGCAGTCGTAGACGATGTTGTCTTTTGCCTGACTTGGTAATTTATCGACAAACCGACCTGCCGTGCTGAGGGTGAACGCTTCCGTTCCGGCGGCTACCGCCACCCGGTCCCCCAACAGGGTACCATCAATGGGCGAAACGGCCGCCCCCAGTACATCAAAACCGACACTGACGTTGCCAATCGACGCAGGTGCGTACACCACGACATCCATTTCTTGACTCATTCTGTTAAACCCCTAGTTTCCAACCCAACGTACGCATCACATCAGCAAATACCCCAGCAGCGGTAACTTCGGTACCGGCACCGTAGCCTCGGAGCACCAGTGGGATCGGCTGATAGTAGCGGCTGTAAAACGCCAGCGCGTTTTCACCATCTTTAATTTTATTCATCGGATCGTTGCCATCGACAGCTGCGATCCGTACCCGGCACTTACTATCCTGGATTTCACCGACGTAGCGGAGCACCTGGCCCTCTTCTGCGGCGCGGGCGCACCACTCCTGGAAGTACGCATCGGCTTCCGGCAGGCGGGCCATAAACTCTTCCACAGAGCCTGAATCATCGAAGCCTGGTGGCAACGCCTGGTCAACCACGACGTCTTCCAGCTCTAGGTTCATCCCCGCTTCACGAGCCAGGATCAACAGCTTACGAGCAACATCCATACCGGACAGGTCATCACGTGGATCCGGTTCGGTAAAGCCGTTGTCACGGGCGATTTTAGTGGCTTCACTCAGGGTCATGCCTTCATCCAGCTTACCGAAGATGTAAGACAGCGAACCGGACAGAATACCGTTAAATTTCTCCAGTTCGTCACCGGCAGAGATCAGGTTCTGCAGGTTTTCAATAACCGGCAATCCTGCCCCTACGGTGGTCTCATACATCAGCTTACGGCGGGAACGACGCGCCACATCACGCAGCTGATGGTAATAAGCCATGCTGGCGGTATTGGCTTTTTTGTTCGGGGTTACCACATGGAAACCTGCTGACAGGAATTCCGCATACTGGTTGGCAATTTCATCACTGGAAGTACAGTCAACCAGTACCGGGTTAATGATATGATTGCGCTGCACCAGGGCTACCAGGCTGGAGAGGCTGAACTGTTCAGAGGCATCCTGCATACGGTCACGCCAGTGATCCAGCGGCAGGCCAGCGCCATCGAGTAATAACCCTTTGCTGTTGGCCAGGCCACAGACCCGCAGAACGATGCCTTTCTCGGCCAGTTTCTGCTGTTGGCGATGAATCTGATCCACCAGTTCGCCACCGACGCCGCCAACACCAACCACAAAAACGTCCAGGAAGTGTTTGGAGTTAAACAAGTTTTCGTGACAAGCTTTGATCGCTTCAGAGATTCTGTCTTCCGGAATAACCGCTGAGATAGCACGTTCTGAAGAGCCCTGAGCGATAGCGACGATATTGACGTTAACCTCAGCCAGCGACGAGAAGAATTGTGAGGCGACACCACGTGAGGTGCGCATGCCATCACCAACCAGAGTCACGATGGCAACGTCATCGATAAATTCCACAGGTTCAAGCAGGCCATCTTTGAGTTCCAGTTCGAAGGCATCTCTCAACGCTTGTCCGGCTTTCAGTTTGTCTTCGTTTTCAATACAGAAGCTGATGCTGTATTCCGATGACGACTGGGTGATAAGAACAATGGACACACCAGCAGAGGACATGGCGCCAAACACCCGGCTGGCCATACCCACCATGCCTTTCATCCCAGGGCCAGACACGTTCACCATAGTCAGGTTACTTAACGTGGTGATACCTTTGATCGCCAGCTTGTCTTCACCGGTGTCCTGGCCGATGAGCGTACCGGCACCTTGTGGATTGAAACTGTTTTTGATCAAGCAGGGGATGTGGAATTGGGCGATCGGGGCAATGGTTTTCGGGTGCAGTACGGAGGCACCGAAATAGGATAGCTCCATTGCTTCCTGATAGCTGAGCGATTTGAGCAGTCGGGCATCGTCGACCAGGCGGGGATCACAGTTGTACACGCCGTCTACATCGGTCCAGATTTCGCAGCAATCGGCCCGTAAACAAGCCGCCAGAACTGCCGCCGAGTAGTCTGAACCGTTACGTCCCAACGTCACCAGTTCACCCTGACTGTTACCCGCGGTAAAGCCAGGCATGATATTCACGACGTTAGCAGGCAGAGGATCATTGCGGAAATTTTGGGTCGAGATATCGACGTCGACCATAGCTTCAAGGTGATCACCTTGCGCCAACAGATATTTTACCGGGTCGATAAGATGAGCAGGCTGTTGCTTCGCTTCCAGAACCGCTTTCATCAGCTGAATAGAGATTCGTTCGCCTTTACTGATGATACGTGCATTGACATTGTTCGGGCACATGCCCAGCAGAGCGATGCCATGAACAAATTGACGCAACTGGTTCATCGACGACTCAATCTGTTGCTGATAACCGCTGTCGTCCAGTTCGGGAACGGACTGCTTAATTTCACTGACTAAACTGGCAAACGAATTTTCCAGTTCAACGATCTGTAATTCCGCTTCCCCTTTGCGCAATGCGCTGTCGATAACCGCCACCAGCTTGTTGGTGGTTTTTCCCGGCGCCGACAATACTACAGCGACATCCTCTTGCTGTGCATTATTGGCAATGATATCCGCCGCTCTTAGAAAACGTTCGGCATCGGCTAACGACGATCCCCCAAATTTTAGTACTCGCATCCCTTCCTCCCAAAATATAAAAATCGGCGATAAAAAAAGGCCTGTACCGTGTTGGGTACAGGCCTTTTTTTGAATTTGTTTCGCTTAGCAGCCTGCCCCAACATTTAGCGTGTCGGTAATAATAATGGTGGTGGTCATTACTGTCAGGCAGTGTGCTGGCATTTGATATCTAATCTGTATGTGTGTTTGCTTACCCAAATGTTTACCTTATTTGCGCATAAATAGTCAATGAAAAGTTGTAAACTCGGCAAAAAATAAATTACAGAACACAATCCTGATTAGAGGCAAACGCCAATATTGATTAATGCATCAAGAATTTTTACTAAGTACATTGTTATAACTAATCACTATATAAAACAAAGTTCACGCGACTGTAATATATGCTTTAATAAGTGATGCAGTGGAATAATAACAATGACAAGGAGTGGTCGATGAAAACGATATTAAGCCTATTGCCGCTTCTTGTGGCAATGCCCGTTGCTGCCAACGAGTTACCGCCCCTGTCCGCCCCTGCAACAGATTCACCACACAAGCTGTTTTTAACCAGTGAAAAAGATAACCGTCAGTTTGACAGTTGGAAGATTGACAGCGGTTACGCCTACAGCGTGTTTGACAATATTGACCTCTATTTCGCCGCCCGGATCAATAACGACCAAACCGACAACCAGAGTGGTTTCTTAAGTGGTGTCAGTTACCAGATCACACCCCGAGTCTCAGTAAATAGTGCGGTCCGCTCTCTGACCGTACGCGATGAATCCAGTCAGCAAGAATCATCAGCGATGGCGGCTGAAGTCTCCAGCCGGGTACGCTTGACGGATAATATGGATTTGCACGCCACCCTCGATTATCGAGAGTGGCAGCAAGGCGTTGAAGTCGGATTAGGATTCCGGTTTTAATTCCAATCCAGCAGTTCAGACGACATCAATACGCCATTCCAGTCGGCATAAATATAATCGCCGGGTTGGATCATCTGATTATGAATGGTGAGCGTCACGTTGACATCACCAGCCCCGCGCTTTTCGGTTTTGAACGGACTGGCTGCCAGCGCTTTGATACCCAGCTCCATTTCTGCCATCGCCGCCACGTCGCGCACGGCACCATTGATAATTACGCCCTCCCAGCCATTATCTATCGCCATTATCGCCAGTTGATCGCCCATCAGCGCTTTTTGACACGCGCCGTGGCCATCCACCACCAACACTTTGCCTTTACCGTTCTGCGATAAGATTTCCCGTACTTTGGAATTGTCCTGATAGCAGCGTATGGTGACGATCTCTCCCCAGAAAGCGCACCGCCGACCAAAATTTTGCAGCGGCAGGTTTAACAGTGTGACCTTATCTTCGTACCGGTCACAAATATCGGGTGTTATGTCTTGCATTGTACCTCCTTGACAACTTGTTATATTTTTTCCTTATCAATCCGCTCTACCAAATCACCGATACAAACCTGACTGCTGTCGATGCAGGAGTACAGATACAAGCGGTTGCTTTGTATGAAATAGATCGCATTTTGACCAAATTGTTGTGCTAAACGCCGTGCCCGCTCCAGGGGGATGGCCACGGCAAAACTGTCTTCAACCCAACTAAAATCTTTATTACCGACCCGGACCTGAACATAGTTAAAACCGGACAAGGCTTTCAGTAATCGCTGGTTATTTGCATGATTGTCTTTATTAGACAAACGCTGGCTGGCAGGATTCCATGCCGTCACGATGGCGTAGCTGTCCCACTCGGGCCACTGGGTGAAACAAAAATAGCTATCGCGGTAATTTTGCCACAATCGTGCGTCGATCATGTTACTTCTCGTGTAAAAGTCCAACATTGATACTATTGGCATTTGTTAGATTCTATCACTTGATGTAAATCAACAAAGTGCATAGAACTATAACAATGACATTGTTAGCATGCTGTTAACATTATAGAATCCGCCTCAGAGACTAATAGAAACGTATATAGAGGAAAAAGGACACCTCGGTGCAGCAACACAATACCACGGATGGCGGGCTTCCAATTACGGTGTAATTTTACAATCTTTAGTTTATTATCAATGACAAATTGCATGTATGTTATTTTTTTGCCTAGAATTTATTCTATTAGCACAGTTTTTTTTACAAGTTTAGGTACCGCCAATGCAAACCCCGCAGATTCTTATTGTTGAAGATGAGCAAGTAACTCGCAACACCCTAAAGAGTATTTTCGAAGCAGAGGGATACACTGTTTTCGAGGCTAGCGATGGTGCAGAAATGCATCAGGTGCTGTCTGACAATCAGGTTAACCTGGTTATCATGGACATCAACCTACCTGGTAAAAACGGTCTATTGCTTGCCAGAGAACTTCGCGAACAAGCCAACGTTGCTCTGATGTTCCTGACTGGTCGCGATAACGAAGTAGACAAAATTCTAGGCTTGGAAATCGGTGCTGATGATTACATCACCAAACCGTTCAATCCCAGAGAATTGACCATTCGTGCCCGCAACCTGCTGAACCGTTCAATGAACGCCACATCCGTCACCGAAGAAAAACGGGCGGTTGACTGTTACAGGTTTAACGGCTGGGAACTGGATATTAATAGCCGTTCTCTGGTAAGCCCAGGCGGCGATAGCTACAAATTGCCACGCTCTGAATTCCGTGCCCTGCTGCATTTTTGTGAAAATCCGGGCAAGATTCAGACTCGCGCCGATCTGCTGAAGAAAATGACCGGACGCGAACTGAAACCGCACGACCGGACTGTCGATGTCACCATTCGCCGTATCCGTAAGCATTTCGAATCGGTTTCTGGTACACCGGAAATCATTGCCACTATCCACGGCGAAGGCTACCGTTTCTGTGGCGATCTGGAAGACTAAGTTCCGGCTTAATCAATAATAAAAAAGCTTGCCGTAATGGCAAGCTTTTTTATTTTATTTGATAACGTTACGCAGATTTTTCCCGTTGTTCCAGCCATTCGCGTAGCGTGGCAATATCCTGCAGATAATCGTTTTTAATCGTCTCAACCCAGTCATTAATGTTCTCCCACCAGGCCGGCAAATCCGGAGACTGGGCTTTCTGGGCGACTTTCTGGATATGCTTTAATCCAATCGAGCCGGCCGCGCCTTTGATCTTATGCGCTTCAGAGACAATGCCTTCCTGGTGTTTGGCGGTCATATTGGAGTCCAGCACCTGCAGATAGCCTGGCATCATCTCTTCAAACATATCGATGCTGTCGAGCACCAGTTGCGGCCCGACGATCCCCACATAGGAGTCCAGCATCTCCAGATCGAGCACCCGCTGAAACTGCTGCTGTTTATCTTCTTGAGTGTGTGTCACAGGAGTGGGCTGCTCTTCCGGCTGACCCGCCTCTGAACAGTGCTTGGCAAGCACCTGCTGAATCGCCGCGACAGACAAGGGCTTGCTGACAACATCATCCATGCCCTGTTCAATGTATTCATTTTTGTCTTTCAGTACATTGGCGGTTAACGCCACTAAGGGTGGCAGTACCGGATAGTGCTGACGGTAAGAATGTGCAACATCGAAACCTGTCATATCCGGCAACTGGATATCCAGAAATGCCAGGTCGAATTCATCCGGATTAAAGCGTTCGATCGCTTCTTCTCCGGTCATGGCAACCACCACCTTGTGGCCTAAGCCTTCCAGCAGTGAACGTGCCACGGTGACATTCAGTTCAATATCTTCCACCATGAAGATGTTCAATTTACTTGGGCTATTTAATGGCATGTGCTGCAACTGTTCCAGCTCGGCCAGAGGCACCCGGATGGTGACGGTAAAGGTACTGCCAAAGCCCTCTTCACTGTCGACCGTGATATCGCCATTCATCAGTTTGATCAGTTGCTTAGAAACAGCCAGGCCGATCCCGGTACCCACGGCATGGAAATTGTCTTTGCCCGATTTCACCTGATAATACATGGCAAAAATCTTGTCCAGTTCACTGGCGGGTATCCCGATACCAGTATCTTCAATTTCCATGACGATGGTCGCCTGCTGCTGATCGCATTCAGCACTAACCGACAGCACAACGCCACCTTCTTTGGTGAACTTCATCGCGTTACTGACCAGATTCCAGATCACCTGGCGCAGCCGGGTAGCGTCGACATTGATCGCTTTGGGCAGATCACTCAATCGCTCAAGATTAAACCGCAGGCCTTTCTGCTCTGCCATCAGTGCGGAGATACTTTCAATTTCCGCGACAAAATCTCCAAAGTTGATCGGCTGCGGAAACAGTTCCAGTTTACGCCGGTCAAATTTATCCATATCGATAATGTCGTTAAAGATATGCCCCAACGTGATCGCGCTGACATTGATGGTCTGCATGTATTTGCGCTGCTCATCGGTCAGGTTGCTTTCCAGCAACATCCGGCTCAGGCCGACGATACCGTTCAGCGGAGTGCGCAGTTCATGACTGATGGTCGAGATAAATGTGGTTTTATCCCGGCTGGCTTTTTCCAGAGATTCCTGGTGACGTTTACGTTCGGTAATGTCGCGGCCGAAACCTACCAGCCCCAGGTGACGCCCTTCTTTGCTGTAGAAAGGCACTTTCCGTAGTTCAAAATAATTGCGCCGACCGTCCGGATACTCCAGCCACTGTTCATAAGTGATAGCCTGATTATCACTAAACACTTTCTGATCGGTGTCGACAATCTGCTGCGCTACTTCTTTGCTGTAAACGTCCCACGGCGTTAGTCCCACCAGCTCACTTTCTTTTTTACCCGTCAGCTCTTCCATCGCCCGGTTACAGCCTGAAAACACACCGTCAGCATTGCGGTAATAGATCAGGTCAGGAGAGGCATCGATAAAAGAGCGTAGCAGGGCGGTGCGCTCCGCCAGTTCCAGCTGGGTTTTCTCTCTATGGAAAACTTCATTTTCCAGGTCAGTCATTGCATCTGCCCGGGCCGACTCAGCCTTGATCCGCTCTTCAATTTCCTGGTTCAGCTTGGCAATGTTCTGATGCAGCTGCATATTCAGTTCCTGGTCCCTGACTCGCATATCCTTTAGCTTGGAAACCAGTTTGGATAAGCGCTGGCGAGAGTCTTCCAGCTGATCAACCACCACCGAAAGGAAATACACCGCCCAGGGCGTGATCAACAGACCAAAAAAGACCGATCGGACTACGTCCAGATCATCAACGTGACCATTCAAGACTAAAGTGACAGCAACCTGCACCACCACCGCGGTAGCAACCAGAGCCAGAGCCAGCAAAATGGAAAAGCGCAGGATACCCAGTTTCACCAGCAAATCGACGTAATACTGGGCAAGGTTTTTGATTATTTTCATCAAACATTCCAAGCAAATTCGTTAGCGCAAGTCTAACCGTTTTGCCGGACGCTGATAAGAGCTTGTCGGAGCGCTGAAGCTGTTCTTTCCCAGACGGTGACAGAACTGTGACCGCGATTAGCTTAGAGCCACTAAACGCGGTTCAAGGCTTGCCTCAGACGGCGGTAAGTTTAGGCGGAATATAACTGAATGGACGACCAGCCAGGCTGCCCTGAGCACCGTCGCGATCCAGTGCCCGACCGATTTCAGTCATCGCTAACCAGCGGTTTTCACACCACAAAGGGGCCAGCAGTGTCGGTCTTCGGGCCGATGAAGAGACCCGGTGAAAAACCACCTCAGCGGGTGTTAGGCGAATCATCTCACTGGCTATTGCTACATATTGATCCAGTTCCGGCGCCTGCAAACGACCGGCACGCCACGCCTTAGCCATAGTGCTGCCTTCGACAATATGCAGACCGTGTAATTTGATCCCGTCAGTCCCGACCTGCAGAACTTTTTCCAGCGTCTGCAGATTATCCTGCCGAGTCTCATTGGGTAAGCCGACGATCAAATGGGTGCAGACTTTAATCCCCAATGCACGGGCGCGCAGGGTAATCGCCTGATAGCAGGCAAAATCGTGGCCACGATTAATCCGTTTTAGCGTCTGGTTGTTGGCTGTTTGCAGGCCCAGCTCCAACCAGATTTCAAATCCCTGCTCAGCGTAATCAGCCAACAACTCCAATACCGCATCCGGCACACAGTCCGGTCGGGTTCCCACGCACAAACCGACGATATCAGCCGCCTGTAGCGCCTGCTCATACATCTTTTTCAGCACCTGCACTTCGGCATAGGTACTGGTATAGGCCTGAAAGTAAGCCAGGTATTTACGTGCCCGGCGCACTTCGGTCGCCCGGTCACTGAGCTGGACCTGGATCGGTTTTGCCTGGGCGGTTTCATCAGCAAAAGAGGCGACGTTGCAGAACGTACAACCACCCCGCCCAATCGTGCCGTCGCGATTCGGACAGCTAAAACCTCCGTGTAGTGTCAGTTTGTGCACCTTTTCTCCGTAACGGCGCTGTAGATCCTGGCCTAGCGTATTGACCAGCTCATGAAGTTGCATATCTGTCACTCGTTAATGGCAATGATTTGCGATCAATGTAATTAAATTTCATTACTGAAAATCTCAGCCGCAAACACTAGCGAAATTAAACAGCTCAAATACCGAACAGAATCAATAAACATGCATTAATACTGCAAAAATTTAGATTTGTTGCCAATTTGTTAAACAAATTATTCATTTTTTGCCCAAATTTCTTTGCGTGAGGGCCTAGTTTTGATTGCAATCAACGTGCAGTAAATTGTAGGATACTTACAGTTTTCTCTTTATTTTGTAGAATTCATTACATAAATAATTCAGAAAACTCGGCGATATACCCAACCCACCAAAATAAATCACTAAAAAGTGACCAAGAAAACAGGGATATCACCAAGGAATGTTTTTCTCACAAAATTTTTCCTGTGGGAGACGGAAAGGATTCAGATCGGTCCGGCAGGGCTGATTTCGACTCAAAATGTAAAAGACGTATTTATGCTGACGAAAAGTCGGTATGGCTACGTCTGCTTTGAACTGGAAGGATGTATCTATGGTAGATAGAGTGCAAAGTTCGCAAGGTCTTTATACTCCTGAACTGGAGCATGACGCTTGTGGTATCGGTTTTGTTGCTCACTTGAAAAACCGCAAATCTCATCAGGTGGTAACTCAAGCACTGGACATGCTGGCACGTATGGAACACCGCGGCGGACAGGGTTGTGACCCTTGCAGCGGTGACGGTGCCGGTATCCTACTTCAAAAACCGCACGAGTTTCTGTTAGAAGAAGCGGTCAAACTGGGAATTAAACTGCCGTCATTCGAAAAGTATGGCGTCGGCGTAGTACTGTTCCCTAAAGATGAACACAAACGCGCCCAATGTCGTGACATTCTGGAACGCAATGCCAAACGCCTGGAACTGGACGTTATCGGTTACCGCGTTCTGCCCACCGACAACTCCATGATCGGTGCCGATCCCCTGAGCACTGAACCTCAATTTGAGCACGTATTTATTTCTGGCGGCCCGGGGATTACACCGGAAGAGCTTGAACGTAAACTGTACGTTCTGCGTAACTACACCGTTCGTGTCTGCCTGGAAAGTGTATCGAACATTGGCGATGATTTTTACATCAACTCAATGTCATACAAGACACTGGTCTACAAAGGTCAGCTGACGACAGAGCAAGTACCGCAGTACTTCCTCGACCTGCAGAATCCAACTATGGTGACCGCGCTCGCCCTGGTTCACTCACGTTTCTCTACCAATACATTCCCGAAATGGCGTCTGGCACAGCCTTTCCGTTATATTGCCCACAACGGTGAAATCAACACCGTTCGCGGTAACCTGAACTGGATGAAGGCACGCGAGGCGATCATTGAATCTGACCTGTTCACTCAGGCAGAGATCGACATGCTGCTGCCAATCTGCCAGGAAGGCAGCTCGGATTCATCTAACTTCGATATGGCGCTGGAGCTGCTGGTTTTGTCTGGCCGTAGCCTGCCACATGCGTTAATGATGATGATCCCGGAAGCGTGGCAAGAAAACAAGAACATGGACCCAACCCGTCGCGCGTTTTACCAGTATCACGCCAACGTGATGGAACCGTGGGATGGGCCGGCGTCTGTCTGTTTCACCGACGGCGTACAGGTAGGTGCAACGCTGGACCGTAACGGTCTGCGTCCTTCTCGCTACACAGTGACTAAAGATGACTTCCTGGTGATGGCATCAGAGTCAGGCGTGGTGGATATTGCTCCTGAAAACGTTGAATTCCGTGGTCGTCTGCAACCTGGCCGTATCTTTGTGGCTGACCTGGAACAAGGCCGCATCATTTCTGATGAAGAAGTGAAAGATGGCATTGCCAGCGCACAGCCATATCAGAAGTGGGTGGAAGAGAACCTGCTGAGCCTGAAAAAGCTGCCTGACGCAAGCAACGAATTTAACCAGCCTTCTCCTGAGAAACTGCTGCACAAACAGCAAGCATTCGGTGTCAGCTCAGAAGAAGTGAACGAAATTATTGTTCCTATGGCGAAAGACGGCAAAGAACCGCTTTCCGCGATGGGCGCTGACTGGCCGCTGGCGATTTTATCGCACCAGTCGCAACACCTGTCTAACTACTTTAAGCAGCTGTTTGCCCAGGTTACCAACCCGCCGATCGACCCGATTCGTGAACGGATGGTGATGTCGCTGAACACTTACCTGGGTAAGGATCAGAACCTACTGGCAGAATCACCACAGCACTGTCAGAAAGTGGAACTTGAATCTCCTGTTCTGTCTAATTCTGAGCTGGAAAAACTGCGTGCCATCGACAACGAGCACCTGCAGGCGAAAACCCTGGATATCGTGTTCCAGGCCAGTGAAGACCAGGGCAAACTGGAGCGGGCACTGAAGCGTATCTGTCAGTATGCCGAAGATGCGGTTATCGATGGTTACTCGATCATTCTGCTTACCGATCGTGCGGTCAACTCTAACCATGCCGCTATCCCAGCGATGCTGGCCGTGGGCGCGGTTCACCACCACCTGATCCGCAAAGGGCTGCGTGCGAAATGTGACATCGTGGTAGAAACCGGCGATGCACGTGAAACACACCACTTTGCCACTCTGATTGGTTACGGTGCCAACGCGGTGAACCCGTACCTGGTCATCGAGACCATGGTCGAGTTACAACGTACTAAGAAACTGGACCCTGAAACCAGTATCTCAGCGCTGTTTGACAACTACCGCAAAGCCATTAACGGTGGTCTGCTGAAGATCTTCTCTAAGATGGGTATCTCAACTCTGCAGTCTTACCACGGTGCACAGATTTTTGAAGCACTGGGTATCAGCAAGTCTGTGGTTGATAAATACTTCACCGGTACGGTTTCTCGTATCCAGGGCCTGACCATCGACGACATTGCCAAAGAAGTATTGGTGCGTCACCGTATTGGTTTCCCAACCCGTGAAATCCCGGTACAAGTACTGGATGTCGGTGGGGTTTACCAGTGGAAACAGCGTGGTGAAAAGCACCTGTTCAACCCAGAGACTATTTCTCTATTGCAACAGTCAACCCGTAACAAAGATTACGCTCAGTTTAAGCAGTATGCCAAAGCCGTGGACGACCAGGGCGACAACGCTGCGACGCTGCGCAGTCAGCTCGCCTTCGTCAAGAACCCGGCAGGTTCTATCCCGCTGGAAGACGTTGAGCCAATCGAGAGCATTCTTAAGCGCTTCGCCACCGGTGCGATGTCGTTCGGCTCGATCTCATACGAGGCCCACTCTACCCTGGCGGTAGCGATGAACCGCATCGGCGCGAAATCGAACTCCGGTGAAGGTGGTGAAGACCCATCCCGTTTCGAGCCGAAAGAGAACGGTGACTGGGAACGCTCTGCAATCAAGCAGGTAGCATCCGGCCGTTTCGGTGTGACCTCCTACTACCTGACTAACGCCGATGAGCTTCAGATCAAGATGGCTCAGGGTGCAAAACCGGGTGAAGGTGGTCAGCTGCCGGGCGATAAAGTCGATGACTGGATCGGTGCAACTCGTCACTCGACTCCGGGGGTCGGTCTGATCTCGCCACCGCCACACCACGATATCTACTCTATCGAAGACTTGGCTCAGCTGATCTACGACCTGAAAAACGCGAACCGCGCTGGTCGGGTTAACGTCAAGCTGGTGTCGGAAGCAGGTGTCGGTACTATCGCCTCAGGTGTTGCCAAAGCCAAAGCAGACGTGGTTCTGATTGCTGGCTTCGATGGCGGTACAGGCGCATCGCCAATGTCATCGATTCGCCACACTGGTCTGCCTTGGGAACTTGGCCTGGCCGAAACCCACCAGACATTACTGAAAAACGGCCTGCGTAACCGGATCGTGGTTCAGTCTGACGGTCAGATGAAAACCCCTCGTGACTTAGCTGTCGCGACACTACTGGGCGCCGAAGAATGGGGCGTTGCGACCGCTGCGCTAGTGGTTGAAGGTTGTATCATGATGCGTAAGTGTCATAAAAATACCTGTCCGGTCGGTATCGCCACTCAGAACAAGACTCTGCGTGAACGTTTTGACGGCCGCGTAGAAGACGTAGTGACGTTCTTCCAGTATATGGCAGAAGGCCTGCGCGAAATCATGGCTGAGCTAGGCTTCCGTAGCATTGACGAGATGGTTGGCCAGTCACAGAAGCTGAAAGTACGTGACGATATCGCTCACTGGAAATACAAAAACCTGGATCTGTCACCGGTTCTGCATATTGAGCAGCCGCGTGAAGAAGACGGCGTTTACAACCAGACCCAGCAGAACCATAACCTGGAATCGGTCCTGGACCGTCAACTGATTCAGGCTGCAATACCGGCACTGGAAAAAGGTGAAGCGGTCAACGCTGAGTTCCCAATCGTCAACACCGACCGTTCAGCCGGTACCATGCTGTCGAACGAAATATCCAAAGTGTACAAAGATCAGGGTCTGCCACAGCCAATGAACGTTAAGTTCAAAGGTTCAGCCGGTCAGTCGTTTGGTGCATTCCTGGCTAAAGGTGTCAAATTCGAAGTGGAAGGTGATGCCAATGACTACTGGGGTAAAGGCCTGTCTGGCGGTACTCTGGTGCTCTACCCAGACGCGAAGTCGACCATAGTCGCTGAAGATAACATCGTGGTCGGTAACGTCTGTTTCTACGGTGCGACGTCTGGCGAGTCATACATTCGCGGTATGGCTGGCGAACGTTTCTGTGTTCGTAACTCGGGTGCCAAAGTGGTGGTCGAAGGTGTCGGTGACCACGGTTGTGAATACATGACTGGCGGTGTTGCCCTAATCCTTGGCTCAACTGGTCGTAACTTTGCGGCGGGTATGAGTGGTGGTGTCGCTTACGTTTGGGATACCGCGGGTGATTTTGAATCCAAGCTTAACCCTGAACTTGTCGACCTGGATCCAATTGAGCAGCAAGATAAAGTTCTGCTTAAAGAGATGCTGACTAAGCATGTCGAGTTCACAGGAAGTGAAGTAGCACAGTCTTTCCTCGACAACTTTGAAGCCAGCTTGGCCTCTCTGGTTAAGGTCATGCCGCGCGACTACAAAGCGGTGCTTCAAAAACGTAAAGCTGACGCTGAGCAGGCACAAACGGAACAAGTGGAGGCAGTATAATGGGTAAGCCTACTGGATTTTTAGAACATGGTCGCGAGCTTCCGAAGAAGCTCGACCCAGCAGTTCGCATCGAAAACAACAAAGAGTTCGTACTTAACGAAGAGTTTGGCGACAAGATCAATACTCAGGCGTCTCGTTGTATGGACTGTGGTGTGCCGTTCTGTCACAGCGGCTGCCCGATTGGCAACATCATCCCTGAATTCAATGACGCGGTTTACCGCGATAGCTGGGAAGAAGCCTGGAATATTCTGAGCTCGACCAACAACTTCCCTGAGTTCACCGGTCGTGTCTGCCCTTCTCCATGTGAAAGTGCTTGTGTACTTGGTATCAACCAGGACCCGATCACCATCTGTAACATCGAGAAAACCATCGTGGAAACGGCGTACCGCGAAGGGTACGCTAAACCAAAGACACCGCGTACCCGCACTGGTAAAACAGTTGCGATCATCGGTTCCGGCCCTGCCGGTTTGGCAGCGGCGGAACAGCTCAACAGTGCCGGCCACTCGGTTACGGTATTCGAGCGTGATGAAAAAGTCGGCGGCCTGCTGCGCTTTGGTATCCCGGACTTTAAACTGGGTATGGATGTCATCGATCGTAAGATCAACCTGATGGCAGAAGCCGGGGTGGAATTCAAAGTCAACCAACACGTTGGGGTTGATGTCAACGCACAGCAGCTTCGTCAGGAGTTTGATGTGGTACTGCTGACCGGTGGTTCTAC
The DNA here is from genome assembly GCF_050299255.1 of Vibrio sp. Classification (GTDB taxonomy): domain Bacteria; phylum Pseudomonadota; class Gammaproteobacteria; order Enterobacterales; family Vibrionaceae; genus Vibrio. The sequence continues at coordinate 89,091 of NZ_JBNKVP010000001.1, forward strand.
TGTGCCGCGCGATCTTCCTGTCCCAGGCCGTGAGCTGAAAGGCGTTCACTTTGCGATGGAATTCCTGGCGCAAAATAACCGCCGCGCCAACGACATGGATCTGAAAGGTGAAGAAATTCACGCCAAAGGCAAACATGTTGTGGTTATTGGTGGTGGTGATACCGGTTCTGACTGTGTCGGTACATCAAACCGTCATAAAGCGGCCAGCATCACCCAAGTAGAGATCATGCCGATCCCACCAGAAAAACGTCCGGCCAACATGCCTTGGCCTCAGTATCCGATGATCATGAAAACCACCACTTCTCACGAAGAAGGCTGTGAGCGTCACTGGAATATTCTGACCAAAGAGTTTATCGGTAACGACAAAGGCGAAGTCACTGGTTTACGTATTGCCGACATCGTCTGGCAGGACGCAAAACCCGGTGAACGTCCCGGCTTTGAAGAAGTGGCCAATTCGGAGCGAGTCATTCCATGTGATATGGCCTTCCTGGCGATGGGCTTCTTGCATCCGGAACCGACTGGCGTACTGGCTCAACTGGATATCAAACTGGATGAACGCGGTAACGTGGCAACCCAGGGCTTCCAGACTAGCCAGGCTGGCGTATTCGCCGCAGGTGATATGCGCACTGGTCAGTCACTGGTGGTACGTTGCATCAATGAAGGACGCGAATGTGCCCGTGAAATCGATGCATACCTGATGGGCGGCACTAACCTGGAAGCGAAAGCTGATTCCCTGATGCTTTCCGCTTAACCGCTAACGGCCAGACTTAGCACGCGCTAGTTTGGCCGTTTTCCCAACAACTATTCCTTCCAACGTTTTGATTTGACCAGTGTTTAACGCTGGTCTTTTTTATTTCCGGCCCTTCAATTTTACAACTTTGCAACATTATCTTTTTTATCTATTTGAATTTTATAGAGATATTCAGACAAATAAAGGTGAAATCCCTTATCAACGCGATCAATCACTAACAACTTGACCTTTTTTATAATTAGCTATACGTTGTGAAGTCAATGATAATAAAAACCAACCAACTTGTTACAATTTTAATGCCTATTTATTGCATAAATATAAGATATATAACAATTATACTGCATAGCTAGTCATTTACTGTCTGGATGACAGAGAAGCAAAGGGAGAATTGCAATGGCTCTATACGATCCAAGTCTTGAAAAAGACAACTGTGGATTTGGCTTGATCGCGCACATGGAAGGACAACCCAGTCATAAGCTGGTCCGCACCGCCATCTCTGCACTTGACCGCATGACGCACCGTGGCGGCATCGCCGCTGATGGAAAAACTGGTGATGGCTGTGGTCTGTTGCTGCAAAAGCCCGACTCCTACCTGAGACTTATCGCCGACGAACTCGGCTTCACCCTGGGCAAACAGTACGCCATCGGCATGATCTTTTTCAGCCAGGATCCGGTCAAAGCCCAGGCGGCACAAGACATCATCAACAAAGAACTCGCTCAGGAAACGCTGACCGTTTCCGGCTGGCGTAATGTACCGACCAATGTCAACGTTCTGGGGCCGATCGCGTCGGAATCGGTACCGAACATTCAACAAGTGTTTATTTCCGCCCCGGCTGGCTGGCGTGAACGTGACATTGAGCGTCGCCTCTATATTGCCCGCCGGCGAATTGAAAAACAGATCACCGACGACAGCGATTTTTATATCTGTAGTTTGTCTACCCAGGTGATTGTTTATAAAGGTCTCTGTATGCCGGCAGACCTGCCGCGCTTTTATCTCGACCTGGCAGATTTACGGATGGAAGCGGCCATTTGTCTGTTCCACCAGCGCTTCTCAACCAACACCCAGCCGCGCTGGCCACTGGCACAACCGTTCCGCTACCTGGCGCACAACGGCGAGATCAATACCATTGAGGGCAACCGTCAATGGGCGAAAGCGCGGGCTTACAAGTTTGCCTCTCCGCTGCTACCCGATCTGCAAACCGCAGCGCCGTTTGTCAACGAGACCGGTTCTGACTCATCCAGCCTGGACAACATGCTGGATCTGTTCCTGGCCGGTGGTATGGATATCTTTCGCGCCATGCGCATGCTGGTACCGCCAGCATGGCAGAACCACCCGGATATGGATGAAGATCTGCGCGCGTTTTATGATTTCAACTCCAAACATATGGAGCCGTGGGATGGTCCGGCTGGGATCGTGTTGTCCGACGGCCGCTACGCAGCCTGTAACTTAGACCGCAATGGCCTGCGCCCGGCGCGCTATGTGATCACCAAAGATAAGCTGATCACCCTGGCCTCTGAAGTGGGTATCTGGAACTACGCCCCGGATGAAGTGGCAGAAAAAGGCCGGGTCGGTCCCGGCGAATTACTGGTGGTGGATACCCGTCGCGGTAAATTGTGGCAATCGAGCGAAATCGACAACGACCTGAAGAGCCGCCATCCATACCGCCAGTGGATGGAAAACAATGTCCACAAACTCACCCCATTTTCTGACCTGCCCGACGAGCAGGTCGGTGAGCGCAGCTTCGATGACAATCAGCTGAAAACCTACCAGAAGCAGTTCGCCATGACCAACGAAGAGATGGATCATGTATTGCGCGTGCTGGGCGATATGGGTCAGGAAGCGGTTGGTTCGATGGGTGATGACACGCCGATGGCGGTATTGTCCTCCAAGGAAAGACTGGTCACCGACTACTTCAGACAGAAGTTTGCCCAGGTAACCAACCCGCCGATTGACCCGTTACGGGAAAAACATGTCATGTCACTGGCTACCAGTGTTGGCCAGGAGATGAACGTCTTCTGCGAAACTGATGGCCACGCCTACCGGGTCACGTTCGGCTCCCCGGTACTGCTCTACTCAGATATGCAACAGTTGCTGGAACTGAGCGACAAGCACTATCGCAATACCATCTTAGACATCAACTATGATCCGCAGCAGCAGGATCTGCAGCAGGCCATCGTCGCCCTGTGTGATCAGGCAGAACAGGTGGTGCGCCAGGGTACCGTACTGGTGGTGCTGTCTGACCGAGCCCTGGTGAAAGGCAAGCTGCCTATCCCGGCGGCAATGGCCGTCGGAGCGGTCCAGTCCCGGCTGGCCAGTGCCAATTTGCGCTGTGATGCCAACATCATTGTCGAAACGGCCACCGCACGCGACCCACACCAGTTTGCCGTGCTGCTCGGCTTTGGCGCCACCGCGATTTATCCATATCTGGCCTACGAAGCGCTGGGTAAGATCATCGACGAAGGCGGGCTGGATAAGAGCTACCGCGAAGTGATGCAGAACTACCAGTACGGCATTGATAAGGGGCTGTATAAGATCATGTCCAAGATGGGTATCTCCACCGTCGCTTCTTATCGCTGTTCACAGTTGTTTGAAGCAGTGGGTTTGCACCAGGATGTGGTCGACCTCTGTTTCAGTGGCGTGACGACCCGTATTCAGGGTGCCAGCTTTGATGATTTTCAGCAGGATCTGTATAACCTGTCGCGCAAAGCCTGGGCAAAACGCAAGCCTATCGACCATGGTGGCCTGCTGAAATACGTTCATGGCGGCGAGTATCACGCCTATAATCCGGACGTGGTTGCGACCTTGCAAACCGCGGTTAAATCGGGCCAGAACTGCGACTATAAAACCTATGCCAGCAATGTAAATGCCCGTCCGGTCGCCATGCTGCGTGACCTGATGAAACTGAAAAAAGCTGACACCCCGTTGCCACTGGAACAAATTGAGCCGCGCACCGAACTGTTCAAACGGTTCGATTCTGCCGCCATGTCGATTGGAGCCCTGAGCCCGGAAGCGCACGAAGCGCTGGCGATAGCCATGAACCGTCTTGGTGGTTATTCCAACTCTGGCGAAGGTGGCGAGGATCCTCGTCGCTTTGGTACCGAGCGTAACTCACGTATTAAACAGATCGCCTCAGGCCGGTTCGGTGTAACCCCCCATTACCTGATCAATGCTGACGTGTTGCAGATTAAAGTCGCCCAGGGCGCGAAGCCCGGCGAAGGGGGTCAGTTACCGGGACACAAGGTGACCGCCGAAATCGCCAAGCTGCGTTATTCGGTGCAAGGGGTGACGCTGATTTCACCACCACCGCACCACGACATCTATTCAATAGAAGACCTGGCCCAGCTGATTTTTGACCTCAAACAGGTTAATCCGAAAGCGCTGGTGTCGGTCAAACTGGTGTCGGAACCGGGAGTCGGCACCATCGCAACCGGTGTGGCCAAAGCTTATGCCGACCTTATCACTATCTCCGGCTATGACGGCGGTACCGCGGCCAGCCCGCTTACCTCAGTGAAATACGCCGGCAGCCCATGGGAACTGGGTCTGGCAGAAACTCAGCAGGCACTGGTCGCCAACGGCCTGCGACATAAAATTCGTCTACAGGTCGATGGCGGGCTGAAAACCGGCCTGGATGTGGTCAAGGGAGCGATTCTCGGCGCAGAAAGCTTCGGCTTTGGCACCGCACCTATGGTGGCAATGGGCTGTAAGTTCCTGCGAATCTGTCACCTGAATAACTGTGCCACCGGGGTTGCCACCCAGGATGAAACGCTGCGAAAAGAGTATTTTAAAGGCCTGCCAGAAAACGTGGTCAACTACTTCACTGGCTTGGCTGATGAAGTGCGTGAGCTGCTGGCCGAGCTGGGAGTGGAAAAACTGACCGACCTGATTGGCCGCACTGACCTGCTGGAAACCGTCAATGGCATGACCGCTAAACAGACCAAATTGGATCTGTCCGGCATCCTGACTGCACCGGTGTCGCCACAAGGTCACCCGCTGCACTGGACGGAAGTAAACACACCATTTGATAAAGCGGCCCTGAATCAGAAGATCGTCGACGATGCCCAGGTGGCACTGGAGGCGCGTCAGTCGGTTAACCTTTATTACGATGTGATCAATACCGACCGCTCTGTCGGTGCCCGCCTGTCGGGTGAAATCGCCCAGCGTTACGGTAACCAGGGCATGGCTGCCACGCCGGTCAAAATCCATCTCGATGGCACAGCCGGTCAGTCATTCGGCGTCTGGAATGCCGGTGGTGTGGAACTGTACCTGACCGGTGACGCCAACGACTATGTCGGCAAAGGCATGGCCGGCGGTAAGATTGTGATCAAGCCGCATCTCGGTACAGCGTTCAAATGTCAGGATGCGACCATTATCGGTAATACCTGTTTGTACGGAGCCACCGGCGGCAAACTGTTCGCTGCCGGTACAGCTGGTGAGCGTTTTGCGGTGCGTAACTCAGGCACCATCGCGGTAATAGAGGGCGCCGGCGACAACGCCTGCGAATACATGACCGGTGGTATTGTCGCGATCCTTGGCGCGACCGGAGTGAACTTCGGTGCAGGGATGACCGGAGGATTTGCTTACGTCCTTGACCAGAATAACGACTTTACCGGTCGGGTGAACAATGAATCGGTTGAAGCGATATCCCTGGCCGACCTTTATATCCACCAGGAGCATCTGCGCGGTCTGATTGCCGAACATCTGGAGGAGACCGGTTCTGCCTATGCAGAAGATATTCTGGCAAACTTTGATGAATGGATTCCAAAATTCTACCTGGTGAAACCACAGGCTGCAGACCTGAACACCTTGCTGGGTCATCAAAGCCGAAGCGCAGCTGAACTGCGCGTTCAAGCCCAGTAAAGGATGTAAGGAGCGAGAATAATGAGCCAGAATGTATACCAATTTATTGATGTTCAACGCGTAGACCCGGCTAAAAAACCTGTGTCGGTACGCAAAATTGAGTTTGTCGAAATCTACGAACCCTTTACCAAACAGCAGGCCACGGCCCAGGCGGATCGCTGCCTGGATTGTGGTAACCCATACTGTGAGTGGAAATGTCCGGTACACAACTACATTCCTCAGTGGCTGAAACTGGCCAACGAAGGACGGATCCTGGAGGCGGTTGAGCTGTCTCACCAGACCAACAGCTTGCCGGAAGTCTGTGGCCGGGTCTGCCCGCAGGACCGCTTGTGTGAAGGTGCCTGTACCCTTAATGACGACTTTGGCGCGGTGACGATCGGTAATATCGAAAAGTACATCACCGACAAAGCGTTTGAGATGGGCTGGAAGCCGGATATGTCCAACGTGGAATGGACAGACCGGAAAGTCGCCATCATAGGTGCCGGTCCCGCCGGGTTGGCCGCCGCCGACGTGCTGGTGCGCAATGGCGTCAAACCGGTGGTATTCGACCGTTACCCGGAAATCGGCGGCCTGCTCACCTTCGGAATTCCGTCGTTTAAGCTGGAAAAAGGCGTGATGGAAAACCGTCGTCGGGTATTCTCTGAAATGGGGGTCGAATTCCAGCTCAATACCGAAATCGGCAAAGACATCGCCATGCAGCAACTACTGGATGATTATGACGCGGTATTCCTCGGTGTCGGCACCTACAAATACATGCGTGCCGGACTGGATAACGAAGATGCCAAAGGCGTTTATGACGCGTTGCCGTTTTTGATCTCCAATACCTATAAAGTGATGAATCTGGATACAGATCAGCCCTATATCGATATGGCCGGCAAGAAAGTCGTAGTACTTGGCGGGGGTGATACCGCCATGGACTGTGTGCGTACTTCAATTCGCCAGGGGGCCAGCAATGTCATCTGTGCCTACCGCCGTGACGAAGCCAACATGCCCGGCTCACGCCGCGAAGTGAAGAACGCCAAAGAAGAAGGCGTCGACTTTATGTTCAACCTGCAACCGCTGGCAATCGAAGTGGATGCTAATGGCAAAGTCAGCGGGGTTAAAGTGGTGAAAACGGCGCTGGGTGAGCCGGATCAAGCTGGCCGTCGTCGTCCTGAACCGGTCAAAGGCAGTGAACACGTCTTGGCGGCTGATGCGGTTATTATGGCGTTTGGTTTCCAGCCACATCAAATGGAGTGGTTAGAGCCGTACGGCGTTGAGCTGGATCAGTGGGGACGTATTAAAGCCGCCTCGGAGCAGAGCTTCATGTTCCAGACCAGCAATGAGAAAATCTTTGCCGGTGGCGACGCAGTGCGGGGTTCTGATCTGGTGGTCACTGCCATTGACGAAGGCCGTAAAGCCGCCGAGGGTATTCTCGACTACCTGGAACTGTAACCGCCGCAAAAATTGAGGGATCCTAACCGGATCCCTTTTGATTTCAGCCGTATTTTATCGCCATAACAGGAACTCAAATCGAATGCTTTTTGCTAGCAGACCACATTTTTCGACCGCTATACTGGTGGCCACGCTCACCGGTTGCAGCCAAGGAGTAACAGAGATGACTGACCGCACCGCCCAGCCTTGTGGCGATAAACCCAATTGCGTCTCTACCCAGGACAGTCGCCAGGAGTTTCAACTGGCACCATTTCAACTCAAGCAAGAGGCCACCATTGACGCTATCGAGCAGGCCGCGCTGCAGTTGCCCGGGGCAAAAACCGCCGACAAGCAAAGCGACTATCTGAGAATTGAGTGTACCAGCAGATGGCTGAGGTTTGTTGACGACCTGGAGCTAAGAGTAGACGGTGAACAGCTGCTGGTTCGTTCGCAGTCCAGGGTCGGCTATTCTGATTTCGGCGTCAACCGCAAACGGGCTGACCAACTACGCCAGCTACTTAAACAGGCGGATATCATTCAATAGAAAAAGCCGAAGCATTCGCTTCGGCTTTTTTGTACTCACTCAGACTCCTGATGGCGAAAAACCACCAGTCGTTTCGGCGCGATTTTTCCATCATCGTTCATCTCACCAACACCAAGGAATAGCTTTTCCTCGCCGCTGGTCAAACGCACACTGCCCTCGCAGGGCGCGCCCATGACCTGCACCGGCTGGCCGTGCTGGACCATATCCGCCAGTTCGGGGATCAGGTTAACCTCGGGCAGCGACTGGACGGCAGAGTCCATCGGCAGTAATAGCGGGTCCAGCAGTTCGCGCGGTGCCTTATCCTGGCGTTTCGCCTGATCCAGCAACTCTTCCAGCTGCTCCAAGGTCAACATGCGCTCATAAGGGTAATCCGCAACCGCGGTGCGGCGCAGCATAGTGACGTGTGCGCCACAGCCGAGCATCTCCCCCAGGTCATCGACGATGGTACGGATGTAAGTGCCTTTCGAGCAGTGCACTTCCATCTCCACTTCATCCGCTGCAAAGCGGAGTAATCGGATATCGTAGACGGTAATTTTGCGCGCTTCACGGGGTACTTCAACACCTTCACGGGCATATTCGTACAGCGGTCGACCCTGGTATTTAAGCGCCGAGAACATTGACGGCACCTGATCGGTTTCACCGCGAAAACGTTCGATACACGCCTCAAGCTGGTCCTGCTCCACGTTCACCGGACGAGTTTCAACCACTTCACCATCAGAATCTGAGGTGTTAGTGCGTTCGCCGAGCTTTGCAATCACCCGGTAGCGTTTATCCGAATCGAGCAAAAACTGGGAAAACTTGGTCGCTTCACCCAGGCAGATCGGCAGCATACCGGTCGCCAGCGGATCCAGAGCGCCAGTATGGCCGGCTTTTTCCGCAAAATAGATCCGTTTGACTTTTTGCAGCGCGTCGTTCGAGGAAATTCCAGTTGGCTTATCCAACAACACTATGCCGTCGACCGGACGACCTTTACGACGGCGCGCCATTACTCTTCGTCCTCGCGATCAGACTGCTGCTGTTTCTGTTTATCCTGGTTAACGACTTCTGTCACCAGGTTAGACATACGCATCCCCTCGACCAGAGTATTGTCGTAATGGAAGCGCACTTCCGGCGTCAGGCGCAGACGAATGCGCTTGCCCAACATCATGCGGATATGAGCTTCGTGCTCGCGCAATGCAGTCAGACAACTTTCTGGTGTTTGTTCACCAACACAAAGAAACGTGACGAACACTTTGGCATAGGCCAGGTCCCGGGACACTTCCACATCCGAGATGGTGACCATACCCAGGCGAGAATCACGGATTTCCCGTTGCAGGATCATGGCCAGTTCTTTTTGCAGCTGCTGTGCCACGCGCTGCGTGCGGCTAAATTCTTTTGACATATCTTTACTCACAAATAGCAAGAATGGGGGGATGGTTTCACCCAGCCCCCCATGGCGTATTTAACAACCTACCATTGCTGCCTTGACAGCAATTTTAGTCAATTAGTCGATAGTACGCTTAATTTCAACCGTCTCGAATACCTCGATCTGGTCGCCAACGCGTACATCGTTGTAGTTCTTAACACCGATACCACATTCGTAACCGCTCTTGACTTCTTGTACATCGTCTTTAAAGCGGCGCAGTGATTCAAGCTCACCTTCGTAGATAACCACGTTATCACGCAGTACGCGGATAGGGTTATTACGCTTGATCAGACCCTCAGTAACCATACAGCCCGCGATCGCGCCCAGTTTAGGCGACTTAAATACATCACGAACTTCAGCCAGACCAATGATCTCTTGCTTGAATTCTGGTGCCAGCATACCACTCATGGCTTGCTTCACTTCGTCGATCAGCTGGTAGATGATCGAGTAGTAACGCAGATCCAGGTTTTCTGCTTCGATAGTGCGGCGTGCAGACGCATCAGCACGGACGTTAAAGCCTAGTACGATAGCGTTAGACGCAGCAGCCAGTACGGCATCAGTTTCCGTAATACCACCCACACCAGAGCCAACGATAGAGACTTTCACTTCATCGGTAGACAGCTTGCGTAGTGAATCGGCAATCGCTTCAACAGAACCTTGTACGTCTGCTTTCAGTACTACGTTCAGTTCAGCCACTTCACCGGCAGTCATGTTCGAGAACATGTTTTCCAGTTTCGCTTTCTGCTGACGAGCCAGTTTCACTTCACGGAATTTACCTTGGCGGTAGTTGGCTACTTCACGCGCTTTACGTTCATCACGTACTACGGTCGCTTCGTCACCGGCTGCCGGTACACCAGACAGACCCAGGATCTCTACCGGGATAGATGGACCCGCTTCGGTAACTTCCTCACCGGTCTCATCGCGCATGGCACGAACGCGGCCATATTCCTGGCCACACAGTACGATGTCGCCTTTACGCAAGGTACCAGACTGAACCAGTACAGTCGCAATCGGACCACGACCTTTGTCCAGACGAGATTCAACAACAACGCCCGAAGCCATACCTTCTTCTACCGCGGTCAGTTCCAGAACTTCCGCTTGCAGCAGGATGGTCTCCAGCAGTGCATCGATATTAGTACCCTGTTTGGCTGAGATGTGAACAAACATGTTCTCACCGCCCCACTCTTCAGGGATAACATCGTATTGCGCCAGTTCGTTTTTCACGTTGTCCGGGTTGGCTTCTTCTTTATCGATCTTGTTGACCGCAACAATCAGAGGAACACCAGCCGCTTTGGCGTGCTGAATCGCTTCGATGGTTTGAGGCATAACGCCGTCATCGGCTGCAACAACCAGAACAACGATATCGGTCGCCTGAGCACCACGGGCACGCATTGCGGTAAACGCGGCGTGTCCAGGAGTATCCAGGAAGGTGATCATTCCGTTGTCGGTTTCAACGTGGTATGCACCGATGTGCTGGGTAATACCACCCGCTTCGCCTGACGCTACGTGAGCACGACGGATGTAGTCCAGCGTCGATGTCTTACCGTGGTCAACGTGACCCATGATGGTAACAACAGGTGCGCGAGGAACGGATTCGGCATTGCTGTCACGATCAGACAGCACTGACTCTTCCAGTTCATTCTCTTTACGCAGAACCACCTTGTGACCCATCTCTTCCGCCACTAATTGTGCCGTTTCCTGATCGATCACCTGGTTGATGGTTGCCATCGCGCCAAGTTTCATCATCACTTTGATCACTTCAGTCGCTTTGACAGACATCTTATTAGCCAGCTCTGAAACCACAATGGTTTCGCCGATCACAACGTCCTGCTTGGCAACGGTTGCGGTTTTATCGAAACCGTGCTGCATAGAGGCCGGTTTGGCTGGCTTAGCCAGTTTGCCTTTACGTCCGCCTCTGCCGCCGCGAGGGCTGCGTGCGCCACGATCGTTGTCATCCGTTTTGGCGCCAGCTTTTTTCTTCTTGCGTCTAGGGGTGGTTTCTTCGCGACGATCTGCTTCGTCTTCGGCTTCACGGGCATAGCGTGAAGTCGTTACGTGGTAATCTGTATTTTCCATCTCACCTTTTTTCTCTTCTGCAGCAGACCAACGCTCTTTATTTTTTTCAGCCAATTCGCGGGCTTCCTGCAGCTGACGCTGACTCTCTTCTTCGGCCTTACGCTTCGCTTCTTCTTCCTGACGACGTTTCAGCTCGTCGGCCTCTTTTCGCGCTGCTTCTTGCTTAGCTTTATCTTCAGCTTTACGCTCATCCAGCTCAGGCTTGTTTTTCGCCTGGGCTGCTTCGCGTTTAGCTTTCTCTTCGGCTTCACGCTTGGCTTTTTCTTCTGCTTCGCGTTTCGCTTTCTCTTCTGCAGCACGCTTAGCGGCTTGTTCCGCTTCACGTTGGGCTGCTAGCTCCGCCTCGCGCTGAGCGGCTTCTTCCGCTTCGCGTTTGGCTTCGTCATCGATTGTACTGCGCTTAACATACGTACGTTTTTTGCGCACTTCAACCTGAACATTCTTACTTTTACCACCGCCAGCGTTCACACTCAGAGTGCTGCGCGTTTTACGCTGCAGTGTTAAACGAGTCGGCTCGGCGTCGCCACTTGTATCACCGTGCTCTTTTTTCAGGTGAGTCAGTAACTTTTGCTTTTCGTCGTCAGAAACAACGTCGCCACTCGCTTTCGCCATACCAGCATCAGCAAGTTGTTCAATCAAGCGGTCCACCGGCGTACCAATTTCTTCACTCAGTGCTTTAACTGTAAGTTGTGTCATGCCGCTTCCTCCCTTGCTGAATTATGCGTCTTCGCCGAACCAACAAATATTACGCGCCGCCATAATTAGCTCACCCGCACGTTCTTCTGTCAGTCCGTCAATACCTTCTAAATCGTCAATACCCTGGTCAGCTAAGTCTTCTAGTGTCACAACACCTTTTGCTGCCAGTTTGTAAGCCATTTCACGCTCAAGACCGTCCAGAGACAGTAGGTCTTCAGCAGGCTCAAGTCCTTCAAATGACTCTTCCTGAGCCAGCGCAAGTGTAGTCAGTGCATTTTTAGCACGAGTACGCAGCTCTTCCACCAGGTCTTCATCCAGACCTTCAATTTCCAGCAGTTCGTTGACCGGAACGTAGGCAATCTCTTCCAGAGTAGAGAAACCTTCTTCCACCAACAATTCTGCGAAATCTTGTTCTATATCGAGATACTTCATAAAGTTCTCGAGTGACGCTTGAGATTCTTCTGCATGTTTGTTCTGCAGATCTTCTACCGTCATTACGTTCAGTTCCCAACCGGTCAGCTGAGACGCCAGACGCACGTTCTGGCCGTTACGGCCGATAGCCTGTGCCAGGTTATCCGCTTCAACCGCGATATCCATTGCATGGGCATCTTCATCAACGATGATAGACGCTACGTCAGCCGGAGCCATCGCGTTGATAACAAACTGTGCCGGATTGTCGTCCCACAGCACGATGTCGATACGCTCGCCGCCCAGTTCACCAGATACCGCCTGGACACGTGCACCACGCATACCAACACAGGCACCAACAGGGTCAATACGACGGTCGTTGGTTTTCACAGCGATCTTGGCACGAGAGCCCGGATCGCGCGCCGCACCTTTCAGCTCGATGATTTCTTCAGCAATTTCCGGCACTTCGACACGGAACAGCTCAGCCAGCATTTCCGGCTTAGAACGAGTGATAAACAGTTGGAAACCCCGGGCTTCCGGCGCGACTTTGTAAAGCAGACCACGGACACGGTCACCAGGACGGAAGTTTTCACGTGGCAGTTGATCATCACGCAGGATAACCGCTTCTGCGTTGTTACCCAAATCAAGAATGATGGTGTCACGGTTTACTTTCTTCACTACGCCAGTTACCAGCTCACCTTCGTTGTCGATGAACTGTTCAACAATCTGCGCGCGCTCAGCTTCGCGAACTTTCTGCACGATAACTTGCTTGGCTGTTTGGGTGGTAATACGGTCAAAGGTAACCGATTCGATTTCTTCTTCGATGTAATCACCCAGTTCAACACTGTCATCATCGTATTGTGCCGCTTCCAGTGAGATCTCTTTGGTCGGGAATTCAACATCTTCCACTACCAACCAGCGACGGAATGTATCAAATTCGCCGGTTTTACGATCGATGGCAACGCGAACGTCAATTTCGATTTCGTATTTCTTTTTAGTAGACGTTGCCAGCGCAATTTCCAGCGCTTCAAAGATACGCTCACGAGGTACCGCTTTCTCGTTCGAAACCGCCTCAACAACCGCTAAAATTTCTTTACTCATTTTTCCAGCCTCTAAGACTTAAAATTTAGGGATCAGGTTAGCTTTTGAAATGTTGCTAAGGGCGAAGTGTTCTTGCTGCCCGTCAACGGTTACGGTGACAGTTTCACCTTCAACAGAGTGGATGATACCTTTCCACTTGCGACGGTTGCCCACTGCCATTTTCAAAACAATGCTGACCTCGTGACCAATAAATTGCTCATAATGTGCGGGTTTGAAAAGTGGTCGCTCCAAACCTGGCGAAGACACTTCTAAGTTATATGCCACTGAGATCGGATCTTCGACGTCCAATACAGCGCTGACCTGATGACTAACTTCAGCACAGTCGTCTACATTGATACCATTCTCGTGATCAATATAGATGCGCAACGTTGAGTGTTCTCCTGCACGGATAAACTCTAATCCAACTAACTCATATCCGGCCGCTTCCACAGGCGCTTCCAGCATCTCAGTAAGTTGTCTTTCTAAACCAGTCATTTAAACCACTCCAGAAACAAAAAAAGGGCTCAGAGCCCAATGTATATTCCAAGCAATTATCTGATTTTTGCCAAACAAAAATTCAGATAACAAAAAACCCCGAAAGTCGGGGTTTTTGTTGCTGGACCCTGATAGAGTAAATGAACAGATAGGTTATCTGGGTCATTTACCGCAGTAGTTGAGTCGATACAGTCGTATAACGCCATACACACTTCACCACTGCACAAACTTGCCTACAAATCCAAGAGGATTGGTTGCGGGGGCCGGATTTGAACCGACGACCTTCGGGTTATGAGCCCGACGAGCTACCAAGCTGCTCCACCCCGCGTCCGACTTGCTGTGCATTATACGCCCAACAAGGTGTTTTACAAGTTTGTAAACTAAATGGTGCCGAGAGAGGGACTCGAACCCTCACACCTAAGGCACTAGCACCTCATGCTAGCGTGTCTACCAATTTCACCATCTCGGCACTGAATCAGTTTATTGAGGAATCTCGTCGCCTGTTGTAGCGGCAGCTTCACTCACAGTATCATCAGCTTGCTCAATCACTTGACCTTGAGTAGGGTCAATCCATTGAGATTCAGTTTTGTGGGTAGACATGTTACCCAACACCAAACTAATGATAAAGAATACGGTTGCAAAAATTGCAGTCATTCGGGTTAGGAAATTTCCTGAGCCGCTTGCGCCAAATACTGTATTTGATGCGCCTGCACCGAACGAGGCTCCCATATCTGCGCCTTTACCTTGCTGAATCAACACCAGGCCGATTACACCGAGCGCAGCCAACAGGTAAATCACAAGTAGAACACTAAACATATTTTCCACCTATGTTCCAAATTGTTGAGCCAGCGCCGCTCCATACCTGAGTAACAGAACAAGGCTAGCGCACCTCCTCAACGAAGGCGGTGCAATACTAACGAAAGCCTTTCCCGCTGACAAGTAGAAATTAGCAAAAATCACAGACTTCACCGTCAAACGGTCAAAAAAAGGGCAAATCTGTATCTTTAGTTATTAGACCGCCTGGAACTGTTTATGTTACGACGGTCTATTCTACCTAAATTTCAATAACTAACAGTTCACTTTTACTGCATCAGCAATTTGCAGTGCCGAAGAGCGGACTAACTCAGCGTCCTCACCTTCCACCATCACCCGGATCAGTGGTTCGGTACCCGACTTGCGCAGCAATACCCGCCCTTTCTCACCCAGTTCGGCTTCGACCGCTTGCACGGCAGCTTTCACGGCTGCAGCTTCCAGCGGATTACTGTCACCAGCGAAACGCACATTTTCCAGCACCTGAGGGTACAAGGTCATCCCCTGTGACAGTTGATGCAGTGAAGAACCGCTGCCAACGATCGATGCCAGTACCTGCAGACCCGCCACAATCGCATCGCCGGTGGTTACTCTATCCAGCAAAATGATATGACCTGAGTTTTCCGCGCCTATTTTCCAGCCGGTTTCAAGCAGTTGCTCCATCACATAGCGGTCGCCCACTTTGGCACGAACAAACGGAATGCCCAACTCTTTCAGGCCATTTTCCATGCCGAGGTTGGTCATCAGCGTGCCGACTACGCCACCTTCCAGCCTGCCGCAGCGCTGGGCATCACGGGCAATGATGTAGGCGATCTGGTCACCATCTACCTTGTGGCCCAGGTGATCCACCATGATCAGCCGGTCACCGTCGCCATCAAAAGCCAGGCCCAGATCCGCCTGTTCGGCGACAACGCGCTGTTGCAATGCGCGGACATCCGTTGCACCGACTTCATCATTGATGTTGGTGCCGTTAGGCTCGATGCCCATCGCGATAACGTCCGCACCCAGTTCAGTGAAAACGCTCGGTGCGATGTGATAGGTTGCTCCGTGAGCACAATCGAGCACAATTTTCATACCAGACAGACTCAACTTGCTCGGGAAAGTGCTTTTACAGAACTCAATGTATCGGCCCGCAGCATCGTTCAGACGCGTTGCCTTACCCAGCATAGCCGACTCAACGCACTCAATGTCTTTGTCCAGTTCGGCTTCGATAGCCAGCTCAATCTCATCCGGTAACTTGGTCCCCTCTGATGAGAAAAATTTAATGCCGTTATCATAATAAGGGTTGTGTGATGCAGAGATCACAATCCCCGCTTCAGCCCGGAAGGTTTGGGTCAGATACGCCACCGCCGGGGTCGGCATCGGCCCGGTGAATGTGGCCTTTAATCCCGCCGCTGCCAAGCCCGCTTCCAGCGCAGACTCCAGCATGTACCCTGAGATACGGGTATCTTTACCTATGATGACTTTCTTAGTGCCCTGTTGCGCCAGTACGCGCCCCGCAGCCCAGCCAAGCTTCAACACAAAATCCGGCGTGATCGGGTATTGACCTACTTTGCCCCGTACTCCGTCAGTGCCAAAATATCTTCTTTTATCTGACATGAAGATTTCCTTTAATTATTATTTAGTAGTTGTCTCGGGTGGCATTCACAACCGCCATAGCATCTAACGTCTCGGCGAAATCGTGAACCCGAATAATTTGAGCACCCTTCATGGCCGCAATGGTCGCACAGCTGACACTGGCCGCCATACACTCAGCAGGCTGTTTGTTCAGCAGCTTAAACAGCATGGATTTGCGCGACATACCCGCCAGGATCGGTAAGCCAAACCGATGCAGATCTTCCAGGTGTGCCAACAAGCGATAATTATGTTGCACCGTTTTACCAAAGCCAAAGCCCGGATCCAAGATAATTTGTTCACGCGGGATGCCGGCTTGCTCACACACTGACAATCTCTGCTCTAAAAACTGCGCGACATCCTGCAACAGGTCATCATAAACCGGATTCTCCTGCATGGTACGGGGTTGTCCCTGCATGTGCATAATGCACACCGGTACACCAGCTTTCGCCGCGACTTCCAGCGCACCCGGTTCCTGCAAGGAACGGATATCATTGATAATATCCGCGCCGGCCGCCACGGCCTGCGCCATCACTTCGGCTTTGCTGGTATCGACTGAAATCCAGACATCGTGGCGCTGACGAATCGCCTTGATCACCGGTATTACCCGTTGCAGCTCATCTTCCAGCGAGACATCCGCCGCGCCTGGCCGGGTCGATTCACCACCAATATCGATGATAGTGACCCCGGCTGCGATCATTTTTTCTGCCTGAGCTAATGCCCGTTCAATGCTATCGAACTGGCCACCATCTGAAAATGAGTCCGGAGTAACATTGAGAATGCCCATTACCTGCGGCTGAGACAGGTCCAGTTGCTTGTTGTTTGCGTAAATAATCATGTTCCAACCACTACTCCCAAATACAAAAACCCCGAGCTAACTCGGGGTTTTATTGACTAAAAACAATTATTCGCTGTCTTGCTTATCCGCTGGAGTAACAGAGGTTGTTGCTTCAGGTTTGGCCTCAGCTTTGCTGGACTCAGCATCTGATTGCGCAGCAGGTTTATCGTCTGATTTTGGCGTATCATCTGATTTAGGTCTGTCACCCCAACCTGCCGGCTCGCGAATCTGCTCTTTACGTTCCATCAGGTCATCAATCTGACCGGCATCGATGGTTTCGTATTTCATCAGCGCATCTTTCATCGCGTGCATGATATCCATGTTTTCTTCCAGGATATGTTTTGCGCGCTCATAGTTGCGATCGATGATGCTGCGAACCTCGTCGTCGATAAGTTTAGCGGTATCGTCCGACATATGTTTGGTCTGAGTCACACTACGGCCCAGGAACACCTCGCCTTCATCTTCCGCATAGAGCAGAGGACCCAGCTTTTCAGAGAAGCCCCATTGGGTCACCATCTTACGGGCGATATCGGTAGCACGTTCAATATCGTTAGATGCGCCGGTCGAGACTTTCTCCGGACCGTAGATCAGCTCTTCCGCCAAACGACCACCATACAAACTGGAAATCATCGACTCAAGATGCTGACGCGACATACTGATACGATCCTGCTCAGGCAGGTACATGGTCACACCCAGTGCCCGGCCGCGCGGAATGATCGATACTTTATAAACCGGATCGTGCTCTGGCACCAAACGTCCCACGATAGCGTGGCCCGCTTCGTGATAAGCGGTCGACGCTTTGGTCTCTTCCGACATCACCATCGAGCGGCGCTCTGCGCCCATCATGATCTTGTCTTTTGCCAGTTCAAACTCAACCATAGAGACGTTGCGCTTGTTACCACGGGCAGCGAACAGCGCGGCTTCGTTGACCAGGTTAGCCAGATCGGCACCTGAGAAGCCTGGCGTACCGCGCGCGATCAGAGATGGTTCCACGTCTCCGGCCAAAGGCACTTTACGCATATGTACTTTCAGAATCTGTTCACGACCGCGTACATCCGGCAAGCCGACCACAACCTGGCGGTCGAAACGGCCTGGACGCAGCAAGGCTGGGTCCAGTACGTCCGGACGGTTAGTCGCGGCAATGACGATAATCCCTTCGTTACCTTCAAAGCCATCCATTTCTACCAGCATTTGGTTCAGGGTCTGTTCACGTTCATCGTGACCACCACCGACACCGGCACCACGCTGACGACCTACCGCATCGATCTCATCGATAAAGATGATACAAGGTGCGGCCTTTTTGGCCTGTTCGAACATGTCACGCACCCGAGAGGCACCCACACCGACGAACATTTCAACGAAATCGGAACCAGAGATAGTAAAGAACGGTACTTTGGCTTCACCGGCAATCGCTTTCGCCAGCAAGGTTTTACCGGTACCTGGAGGACCGACCATCAGAACACCGGTAGGGATCTTACCACCCAGTTTCTGGAAGCGACTCGGATCGCGCAGGTAGTCCACCAGCTCTTTAACGTCTTCTTTAGCTTCATCACAACCGGCTACGTCGCCGAATGTGGTTTTGATCTGCTCTTCACTCATCATCCGAGCTTTGCTTTTACCGAATGACATGGCGCCTTTGCCACCGCCACCCTGCATCTGGCGCATGAAGAAGATCCAGACACCGATCAGCAGAATCATCGGGAACCAGGATACAAAAATGGTTCCCAGTAAACTTTCTTGCTCAGGCGGTGTACCTTGTACTTTGACATTCTGATTGATCAGATCGTCCAGCAGCTTTTGGTCATAGACTGGCATGTAAGTAACATAACGCGCGCCACCTCCCCGGCGAACAAACGTGATTTCTTCACCTTTGAACGTCGCTTCCTGGATTTGGCCTTGACCTACTTCCTGCACAAATGTGGTGTAATCTACTGCTCTGCCGTTACTATCTCCAGGGCCAAAGCTCTGAAATACCGACATTAATACTACAGCGATGACTAGCCACAGAATTAAATTTTTTGCCATGTCACTCAAGGTGTCAGCCTCTCGATAACTAATTGTAATTAAAGGTAGGGTACTACAGTTTATATGCTGTAGCCATAGTGTTAACGACCGCAGAGCCCTGCAAATGGTTAACCTTTGTAACCGGTGGCTACAATATATACTTCACGCGATCTCGCTCTGGACGAATCCGGTTTGCGAATCTTAACAACTTTAAACATCTCACGGACGTCTTTTACATACTGGTCAAAGCCTTCTCCCTGGAATACTTTCACCACAAAACTACCATTGGCAGCCAGAACTTGTCGACACATATCCAGCGCCAGTTCTACCAAATACATGGCTCTAGGCTGGTCAACAGACTGGTTACCCGCCATATTCGGCGCCATATCTGACATCACCACATCGACCATGTCAGGCTGAATTCGTTCTAGCAACGCATCCAACACCGATTCTTCCCGGAAATCACCCTGCAGAAATGCCACTCCGGCAATAGAATCCATCGGCAGGATATCACAGGCAATCACCTGACCTTGCTCACCCACAATGTTCGCCGCGTATTGCGACCAACCACCCGGGGCGGCACCCAGATCCACCACCGTCATACCAGGTTTTAGTAACTTATCCTTATTTTGGATCTCTTCAATTTTGAAGATAGCACGGGAACGGTAACCTTTCTTTTTTGCTTCGTTGACGTATTTATCATCAAAGTGCTCTTTGAGCCAACGACCTGAACTGGCTGAATGCTTCTGCTTACTCATGGGTTTCCTAACAAACAGTCCACCACATAATAAAGTATGGTAGAAAATATAGTCTTGAGGGATAGATGGCGTTAAAATGACGCTTTTCAACCCTCATATTAAAGAAAATTGGCCGCGAAATGAACTTAAGCACCAAACAAAAGCAGCACCTGAAAGGCTTAGCACACAACTTGAAACCAGTTGTACTACTTGGCGCAAACGGACTTACTGAAGCAGTGCTAGCGGAAATCGACATTGCCCTCAACCACCACGAGCTGATCAAAGTGAAGGTGGCCGCTGAAGATCGCGACACTAAAAACCTGATCGTTGATGCCATCGTGCGTGAAACCGGTGCGGAAAAAGTGCAGGTTATCGGTAAGGTACTGGTTCTGTACCGTCAGAGCGAAGAGCGAAAAATCGAACTGCCTCGTAAGTAGTTCTCCCCCCGTCTGTCTCACCGTGGGCAAACCTTTGCAAGTTGCGAAGGTATTCGCACGGTAGAGCGATTACAACGGCGGGTATTGGGCAAAAAAGGTCGCATGAGCGACCTTTTTTATTGGAACTAGCTGACGAAATTACAGGTATTCTACCCGATCGATTTCAAAATCACGCTCACCACCAGGGGTCACAATCTGTACTTCATCGCCTTCCATTTTACCGATCAGACCACGGGCAATTGGAGAGCTGACAGAGATCAAGCCGGCTTTAATATCCGCTTCATCATCACCGACGATCTGGTAGGTTTTCTCTTCATCGGTATCAATATCAATCAGAGTCACAGTTGAACCGAAAATCACTTTACCGGTGTTTTCCATCTTGGCAACGTCAATTACCTGGGCAACCGACAGCTTGTACTCAATATCACGGATCTGCGCTTCACAGATCCCCTGCTCTTCACGCGCAGCGTGATATTCAGCGTTTTCTTTCAAGTCGCCCAATTCACGTGCTTCCGCAATTGCTTCGGAAATTTTTGGACGAAGCTTTAGTAGTTGGTCGAGTTCTTCACGCAGTTTCTTTTCACCGCGTATAGTCATTGGGACTTTTTCCATTGTATACCTCTATGCCAAAGCGTACTTTGGACAAAACAAAACTACCTAATCGCGAGGATTAGGTAGTGCATGAATGTATTTATTTGTTCTAGTGTAAACAAACTTTAGGACGAAATCACCACAATTTGTCTTGGTCTGTTTTTGATCAACCTTAACTGAATACAGCGCAGATGCAAACCATAAAAAGCCCAAAAAACAACCAATAGATTATCTAATTATTTCTAAATAAATCTAAAACCGCCACATAAGCACCCGATTGCAATAATTCACCAATACCGACTTAATATCAACAAGTTAACTAACAAGCAATCATCAATAAAACATCATTCAAAATCAATATTTATATCATTTTACTATCAGTCGATGAAACTTTGCCTGTAAAACGGTGGTCGAGCAGACGGGCATCTTATTACCGTATCTCTATGAATCAACGGGATAAATTAAACAAAGCTACGGACTGCCCATGCGGCTTAGCACAATATCCTGGCTTTGCCGTCATGATATTCAGGACAGCATAATAGGACTTAATACAATGAAAAAAACTCTGATTTCTCTGGCAGTTGCCACACTGGCTACTGGCGCCCAAGCAGCAACCGTTTACAGCCAAGACGGCACTGAACTGACCGTTGGCGGCCGCGCCGAATTCCGTGGCGATTTTGGTGGAAAAACCTCTGGTGAAAAAATCGACGGCACCATGCAGAACAACAGCCGTTTCCGCCTCAATGTTGGTGGTACCACTGAGATCACCGAAGCGCTAAGCGGTTTTGGTTTCTACGAAGCAGAACAGGGCGTGAAATCCTCTGCTGATAATGAATCAACTAAAGATTTCAAACAGCGTTACCTGTTTGCCGGTCTGAAGAGCGAAATGGGCGCGGTGTCGTTCGGTCGCCAGGATACTGCGGCGGTACAGATTTCACAAATGTCTGACGTCACCACATTTACCGGTGCACAGAAAGAGTTCATCAACGCAGGTAACGAGCAGATCAACAACACCATCCTGTACACTGGTGAGTTTGATGCTCTGACAGTAAAAGCCAGCTACATTGCCGGTGAAGAAAAACACACTGACGGTTACGGCGTTTCTGGTATCTACCGTCTGCCTTTCGGTCTGGGTATTGGTCTGGGTTACTCTGCCAACGACAATAACGACGGTAACGGTAATAAAGACGGTAAGTCACAAGCAACAATTGCTGGTCTGAACTACACCTTTGACGCCCTGTACCTGGGTGCAACCTACACCAAAGGTGATATTAACGACAAAGCCAACCAAGAGTTCGAAGGTATGGAATTCGCGGCGATCTATGCTTTCACTGATGCTTTCTCGCTGAAGGGGGCTTACCAGAACACTGAAATCAAAGATGGTGGCGTGAAATACAACGCGACGGATTTCTTTGAACTGACTGGTGACTACGCGTTTAACAAAAACCTGAACGCCTATATGTCTTACCTGATCAACAACCTGGATAAAGAAGACATCGCTTATGTAACTACTCCAGCGTATGACGTTGAAAACACCCTGCGTCTGGGCCTGAAGTACAGCTTCTAAGCATTCAGACTCAACTCGATTCCACTGCATACAGAGCCCGCTGCGCGGGCTCTTTTTTATCGTCTATCGCTTTGTTGCCCTTATTCACACGGTATGTACGTGCTAACATAAACCTTAGGCTAGACGACTATCAGATTTAATGGGTTACCATGTTCAAATCACTGCGACACTTACTGATCCCACTCTCCGTGATGAGTTCCCTGCCGGCTGCGGCACAATACTCCCCATTGGATGCCCTGCCTTCGGGAAGCCGCAGCACCTTAGTTGTCGAGCAGCTGGAATCCGGCCAGACACTGCTCACCGAAGGTGACGCCAACCAGCTGTTCCCGCCTGCCAGTACCCTAAAACTGGTTACCGCCCTGGCCGCTAAGCTAGAGTTAGGCGACGAGTTTCGCTTCCAGACCCGTCTGTTCAAAAACCAGCATGACCTTATTTTCGAATTTGGCGGAGACCCGACATTAATGCGCGCCGATCTGGAGCAGATGCTGCGCACCGCCCGCAAGTCAGGTTTAAAACAGATTAAAGGTGATATCTGGCTGGATAATAGCGCTTTCGGCGGTTATGACCGCGCCGTCGGCTGGCCCTGGGACATTCTCGGTGTCTGTTACAGCGCACCCGCCACCAGTATCAGTCTGGATGGTAACTGTGTAAATGGCTCTATTGCCAGCCAGCCAGACGGCACTACCCGCGTTTACGTGCCGGAGCATTTTCCTATACATGCCTCCACTGTTGCGGTCAGCGTCAGCGAAACTGAACAGCAGGCGAACAAATGCGATCTGGAGCTTGTCACCCAGCCGAACAACCAGTATCAGCTGCAAGGCTGCCTGGTCAAACGGGATAAACCGCTACCGCTGAAATTTGCGGTGCAGGATCCTGGCCGCTATACCCAGCGCACCCTGTACAGCCTGCTGCGTCAAATGGGTATTGAACTGCAAGGCGAAATAAAAATCGGCAGACCGACCCACGGCAAGCGGCAGTTGATCGTCAGCCACTCCTCGGCCCCTCTGCCAGAGTTGTTGCAGCAGATGCTGCAGGATTCCGACAACCTGATTGCGGACAGCTTAACCAAAACCCTTGGCCGACAATTTTATATCCAGCCAGGCAGTTTTCGTAACGGCACCGAAGCGATCAAACAGATCCTATTTGCCCAGGCCGGCATTGATCTCTCTGAAGCTCAGCTCGCCGATGGATCCGGCCTGTCGCGCAATAACCGGGTCAGCCGTCAGCAGATGAGCGCGGTGCTGCGTTATTTGTGGCAGAACGACACGAAACTAGGCTTGCTGGCCAAGATGCCCACTTCCGGGCTGAGCGGCACCCTGCATTATCGACGCAGCATGCGCCAGCCTGACGTCAAAGGGAAAATCATCGCCAAGAGTGGCTCTGTCTATGGCAGTTACAATATGGCTGGATTCGGCCTTGATCAACAAGGCCGGCCCAATGTGCTGTTCGTTCAGTTTGTCAGCGAATACCATCCGCCCGAAAAACAGCTCGGCGACACGGCATCAGTGGCGCCGATCACCCGGTTTGAGAATGCGTTTTACCAGGATGTAGTGGCCTTTTCTCAGCGTAAGCCTAGAAACGCATTAACCACCGAAAAATAGATCCACATTCCTGAAATATCGACGATAGACGCCAGCACGGGACTGACCAGTACGGCAGGGTCGAGCTGGCAAGCCCGGGCGATAATTGGTAACACACCGCCTAAAGTCGTGGAGATTGACACCTGTATAAACAGCGCCACCGCAATAGCCAGCGCGATCATGTGCAGGTCAAAGCCGGCACTGCTGCTCTCAGGGCTGAATAACAGGATCCGGGCCACCATGACAGCGGCAATGGCCAGAGCCAGGCACAAAGCAACCCGGCTCTCTTTCCACACCACCGCCAGCCACTGCCTTTTTCGCAGTTCACCGGTCGCCAGAGCCCGTATCACCAGCGTCGCCGCCTGCGAACCGGTATTGCCGCCGGCAGCCGCAATCACCGGCATATAAACCGCCAACAATACCAACTGGCTTAAGGTATCTTCGTAACCGGCAATAATAATCCCCGAGACGATGCCCAGCAGGGCCAGTGCGATGATCCAGCCGATGCGCTGTTTAACATGCTGCAATACGCTGGTTTCCAGGTAACCACTGGCGGTTTCTACCTCAGAATGGATCAAGCCCAGTTGGTGGGCAAAATGGCGTGCCCGTTTGTCCTCTCCCAACAGTTCCAGGTTGGCCAGCAAGCTGTGCACATAGCCAACAGAGCAGTGATTGAGTATCGCCACCGCCTCTTCAATCGGCATCACCTTCAGCAACTTCAATTGCTGGTCGAGATCGTGGTGCAAAAACGCCTTACGCGCCGCACCGATTTCAGCCACTGAATAGCGGCCAGATGTTTCAGAATAAGTTTTGCTCATTACCGACATGGCGAATCTCCCGATTGGCAATAGGTAACGACCATCAAATGACCTATACCGCAACACAGACAGCGTCTAAGCCGATGTGGCTGATTGGGTCATTGTGAACTAGCGTTGCAGGAGAAAAACAACTTGAAGAGGTGCAAAAGAGAAAGGGGCACTCTACCACTTGGTAGAGCCAAAGATCGCCAATACCGAAGCGGGTTATTTCTCTCCCTTGATACTAGGGGGATGGTCGGTATTGTTCATAAAAATCTCCGGATATACTGCCAAACTGACAGCGGGCGCGAGTGTAGCAAATTCCAGCGGCAACTTCAGCCATTTTTGTCTTGGTGCGGAAAAACTTGGCGAACCAGCAACTTACCACCATACTAACTGAGTACAGAGCAAAGGAAATCAACCCGATGACAGACAAACCGCGCCGGACCAGAGAACAGATCAAGCGCAAAGGCTACCTGTGTGTGGGCTGGACCTGTGTGATCCTCGGCAGTATTGGCGTCACCGTACCGCTGCTGCCGACCGTACCATTTATTCTGCTGGCACTATACTGTTTTGGTGTCGCCTCACCCAAGTTCCAGCAGTGGCTGCTGAACCATCCCCGCCTTGGCCCAATCGCCAGCCGGCTAAAACAGAATCAGGGATTAACCTGGCGAGAAAAATGGCAGTCACTGCTGCTGATTTGGCTCTCGATGGGCAGTGTGTTCTATTTCGTCGCGTTAGGCACCCATTGGCAATACGCCATTATCGCCCTGCTGATCTTCGAAACCTGGTTTATCCTGCGTTATAAAACCTGCACAAAAAAAGCGCCCTGAGGCGCTTTTTGATTTAGCTCGAGATCCACTGAGTTAAGCGATGGTGATACGGGCAAATTTACGTTTACCAACCTGGAACACATAGGTGCCGGCTGCTGGGGTAAGTTTAGCGTCAGCGATTTTTTCACCGTCGATCTTCGCCGCCCCCTGCTTCACCATCCGCATCGCGTCTGAAGTGGAGCCACACAGGCCGGCATCTTTCAGCAGGTTGCTGACCGGAATACCGGCGGCAAAGCTGAATTCTGGCATTTCATCTGGGATCGCGCCTTTCTGGAAGCGGTTGATGAACTCCTGCTCAGCGGCATCGGCATCGGCTTCACTGTGATAACGGGCAATGATCTCTTTCGCCAGCAGGATCTTAATATCACGCGGGTTTTTACCGTTAGCTACTTCATGTTTAAACTGTTCGATCTCATCCAGCGTGCGGAAAGAGAGCAGTTCATAGTAGCTCCACATCAGGTCGTCGGAGATAGACATCAGCTTACCGAACATCTCACCCGGGGCTTCATTGATACCGATGTAGTTGTTGGCCGATTTGGACATTTTCTTCTCGCCGTCCAGGCCAACCAGCAGTGGCATCATCAATACCACCTGAGGCTTCTGGCCGCTCGATTTCTGCAGTTCGCGCCCCATCAGCAGGTTGAATTTCTGGTCGGTACCGCCCAGCTCAACGTCAGTTTCCATCGCGACCGAATCGTAGCCCTGAAGCAGCGGGTACATAAATTCGTGAATCGCAATCGGCTGACCGCCTGCATAGCGCTTCTTAAAATCATCCCGTTCCAGCATACGGGCCACGGTCTGATTGGCCGCCAGACGGATCATACCTTCAGCGCCAAGCTCAGACAGCCACTCGGAGTTAAACTGGATCTTAGTCTTAGCCGGGTCAAGGATCTTGAACACCTGCTGTTTATAGGTTTCCGCATTGCGCAGCACATCTTCACGGGTCAGAGGTGGACGAGTGCTGTTTTTGCCCGTCGGATCGCCGACCATCCCAGTGAAGTCACCGATCAGGAACGTCACGTCGTGACCGAGTGCCTGGAAGGTACGCAGCTTATTAAGAATGACGGTGTGGCCAAGGTGAATATCAGGTGCGGTTGGATCGGCGCCCAGCTTAATTCGCAGTGGACGGCCTTCTTCTAGCTTTTTGATCAGTTCTTCTTCAGGGATCAGTTCTTCAACACCACGCTTGATCTCGGCCAGTGCTGCTTCAATACTCGCCATTCTTGTTCACTCCCGCAAATTGGCAAAAATATAATGGTTGGACATATTACTTGAATAGCGATGCTTTTTGAAACCAGTTAGACTAATCAGTCCGCTATTTTTATTTTAATTTATGTAACGAACTCCAAGATGTTAGCTATTTTCGCACGATTACCATGGATTCACCGAGTACTGATGGCTCTGTTTAGTGCCCTGATAGTCGTGGCGCTGTTTTTTCTTCCCGACCCAAACGACCTGAGAGAAGAAAAAAACCACTATCAAGTGGGCCGCCTTTATCCACTGGCTATTGACCCAACCGCATTGAGCGTCAGTCAACCGATCGAAGACGATGCGTTACTGGACTGGAAACGATATACCATAGGCAATGGTGAAAGTGCTGCGGTACTTTTTCAGCGTATCGGTTTGTCTTCCCGTTTACTGTATCAGCTCACCTCCAGCAGCAAAGAGATCGAGCAGCAGCTCACTCGGCTCCGGCCTGGTGACGTGCTGGAATTTGGTTTCAACAGCAATCAAGAGTTAGTTCAGTTACGCCGTCCGCTCAACGCTTATGAGACGGTACTGATCACCAAAAGTGGCGACAGTTACCGTTATAGCGTCGATGCCAAAGAGGTCTATTACCAATACAACTATGCCGAAGCGACCATCAGCTCCAACTTCTGGAATTCCGGTATTTCAGCCGGACTGACTGCCAATCAGATCATGGAACTGGCTGGTATTTTTGGCTGGGATATCGACTTTGCCCTTGATATTCGCCAGGGCGACCAGTTCAAGATGCTCTATCAGGAGCAGGTGGTCGAAGGCGAAGTGATCGGCCGCGGAAAAATCATTGCCGCTGAATTTACTAACCAGGGCGAGACTTTCAAGGCGATTCTCGACGATCACAGCGGCAACTACTATGACCAGAACGGCCGTGCGATGAAAAAAGCCTTCCTGCGTTCACCGGTGGATTTCCGTCGCGTCTCATCCAATTTCAATCCGCGTCGTAAACATCCGGTGACAGGAAAAGTACGCCCACACCGCGGCACGGATTATGCTGCCCCGGTCGGTACGCCGATATGGGCCGCGGGTGACGGTATCGTACAACAGGCCAGCTACAACCAGTACAATGGTAACTATGTGTTTATTCGTCACAGTAACACTTACATCACTAAGTACCTGCACTTAAAACGCCGCTCGGTGAAAACCGGTCAGCGGGTTAAGCAGGGGCAAGTGATTGGTACGCTTGGCGGAACCGGTCGTGTTACCGGTCCTCACCTGCATTATGAGTTCCTGGTCAATGGCGTGCACAAAAACCCGCGCACAGTCAAACTACCGCAATCTAAGTCACTGACTGGAAAAGCGAAACAGACTTTTCTTGCCAATGCAGAACGGCGCCTGGGTGAACTGGATCGCTATGGCAAGCTGCTGTTTGCCCGCGCGGACTAGCCCGACTCACGCCAGGCAATGCCCCAGCGGTGCGGCCCATGAGCTCCACTCACGTAAATACATCAGCCCACCGTTTGGTGGGCTGATTCGTATTCACTGGGGGTGATTGCTAATTCAGCTGGCTTTCGCTTCCGGTGCTGAATTGTCGCTGAGCTGAGGTCGGTTATCGTCAGTGGCATGAGTATTTTCTGCCAACGACTTCTCTTCGGTGGCTTGCTCGCTCTCCTGCTCCAGGTGATGGCTTTTACCTAACATCAACAGACATGGGGTCAAAACCAGGGTCAGTACAGTGGCAAACGCCAGCCCACCGGCAACCGCTGTGGCCAGTTGCGACCACCACTGAGTGCTCGGAGCCCCGAACTCGACCCGCTGATTGATCAGATCGATATTCATCTCCAGCACCATAGGCAACAAACCTAATATAGTGGTGATGGTGGTCAGCATGACCGGACGCAAACGCTGCACCCCGGTTCGCAGGATCGCTTCGCGCTTATCCAGTCCGCGCCTTAACAACTGGTTGTACGTATCGATCAAAACGATATTGTTATTGACCACAATCCCCGCCAGAGCAATCACGCCAATACCGGACATGATCACGCCAAACGGTTTCTGGAAAATCAGCAGCCCGGCAAATACACCAACGGTAGAAAACAGCACCGCACTTAAGATCAAAAACGCCTGGTAAAAGCTGTTGAACTGGGTGATCAGGATCAGTGCCATCACCGCCAGAGCCACCACAAACGCTTTGGTCAAAAATGCCGACGAGTGTTCTTGCTCTTCATTCTGGCCACGAATGCGGAACTCCACCCCGAACGGCAATCCCAGTTCATTCAGCGCTTCGGTCACTTTAGGCAGTTCCAGTGCCAAGTTATACCCTTCCGCCATATCGGCCATAATTTTGGTCACCCGCTGGCCGTCAATACGGCGAATGGTGTCCTGCTTGTGGTTGGGGATAATATCGGCAAAGTTGGTGATCGGTACCAGACCGGCAGCGGTCTTGACTCTCAGTTCATCAAAACGGCCGATATCACGCTTGTTTTCCGGGTAGCGCACCAGAATATCCACCTCTTCGGTGGAATCGTCCGGCAGATAGTCACCAATTTTCAGTCCGTTAGTGACAAACTGAACCGTATTCCCCACTAAGGTGGCATCGGCGGCAAAACGGGATGCATCGTCACGGCGAATATCAATCTGCCAGTCTATGCCCTCTTTACTGGAGGTATCGCTCAGATTGACAAAGGCCGGATAATTATCCGCCCAGTGCCGTACCTGCTTGGCGGCGGCATCGAGCTGACTGTTGTCTCGCGAGGACATTTCGATCACCAGATCATGTTCAACCGGCGGTCCGGCTTCAGGGAACTTGTACTCGATCTCTACCCCGGCAAATTTATCCGTCGCCTGCTTAAGTTCGTCGATAATGGTTTTGACTTTACGCCGGTACTGCCAGTCGACCGGGGTAATTTGGATCTGTCCGATCTGGTCGTCACCGCCGGTGCGGGTATAGACGCTTTCAAACTCTTCATGCCCCAGCATCACCTGCTCGATATCGCGCATCAGGCTATCTTTTTCGTAAATCGACAAGTCACCGTACGAGCGGACTTTGACGGTGAAAAACGGCGGATCCACTTCCGGGAAAAACTCCATCCCTAGCCCGGCTTTAAAGTAAGCCGTGCCGATCGCCACCGCCAGTAAAACGGCACTGAGGAAAATTTTAATCGGGTGGCGAATCGCCACAGACAGCGTCAGATAATAGAGTCGGGTAATGCCTTTTGCTTTGGAAAAATCGCCCTCGTGCAGCGCTACCATCTCAGCCCGGTTCTGCGCGCTGACATTCTGCGGCCGGCCGATGATCCCGCCCAGCACCGGTACAAACAGCAGCGCCATCACCAGCGAAGCGGTCAGGGTCGCGATCAGGGTCAGCGGCAGGAACTTCATAAATTCGCCGGTAATGTCCGGCCAGAACAGCAGCGGCGCAAAAGCCGCCAAAGTAGTGGCGGTTGAAGCGGTGATTGGCCAGGCCATGCGCTTAGCCGCATCCCGATAGGCCTGGCGACGCGGCATGCCTTCCTGCATCCGCCGGTCAGCAAATTCTGTCACCACGATCGCGCCGTCCACCAACATGCCGACCGCCATGATCAATGAAAACAGCACCACGATATTGACCGTCAGGCCAAACACTGACAGCACCAGCAGACCGGTCAGAAACGATCCGGGTATCGAAATCCCTACCAATAGGGCGGTGCGAACTCCCAGGATCGCGATGATAACGATCACCACCAGGATGATCGCTGACAGAATGTTATTCTGCAGGTCGTTGAGCATGATCCGGACATCTTTCGACTGATCCAGGGTGTATTTTACCCGCAGGTTGTTGGGCCAGTCTTCGCGCAGCTGGGCCTGTTCCAGTACCGCTTTCACCAGTTCAACGGTTTCAATGATGTTCTCACCGGCGCGCTTTTTGATGTCCAGCACGACTGCCGATTCCCCTTCCAGGCGGGCAAAACTCTCCGGATCGCGAAAGGCGCGCCGGACTGTGGCGACATCCCCGAATGTGATCACCTGTTTACCATCGACTTTAACCGGCAGATCCAGCACGTCTTTCAGCGAGTCGAACACCGAAGGCACTTTGACCGAGAAACGGCCATAGCCGGTGTCGACGAATCCCGCCGCCACCACCCGGTTATTCAGCGCGATCAGGTTATAAATATCCGCCTGATCCAGGCCATAGCTTTCCATCAATAGCGGGTCGACGATGATTTCGACGATATCTTCCCGGTCGCCAGCGATATCCACTTCCAGCACCTGGCGGTAGCTCTCCAGTTTATCGCGCAGCTGACGGGCGATCTGCACCACGGTGCGCTCCGGCACAGTACCATACAGCACCGCGGATAACACCGGCTCGGCCGAAGCGAGAGTGACTTCATTGACGGTGGGTTCGTCACTGTCCTGGGGCAGTTTCGCTTTGGCCAGATCCACCGCTTCGCGGACATCGGTCATCGCTTTATTGAGATCGGTGCCGACGTTGAACTCCAGCATCACCGACGCATGGCCTTCCGACGCCGTTGAGGTCATCTCTTTCACCCCTTCGATCGAGCGCAGTTCATGTTCGATCGGCCTGACCAACAGGCGTTCGGCATCGGCCGGAGATATCCCCTGATGGCCGACGGACACGTAGATAATCGGAATGGTGATGTCCGGGCTGGACTCTTTGGGAATGGTCAGATAGGTGCCGATGCCGGCGATCAGGATCAGCACCAGCAAGGTCATCATGGTACGAGTACGGGACAATGCGGCGTCGATTAATGCGTACATAACGCCTCCCTACTCGGTCTGTGCAGCGGTTTGATTGATCGCAATCACCTGGTCACCATCGCGGACAAAGCCCTGACCGACGGTAATGATGTCCACCTTTTCGCCCAGACCAGTCAGCCATACGCCATCCTGTTCTGCTTTCACCAGCTGGATCGGTACAAAATGAACCCGGTCCTTTTGCAGTGTCTTAACGCCAAGGTTACCGACATCGTCCAGCGCCAGCATCGACGGCGTGATTTTGACCGCCAGCTGTTGCTGCAGGTTCAGCGCCACTTCGGTACTGATCCCGGCGGGTATCCGCTGCTCTGGGTTCGCCACTTCGACTTCGATCGGGAAGGTATTGGTGGCCGGTGAAGAGACCCGCGAGATGTAACGCAACCGGCCGGTTTCGCTGGCTCCATCAAGAAAACGGACCTGCGCCGATTGCCCCAGGCGCAGTTCCTGGATATGGCGCTCGCTGACATCGGCATCGATGGCGATTTTTTTCAGGTCGATCAGTTTGGCTACCGGGTCGCCCACCCCGACAAAATCGCCCCGTTCGATAAACAGGTGATCGACAATACCATCAAAGGGGGCTTTAACCTGAGTATTGCTTATCGCTTGTCTGGCCGTCGCGACACTGGCCCGCGCTTCGACTAACGCCGCCTGGGCGTTGGCAAACGCCACTTCCCCTTGCAGACCACGACTTTTTAACGACTGGGCGGCGTTAAATTCTTTCTCTTTCACTTTGCGCATCGCCACGGCCCGCTCTAGCTGGATGGCCAGATCCGCCTGGTCGATTTCGGCGATCACGTCGCCCTGTTGCACTGCTTGGCCTTTTTCTACTCGCAAGGTAATGATTTTCCCAGCGATTTCGGCACCAAGCTGCGCCTGTTTGTCCGGACTGGTTCGTCCGTAAAGCGTGATGACTCGGTCTGTGGGCTGGGCAATGAAGGTTTGATAGGAGACTTTAGCCAGCGGCACCGGCTGTTTGGCATTGGGCGGGGCACTTTCCTCAGCCTTGAGGGCCCCTAATCCTAGCCATAGTGACAGGATGATGACTAATAGCAGGGAGACTATCCAGGGTCGCTGACTGAGCGCTCCGAAAGGAGAGAATCTAAACATGGGCAATCCTTTTGCATTTTATTACGTCACATCCTAATACGTAATTGGTTGCAGTTAGTGTGATACTAACTGCATTTCGTCATATTAAATCAGACACTAAATGAGGCTCCGCAGCCACAAGTTGTTGTTGCATTTGGATTATTGACAAAGAACCGCGCCCCTTCCAGACCTTCAGTGTAATCGACCACACCACCGATCAGGTATTGCAGGCTCATAGGGTCAACCACCAGGGTGACACCGCTGTTGACTATGGTGGTATCCCCCTCATTGACGTTTTCGTCGAACGTAAAGCCGTATTGGAAACCGCTGCATCCGCCGCCTGTGATGTAGACGCGCAATTTTAACGCCGGATTTTCCTCTTCGGCGATCAGCGCTTGAACCCGCGTAGCTGCGGCATCTGAAAAAGTTAATGGTACGTTGACTTCGCTCACGACGACCTCTCTCATTAGTATTCTTGTCTCTGGCAGACCCTGGTTCAGGTTGCAACCGGACAATTTGCTGTCTTTATTTATGACGTTGATTATCTAATACCTGACTGGCGCGTTCAAGTATTCACCACAGCCAAAGCATCAATAAGCGCTTTTTGCTGAAATTTATCCTCCATTTGGGGTAAGAAAATGCCATTCTGTGCTGTCTGGCATTTCTAGTTGATTCTCTGATAGGTACAATGCTGGCCAAATTGGTCCTAGCAATCAAAATGAGGGAATTTCAATGACCAAATCAGCAGAGCTTTATCAAAAGGCGCAGCAAACCATTCCAGGTGGTGTTAACTCGCCAGTTCGTGCCTTTAATGGCGTAGGTGGCTCACCTGTCTTCATCGACCGAGCTGACGGCCCGCTGATTTTTGATGCTGATGGCAAAGCGTATATCGATTATGTCGGTTCCTGGGGGCCGATGGTGCTGGGTCACAACCATGCCGTTATCCGCGATGCGGTTATCAAGGCAGCGCAGCGTGGCCTGAGCTTTGGCGCTCCAACCGAAACTGAAATCACCATGGCCGAACTGGTTTCTGAACTGGTGCCTTCCATGGAACAAGTGCGTATGGTCAGCTCCGGTACAGAAGCGACCATGAGCGCAATCCGTCTGGCGCGTGGCTTCACCGGCCGTGACAAGATCATCAAGTTTGAAGGCTGCTATCACGGCCACGCTGACAGCCTGCTGGTTAAAGCGGGTTCCGGAGCCCTGACTCTGGGTCAGCCAAGTTCTCCGGGCGTACCTGCTGATTTCGCTAAATACACGCTGACCGCAACTTTCAATGATCTGGATTCAGTGCGTGAGCTGTTCGCCGCCAACCCGGGTGAGATTGCCTGTATTATCGTTGAGCCGGTAGCGGGCAACATGAACTGTATTCCACCGGTTGAAGGCTTCCACGAAGGGCTGCGTGAAATCTGTGATCAAGAAGGCGCACTGCTGATTTTTGATGAAGTAATGACTGGTTTCCGTGTTGCTCTGGGCGGTGCGCAAGCGTACTACAACATCAAACCGGACCTGACGACCTTAGGCAAAATCATCGGCGGCGGCATGCCAGTTGGCGCATTCGGCGGCCGCAAAGAAGTGATGCAGTACATCGCACCGACCGGTCCTGTCTATCAGGCGGGTACGCTGTCGGGCAACCCAGTTGCCATGGCTGCTGGTTACGCCTGTCTGAGCGTGCTGAGAGAAGCTGGCAATGAAGAGCGTCTGGCGGCAAAAACCAAACAACTGGCCGACGGCTTTAAAGAGCTGGCAGCTAAACACGGTATTCCACTGGTTGTCCACCAGGTGGGCGGCATGTTTGGCTTCTTCTTTACCGACCAGGAGCGCGTTACTTGCTACGAAGATGTGGCGAAATGCGACGTAGAACGCTTCAAGCGCTTCTTCCACCTGATGCTGGACCACGGCATCTACCTGGCACCGTCGGCGTTTGAAGCCAGCTTTACTTCTCTGGCGCACGGACCAAAAGAGATCGAAGCGACCCTGGAAGCGGCAGACCGCTGTTTTGCCACTCTGGCAAGCGAGTAACAGACTTCCCCTGTTGCTAACTTTGCAAAGGCTGCTTCGGCAGCCTTTTTTGTTGCCATTCGCCTGTAACCATGGTCAGGCTTACCATCTGTCCAATCGGTCAGCTTGGTGGACAAACTACCGTTGTTGATTGATTTACAAGAATTTTGGCGCCATTATTAATTCAATTCTTCGACCACCCGGATTGAAAGCGTGCCCGACAACATCAAAATTACCTCCAGCCACTGGATACTGATCATCGCTCTGCTGGCGGCAGGTCTTGCCTGCTACTTGTTGCTCGAACCCTATATCAACTCCATCGTGATGGCGTTTATCATTTCACTGTTGATGTTCCCGATTCACAACTGGTTTGACAGCCGGCTACCTAAATCGCCCAACGTCTCAGCATTACTGTCATGTGTTGTGCTGACGTTTATTATCGTCATTCCGCTGCTGTTTGTGTTTGGTGCCATCGTCCAGCAAGGCTCCTCCTTTGCCCAAGACCTGTATCACTGGGTTACCAATGGCGGTATTCAGACGCTGTTCGAGCACCCCTGGGTGGTAAAAGCGCTGTCACTGGTCAACAGTTATCTGCCATTTGAGGATGTCGCCCCGCAGGATATCGCCAAGAAACTGGCTCAGCTGGCCACGTCGCTCGGCAGTAACCTGGTGGGTATCAGCGCCAAGATCCTCGGCGATGCCACCAGCTTTTTGGTTAACTTTTTCCTGATGTTGTTTGTGCTGTTTTTCCTGCTGCGCGACCACGAGAGCATCATTGCCGCCATTAGGCACATACTGCCTCTATCCCGCAGTCAGGAAGACAAGTTGCTGGACGAGATCGAGCAGGTGTCGAAATCTGCGGTGATGGGTTCATTTCTGACCGCCATTGCGCAAGGTGCCGCCGGCGGGCTGGGAATGTGGCTGGCCGGTTTCCCAGGCCTGTTCTGGGGCACCATGATGGGATTTGCGTCCTTTATCCCGGTGGTCGGTACCGCGCTGATATGGATTCCGGCCGCCGGTTATCTGCTGCTCACCGGTGAAACTGGCTGGGCGACCTTTCTCGCCATCTGGAGTATTGCGGTAGTCGGCTCGATAGACAACCTACTGCGACCGCTGCTGATGCAGGGGGGAGCCGGTATGAATACCCTGATGATCTTCTTCTCGCTGTTGGGCGGGATCCACCTGTTTGGCCTGATCGGCCTGATCTACGGGCCGTTAATCTTTGCCATTACCATGGTGCTATTTCATATCTACGAAGAAGAATTCCAGGGCTTTCTGGACCGTCAGGATAAAAGATAACCTTAGTGTCACAAGGCGCTTCAAGCCGGGAGAGGATTGTGCGAGAATCCTCTCTTTTACAAATGTGAGTTCAGCATGTCAGCCTATACCGCCCCCAGTCAAATCACTCAGCGACAGTTCGACTATTTCGCCGGAAAACATGTCCTGGTGGCCGGAGAAGTGGAAGATCTGCTGCCGCTGGAGCTGACCGAACACGCCGCATCGGTCTCGATATTTACCACCCACTATGGCTACGCCCGCCGCCTGACCGGCAACAGCAAGTTGCAATGCTATTTTGGCGCCGAGTTCACGGCAGAAACCCAGGCCGATATGCTGCTGCTTTACTGGCCCAAAGCAAAAGCCGAAGCGGAATACCTGCTGGCGATGCTGCTGGCCAGACTCGGTCCCGGCTGTGAAGTGGTGGTAGTGGGAGAAAACCGCTCAGGGGTTAAGAGCATTGAGAAGATGTTTCAACCCTACGGCAGGATTAATAAATACGACTCTGCACGTCGTTGTTCATTTTACTGGGGCGAATGCAGCCAGGTGCCACAGCCGTTCGTGCTGGAGCAGTGGTTCAAGCGCTACCAAGTCCAGTACGGCGAGCATCAGATAGAAGTGAAAAGCCTGCCGGGCGTGTTCAGCCACGGCGAGTTCGACCTCGGCAGCCAGTTGTTGCTGGACAGCCTGCCACCACTGAGCGGTAAAGTCCTTGATTTTGGCTGTGGAGCCGGTGTACTGGGTGCGGTGATGGCGAAACTGAACCCCGACATAGAGCTGCAGATGTGCGATATCAGCGCCCTGGCCGTCGCATCCAGCCAACAGACATTGGCGGCCAACGGTTTATCCGGCACAGTATTCGCTTCCGATGTCTATTCCGATACCGCTGACGACTATCAGGCGATTGTCAGCAATCCGCCGTTTCATTCCGGCCTCGAAACCAGTTACAGCGCCACCGAAACCCTGCTGGCGGATGCTCCACGCTTTTTGGCACCGAAGGGGCAGCTGTTTATCGTCGCCAACAGTTTTCTCAAATATCCGCCGATCATCGAACAGGCCTTTTCTAATTGCGAGACGCTAAATAAGACCAACAAGTTCGCTATATATCACGCGAAGAATCGCTAATCAGCGCAACTACCGCGGTATTTTGCCGCCAACCATGGCGCTGAGAGGCTAAAATTGCGCCTTCCTGCACGCTTTATATCTGACTTACTTGTCAAAGAGAAAAAACTAAGTAACGTGGTGTTCAAAATCGTTATCCTGTTTAACTGAGGCATCCCAGGATGCCTGCCTGACCACGGAAAGCCATACCACGGTTATGTTCAGCATTCGTCGCAAACAACGCTTCAAACGCCTGCAAAATACTCTGATGCTGGCGTTTTTAGTATTGAGCATCACGCCAGTCACCATCATCGCCCTGTTTTTTCTCCATTCGCACAGTAAAGATCTGCAGGAACAGAGTACCTCTCACCTGACCTCGTTACGCGACAGTAAGCAGCAGCAGGTGACGGATTACCTGTATGCCAAGAAGTCAGAAGTACTGGGGTTCGTCCGTTCAGAACTGGCCTTTGCCAGCGGCGGGCGATTTTACGGCCTGGTGAATGCGTTTCGTAACCTGGGAGAAGATATCGAACAGGCGCGGCAGAATGCCCAGCAACGCTACCTCTTAGGCAGCGGCGATAAAATTCAGACCTCCGTGTTACCGGAATCCAGCGTATTTAATGGTACCGAGCGCTATCGGCTGCTGCATAAACGCTACCACTGGGCTTATCAGGAACTGCTGAAACGATCCGATTTTGACGATATTCTGCTGGTCGACCGGCAGGGCAATGTCACTTACTCGATCTATAAGCACGACAATTTTGGCACCAACCTGGTCAGCGGTCAGTACCGCAACTCCAACCTGGGCCAGACCTTTCAAACCCTGACCCAGTTAATGGAAAACCAGCAACAGGGCAATGAAGACTATACCCCGGTGATCCTGTCCGACTTCCAGCAGGAAAACGGCAAAGTGGTCGCCTGGCTGGGCGCCCCGATCATCCAGCAGGGCTACCTGCATAGCTACGCCCTGTTCCGGTTACCGAACAATGGCATCAGCAAGCTGGTTGCCGATAACAATAAGGAGCCACTGCGTTCGATCCTGGTCGGCGACGACTACCTGTCGCGCACTCTGGCCTACGACCAGCAAGAGATAGACAAAAGCATCGCAGTCATCGATCAGGCGCTGAATGGCGTCGCTTCGGTAGGCACCTATATCAATACGGTCGGTGAAAAGATCATCGCCGCTTATACGCCGATCAGCGTCGAGGGAATTGACTGGGCGTTAGTAGTGGAACTACCAGAAAAACAAGCGTTTGCCCGGGTGAATCAACTGCAGACCATTTTTATTGTCGCGATGTTAATCGCGATTGTGCTGGTATTTATCGCCTCTCACTACCTGTCCAACTTTATCACCGCCCCACTACTGAAACTGACCTGGGCCGCCGAGAAAGTCTCTGCCGGCGACCTGGACGAAACGGTGATCAATACCGAACGCAAGGATGAAATCGGCCGGCTGGCGGTCAGTTTTGAACGTATGCAGCGCTCGATCAGAGAAAAAATCAACCTGATTAAACAGCAAAACGGTGAGCTGGAAAACAACCTGCAGCTGATCCGTAAGCAGAATGAAGAGCTGCAACTGGCCAACAAGCTGAAAGACGAATTCCTCGCCACCACCTCCCATGAGCTGCGCACGCCGCTGCACGGCATGGTCGGCATCGCCCAGGCACTGGTGTCCGGCGCCAATGGCCCGATCAGCGTAGAGCACAAGTACCAGCTCGACATTATTATTAACAGCGGCCAGCGACTGGCCAATCTGGTGGACGATCTGCTCGACTACCACAAAATGCGCTACGGTAACCTCGACATCCATCCACAAGCTGTAGACTTATCCGCCGCGACCGGATTGGTGCTCGAACTGTCGGCCCATCTGCTCGGTGGTAAGCCGCTGCGGATCATCAATCAGATCGCCGAGCAGAAGATCTGGGTCGCCGCCGATCCCCAGCGCCTGGAGCAGGTGCTGTACAACCTGGTCGGTAATGCAATCAAATACACCAGTGAAGGCAAGATCGTCATCTCTGCGCAGCAGGTCGACGACATGATTCGGGTCCAGGTGGTCGATACCGGCCAGGGCATTCCCGCGGAACAGTTAGAACACATTTTCGAGCCGCTGATCCAGGCCGGCAACGACGCCAGCCGATATCGCCAGGGCGCGGGGCTGGGGCTTTCCATCAGCCGTCAGCTGATTGAACTGATGCAGGGGTCGCTGTATGTCAGTAGCCAACCGCTGGTCGGAACCACTTTCAGCTTTACCCTGCCACTGGCCAGCGAAAAACAGATAACCAAGGCCCGCCACAGTAACAGTCATCACTTTGAAGTGCCGGACCTCAGCCTGGTCGATCTACCTGAACCGGATGATCTGCCGGAAAACCCCGACGGTCCGTTGCTGCTGGTGGCAGATGATGAGCCGGTTAACCTGCGCGTGCTCGACTGCTTCCTGCGCATGGAAGGTTACCGGGTGCGTACCGCCAAAGACGGCCCGGAAACGCTAACCATGATCGAGCAGGAACCGCCCCAGTTGCTGCTGCTCGACGTCATGATGCCGGGCATGAGCGGCTATCAGGTATGTGAGCAGTTACGTCAGCGCTTTGATCTCGCTACGCTGCCGATCATCATGTTAACCGCCCTCAATCAGCCGGAGGACCGTATCCGCGGCTTTGATGCAGGTGCCAATGATTATCTGTCGAAACCGTTTAACAAGCAGGAACTGGCAGCCCGTATCCAGGCCCATCTGACCGCCAGCAAGGCTGAACTGCGCCGACAGGAAAACCAGCTGTTGCAGCAGGAGCTGAAGCAGCGCGCCCGGGTGGAAGCCAGCTTACTCGAAACCCAGGGTCGATTGCTGGAGCAGTTAGACTCCGCCCCGGAAGCGATCATCTGCCTGCACGAGGATAATAAGATTCGCTATAGCAATGAAGCGGCAGCGAGACTGTTTAAACGCAATCAGGAACAGCTGAAACGTTCGGCGGCCGATGAACTGATCGCCCCTAAATACCTCAATATCAACCAGCCGCACTATTGCGGCAACATCGATGTATTTATTGATAATATTCGTCAATCTGTGCCGAGCGATGTGCTGACCATGCCGCCTGAATCCGGCATGAAAACCCTGTATATCTTTAATGTTGGTGGTGGTGCCAATGTCAGCCGAATCAATGAACTGGAAACTGCGATCGAAGCCCTGTCGAGCTATGCATTTGAAGGGGATCGAGCCAAGCTGCAACAGCTGAAAGAGCTGGGGGGGGAGTTTACCCGCCTGGCCGATAAAGTCTCGGGTAACAGCAAATCCAAGCAGGATATGATGCGCGAGGTACTGGTTGACGCCATGACCAACGCCTTGCAGTACTGGGAAAGGGTCACCGGTCAAACCAAATTTGATTTTGCCGAAAACAGCGGGCTGTGGCGGGTTTACCTAGACCGCAGCACGCTGCAAACCCGCACGCTGGATAAATACCTGCGGGTGGAAACCCTGCCGAAAACGCCGCGCTGGCGAACCGTTCTAAGCAGCCTGGACTACATTCTCGACCACTGCAATGAACAGAGCCCGGAGCGCAGTCATATCGAAACGCTGCGCGACCAGCTGCAACACCTGTTAACCAGCTAAACGTCCTACGACGCAATCCATTCCCTCAGCCGTACCCGCTTAAAGCGGGTACTTTTTTAGCCACACTTTCCCTTTCAGCGTCCAGCCTCAGTTGCAGCCTGTCAAACCAAGGGTGGCCGTTACGCCCAGGACATCAAAAAGTACGCTGTAACCAGACGTACAGGCAACCCTTAGCTCATTCAATACGGCAGCATGTTTCTGCCAGTAGGACATGGTTAACACACTTATTTGACCTCAAAAAACAACCTCATCATAGCCGCGGTCAATCCTCCTCAGGCAGGCCGAATAAAACGTTATTCTGTGTTCCACAGCGGCTTTTATGACAGAATTAATTCAGTTTGCGATTATAATCACAACAATCCGTCAGTTTTTATTTTTATCAAAAAACAACCCTGCCCGGCTGCTAGTGATCCGGATCGCTCAATTTAGAATTCGATAAAAACCCCAACAAACAAATAAACACAAAAGATAGTAAGTACTTACATATAGATAATAGATCGTGCCGATAGGTATTTCATCAATAACGAATATTATTGATAAAGCATTCACTTAACTGATGGTTTTTTACGTTTTTTACGGAGTTGTCACCGGTTTTGACGTTTTTAACGGGATGGGAAATTGATAATTTTCTGTTTCGGGTGTTTTCTTACCCTTGCCTAAGGCCTACAGGCCACTCAATCGACTTAGTCCCTCCGGCTAGGTTGGCATTATTGAGGTAGGTCTTAGAGAGTGTTTATCAATTGATGACATTCATATCCACAAGTGAAATGAAAGCAATTAGTAAGGAACAGCTATGCTTGCCAATATTAAAAAAACAGCTCTATCGCTAGCCGTAGTAGCGGCAGTGACCAGTGTCGCGGCTCCAGCAGCAGCACGTAGTGAGCTAACAGTAGTACCTGATTTCTACCCGACTATGGTACGTAACTTCAACCCGTACCTGGCAACCAACCTGCGTACCACCACAGACTTCATTTACGAACCGCTGGTCGTATTCAATGAAATGCACGGCAACACGCCAGTCATGCGCCTGGCCGAAAGCTTCCGCATGTCAGACGATCTGATGAGCGTCACTTTTGACGTTCGTAAAGGCGTAAAATGGTCAGATGGTGAGGCGTTTGACGCCAACGACATAGTGTTCTCATACCAGTTACTGAAAGATAAACCTGAACTTGACCAGCGCGGTATCAACAAGTGGGTTACCAGTGTTGAAAAGCTGAACGACTACCAGGTTCGTTTCCGTCTGAGCGAAGCCAACTCAAACGTGCCGTATGAAATCTCACTGGTGCCAATCGTCGCGCAGCACGTTTGGAGCAAAGTTGACGATCCAACGACTTTCACCAATGAAAACCCGGTTGGTACCGGACCGTTCACCGAAATCGACACCTTTACTCCACAACTTTACATTCAGTGCCGCAACCCGAACTACTGGGATAACGACAACCTGGAAGTAGACTGTCTGCGCGTGCCGCAAATCGCCAACAACGACCAGCTGCTGGGTAAAATCGTTAACTCTGAACTGGACTGGACGTCTTCATTCGTTCCTGACATTGACCGTACCTACGCTGCAGCGAGTCCTAGCCATCAGTACTGGTACCCGCCATCAGGTACTCAGGCGTTTGTGGTGAACTTCAAAAACCCGGATTCAGCGAAAAACGAAGCGCTGACCAACGTTGATTTCCGTCGCGCGTTCTCTATGGCACTGGATCGTCAGACTATCATCGACATCGCGTTCTACGGCGGCGGTACCGTGAATGACTTCGCATCTGGCCTGGGCTACGCATTTGAAGCCTGGTCTGATGAAGCGACCCACAACAAGTACAAAGGTTACAACACCTACAATGTTGAAGGCGCGAAGCAACTGCTGGCGAAAGCGGGCTTCAAAGACGTTAACAAAGACGGCTTTGTCGACACGCCATCTGGCAAGCCTTTTGAGCTGCTGATCCAATCACCGAACGGCTGGACCGACTTTAACAACACGGTACAACTGGCGGTTGAACAGCTCGCTGAAGTGGGCATCAAAGCCAAAGCGCGTACACCTGAATTTGCCGTGTACAACCAGGCAATGCTGGAAGGTAGCTATGATGTCGCCTACACCAACTACTTCCACGGTGCTGACCCGCATCTTTACTGGAACAGTGCATACAACTCTGCCCTGCAGGGCGGTGAAGGTATGCCTCGCTTCGCGATGCACTTCTACAAGAATGACAAGCTGGATAACCTGCTAGATAGCTTCTACAAAACCGCTGATAAGAATGAGCAGATGGAAATCGCTCACGGTATTCAGAAGATCATCGCCGCAGACCAGGTGACCATCCCGGTAATGTCAGGTGCTTACATGTACCAGTACAACACCAAGCGCTTCACCGGTTGGTGGAACGAAGAAAATCCTAAGGGCCGTCCAAATATCTGGGCTGGCATCCCTGAGCGTCTGCTACATGTTCTGGACCTGAAACCAGTTAAGTAAGCATTCACTTCACGCGGCGCACACTCCGTGCGCCGCACACTCTCCCCTTCTTGTTGTTATTCAAGATATGGCGCCCGTCGTCAGGGGATTGTTCGCACTCAATTTAGTACTTTCGCTGCAAGCGACCTGAAACCAGAAACAGGAAATATCTGGGCGAGTAAGGTGTGAGTTATGGGTTATTTTTTAAGACGATTGTCGTTCTATTTTGTCGCACTGCTGGTAGCAGCGACTTTAAATTTTATTATTCCACGCGCGATGCCGGGCGACCCGGTAACCATGATGTTTGCCAATGCCACCGCTCAGGTTACGCCGGAACGCATTGAAGCAATGAAACAACTGCTTGGTTTTGTCGAAGACCAGAACATTTTCCAGCAGTACTTAACGTACATGCAAAGTATCCTCAGTTGGGAGTTGGGTACCTCGATTAAATTCTATCCGCTCAGCGTTAACGACCTGCTGGGCAGCGCATTCGGCTGGTCACTGTTCCTGGCAGGCACCGCGGTCGTGCTCTCCTTCTCGATCGGTTCGATTCTGGGTATTTTTGCCGCCTGGAAACGCGGTAGCAAATACGACGCCTTTGTCACTCCTGGCATGTTGATTCTGCAGGCGGTACCTCAGGTGGTTATTGCCATGATCGCCCTGTTTACCTTTGCCATCGGCCTGAAATGGTTCCCGACCGGCTACGCCTATACCGCCGGTACTGTGCCGGACTGGACCGACTGGCAATTTATCAAAGACGTGGCTTACCACGCCGTATTGCCTCTGGTCTGTGCCTCTATCGTCCAGATCGGCGGCTTCCTGGTCAATATGCGTAACAACATGATCAACCTGCTGGCGGAAGACTACATCACTATGGCCAAAGGCAAAGGTTTGAGCGAAAACCGGGTGGTATTCAACTACGCGGCCCGTAACGCGCTGCTGCCTAGCGTCACCGCTCTGTCCATGTCGTTGGGTATGGCCATCGGTGGTCAGCTGATCATCGAAATCATCTTTAACTATCCGGGTCTCGGTACGGTACTGTTTAACGCCATCAACGCCCGTGACTATCAGGTGCTGCAAGGTCAGCTACTGATCATGACCCTGTTTATGCTGTTCTTTAACCTTGTCGCCGACATGTTGTATGTCGTACTCGATCCTCGCCTACGCAAGGGAGGGAAATAATCATGAAAGATTTCTTTAAACTGATCTGGCGTAATCCTATGGCGCTGACCGGGGTCATTATCCTGCTGATTTTTACTCTGATCGCCCTGTTTGCGCCGCTGCTGAGTAAACACGCTCCGGACAAACGCACCGGTAATCCACATGAGTATCCGTCGTTCGTGGTCACTCAGGCGCAAGCGAATCCAGATGGTTGGGTCGCCGAAAACCTGGCCGATGACCGTCGTACCCTGTTGATGTCGAAAAAAGCCGACCACGTACTGGGCACAACCCGCATGGGACGGGATGTCTGGTCGCAAATCGCCCACGGCGCCCGTGTTTCGCTGGCAGTTGGCTTTGGTGCCGGCATTACCGTCTGCCTGCTGGCCACAGTGATCGGCGTATCAGCCGGTTACTTTGGCGGCCGGGTCGACGACATCCTCACTGCAGCGATGAACATCATGCTGGTGATTCCGCAATATCCGCTGCTGTTTGTGGTGGCCGCCTTTATCGGTGAGGCCGGT
The DNA here is from genome assembly GCF_050299255.1 of Vibrio sp. Lineage (GTDB taxonomy): Bacteria > Pseudomonadota > Gammaproteobacteria > Enterobacterales > Vibrionaceae > Vibrio. Next base: position 133,768 of record NZ_JBNKVP010000001.1, read on the forward strand.
CCGCTGACCATTACCCTGGTGATCGGCATGATGTCCTGGGCCTGGGGCGCGCGGGTGATTCGCTCGCAAACCCTGGCGCTAAGAGAAAAAGAGTTCGTCAAAGCGGCCGAAGTGCTGGGCGAATCTTCCTGGCGGATCATTTTTGTCGAAATCCTGCCAAACCTGATTTCTATCGTGGGTGCCAGCTTCATCGGCTCGGTGATGTACGCCATCATGATGGAAGCTACCTTGTCCTTCCTTGGTCTGGGCGACCCGAACACCGTCAGTTGGGGCATCATGCTCTACAACGTGCAGACCTCCTCGTCGATGCTGGTTGGCGCTTGGTGGGAACTGCTGGCTCCATGTATTGCCCTGACCATCCTGGTGACCGGTCTGGCTCTGCTCAACTTTGCCGTCGACGAAATAGCCAACCCGCAACTGCGTTCTCATAAGGGAATGAAACGTTGGAAAAAACTCGCCAAGCAAGATCAAGAAGCGCGTCTTCCTGATGCCGCACCACAACCAGCCTTATCAAGCGGAGACAAGTAATTATGACTGCCCCACTGATTTCAATCCGCAACCTTTGCGTTGACTACATTACCGACGCCGGTGACGTGCGCGCCTGTAACAATGTCAGCTTCGACATTGCCCCGGGAGAAGTGTTCGGCTTGGCCGGTGAGTCCGGCTGTGGCAAATCCACCGTCGCCTTTTCACTGATGCGCCTGCATAAGCCGCCGGCGTTTATTACCGGTGGTGAGGTGCTGTTCAATGGCGAAGATATCCTTAAATACAGCGATGACCGCATGCAGTCGTTTCGCTGGAGTGAGATGTCGATGGTGTTCCAGAGTGCGATGAACGCCCTCAACCCGGTATTGACCATGGAAGAACAGTTCTGCGACGTCATCATGCGCCACACCAACATGAGCCGTGAGCAGGCCCGTCGTCGCGCGGAAGGACTACTGGAGATCGTCGATATTCACCCAAGCCGGCTGCACGACTATCCGCACCAGTTTTCGGGCGGTATGCGTCAGCGACTGGTGATCGCTATCGCTCTGGCGCTGAATCCGAAAATGATCATCATGGATGAACCGACCACCGCACTGGATGTGGTGGTGCAACGGGAGATCCTGCAGAAAATCTATGCCCTGAAAGAAGAGTTTGGTTTCTCAATTCTGTTTATTACCCATGACTTGTCGCTGATGGTCGAATTCTCCGATCGCATTGGCATCATGTATTCGGGTGAACTGATTGAAGTCGCGCCGTCGAAACAAATTTTGCAGCACCCGTACCACCCGTACACCCGGGGATTGGGCAGCTCCTTCCCACCGTTGACCGGGCCGAAAACCAAGCTGACCGGTATTCCGGGTAACCCGCTCAACCTGTTGGAAATTCCACAGGGGTGCCGCTTCCAGGCCCGCTGTGACCGGGTACATGAAACCTGTACCCGCGTCGGAACCCAGCTACGCCAGATTGAGCCTGGCCGCTTTTCCAATTGTCACCTGTATGGCGAGCCAATAGCCCACGCCAAGTTATAAGCCACGCGAGCAGCAAATTCTGGAGAACATGATGAGCAAAAATTACGGCGAATTACTGGTGGAAGGCAAAAACCTGGTCAAAGACTTCCCGATCAACAGTAACGCACTGAAACAACCTATGATGCGTGCAATCAACGACGTGTCATTCAAGATGTATAAAAGCCGCGGATTGTCCGTGGTGGGCGAGTCCGGCTCGGGTAAATCCACCACCGCAAAAATGATCGCCAAAATGTATTCGCCAACCGAAGGGGTGATCGAATACAAAGGCCGCGACATTGAAACTATCAGCTCCAAATCGGACCTGATGTACTACCGCGAAGGCGTGCAGATGGTGTGGCAGGATCCGTTTGGTTCCCTCAATCCGACCCACAATATCTTCCACCATATTGCCCGGCCGCTGTTGATCCATAAAAAGGTCACACCGGGTAACAAAAAAGAGCTCCAGGAGCGGGTATACGACCTGCTGGAGCAGGTTGGCCTGATCCCGCCCAAAGAAACCGCGGCCAAGTTTCCGCACCAGTTGTCCGGCGGACAGCGTCAGCGGGTTAACCTGGCCCGTAACATCGCCGTCGGTGCTGAAGTGGTGCTGGCGGATGAACCGACCTCGATGCTCGACGTCTCGATCCGGGCCGGGGTGCTTAACCTGATGGAAGAGATGAAATTTGAACAGCAGATGTCACTGCTGTACATCACTCACGATATCGCCACCGCCCGTTATATCGCCGAGGATCTGGCCGTGATGTATGTCGGCCACATGGTGGAATGGGGTGACACCGAGCAGATCATTCACGACCCGCAGCATCCGTATACCCAGTTGCTGGTGTCTGCGGTACCGGATCCGAGCAAATCGATTCACACCCCGCTGAAAGGCAATAAAGGCGACATCCCGCTCTGGACGCCGGAATCGGTTGGCTGTCCGTTTGCCGGCCGCTGTACCCAGGCCAGCGAGCGGTGCCGGGAAGAGCTGCCGCCGGTGACCCAGTTATCTGACAACCACTTCGTGCGCTGTTACCTGCACGAAGCGTGATCCACCCGGTCCGGCGAGCGCCGGACCTGACATTGAGCCGATATTTTCTGCGGAGACCTGAATGCAGATTTTGATTAACCACATAGGCTATGAGTTGGCCGGCCCTAAACAGGCGGTACTGGTGACTCAACGAGCCTACCTGCCCCACACCCACGCCGAACTGGTGTCAGCCACTGACCACCAGCCGGTTGCCAGGCTGGCGATAGAAGCGCACGGCCGGGTCGACCAGTGGCATCAGGGGGAGTTCTATCGGATCGATTTTTCTTCACTGAGTCAGCCAGGGCAATACTATTTGCAATTTGGCGACACCCGCTCGGCCTGTTTTACCGTCGCCGAGCGACTGTTGCTGCAGAAAACCCTGTCGGATCTGTTGCACTACTTTAAATCCCAGCGCTGCAGTGGTGAGTTCGATCGCCAGGATCGCTGCGTGCCGCTGTTTGAACAATCGCAACGGGTCGACGTGCATGGTGGCTGGTATGACGCCTCCGGTGACGTCAGCAAGTACCTCAGTCACCTCTCCTATGCCAACTTTCTTAATCCGCAGCAAATCCCTATGGTGGTGTGGAATATGCTGTATGGCCTGGAACAAAGCGCTCACTTGCTGGCACCGTTCACCCAACAACGCTTGCAGGAAGAAGCCCTGTATGGCGTAGAGTTTTTGCTGCGGATGCAGCATCCCAGCGGTTACTTCTACACGACGGTTTTTGATGGCTGGTCAAAACAGCTGGATCAGCGTCAGATATGCAGCTACGCCACCCAGCAGGGGAAACGCTCGGCTGATTTCCAGGCCGGGTTCCGCCAGGGCGGAGGGATCGCCATTGCAGCGCTGGCCAAAGCCGCCGGTTGCCAGCAGCTCAACCACGACACTGCAGAGCGCTATTTTCAGGCAGCCGTATTGGGTTATCACCATCTGCTGGAGCACAATCACCGCTATCTGGACGATGGCCAGCCAAACATCATCGACGAGTACTGCGCCCTGCTGGCGGCAGTGGCGCTTTATCAGACCAGCCAGGATCTGCACTGGCTGATTCAAAGCCGCGACTGGGCCGAGCGGCTGATCGCCCGCCAGCGCAGCGACGACAACTTCGCCCATTACTGGTCCGCCAACGACAGTGGCAGCCGCCCCTATTATCACGCCGCCGAAGCTGGCCTGCCAGGTTTAGCACTGTGCCAGTACCTGGCGATTGAAACTGAACCGGCCAAGCGCCAACGGGCCATCACCGCGTTGAGGCAGAGCTGCCAGTTTGAACTGCAGGTAACCAGCCGGGATGTCAATCCGTTCGGTTACCCGCGCCAATACGTTAAGCCCGTTGACGGCCCCAAGCAGGACAGCTTTTTTATTCCTCATCACAACGAATCCGGCTACTGGTGGCAGGGTGAAAATGCCCGGTTGGCCTCGCTGGCCTGCATGGCCTACAGCGCCCAGCCCTACCTGACCGATCAGCAGCAGACCGACATGGCTGGCTACGCCCAGAATTGCCTCAACTGGATAGTCGGGCTGAACCCGTTTGATATCTGCATGCTGGATGGTCACGGCCGCAACAACCCGGATTATCTGCCCGAGCTGGGCTTTTTTAACGCCAAAGGCGGCATTTGCAACGGCATCACCGCCGGATTTGATAACCAGCGCGACATCGCCTTCAACCCAGAGCCGCACAGTGACGACATGCTGCAAAACTGGCGCTGGGGTGAGCAGTGGATCCCGCACGGCGGCTGGTACCTGTTGGCTATTTTGCTGCAGGGCCAACACGCTTCCCATAATCCTTCGGAGGAAAGACGATGAGTTTATATCTGGTCGGGGTCGACGGCGGCGGTACCTCCTGTCGCGCCCGGATTCGTCACCGCGATGGTCAATGGCTTGGAGAAGCCAAACGGGGCCGCGCCAATATTCTGCTCGGCGTCGAACAAGCCATGGCCACAGTGATCGAGACCGTGCGCCAGGCGGCCCGTAATGCTGGTCTGGCAGACCCGGCTCTGGCGCAGATGGATGTCGGATTGGCCTTGGCAGGAGCAGAACAGCGCTCCGCCTGGCAGCAGATGATGGCGCAACAACACCCGTTTCATTCCGTGACCCTTAATACCGACGCCTACGGCGCCTGCCTGGGCGCACACAGGGGTGATGATGGCGCGATCATGATCGCCGGTACCGGTTCATGCGGATTGCTGATTTCACAAGGCCAGCAACAGATGGTTGGCGGGCGGGAATTCCCGATTTCCGACCAGGGCAGCGGCGCCATGATGGGATTGCGGCTGATTCAGCAAGTCATTCTGGCCTACGACGACATTGCAGCCACTACCCCTCTGACCAGCCACGTTATGCACCATTTCGACCAGCAAATCGACCACATTGTCAGTTGGTCAAAACAGGCACTCCCACGGGACTACGGCCAGTTTTCACCGGCAATATTTCAGTTTGCCAGTGAAGGGGACCCGCTGGCGATCGCCCTGCTCAAGCAGACGGCTGCCGACATCGAAATGTTTTTGCAGGCACTGTATCAGCGCGGAGCCCGGCGTATCAGCCTGATGGGTGGCATTGCCGAGCGAATTCAGCCCTGGTTATCTGACTCGATTCTGCCCTGGATAGTCCCGGCCCAGGCCGATGCTATGGAAGGGGCATTGCTGTTTGCCGGTAAGCCCGAGCACAATCTTTATTGAGGACCAACCGATGCTATACCGATTAGACCTGGCTGTGGTGGCAGAAAACAAAGCCGAGTGCCGCTTCAGCTTAACGCTGCACAACTTAACCGATCAGCGATTAACTGACTGGAGTTTACAGTTTATCTGCGACCGCTTTATCCAGCCCGACAGCGTCAGCGACGGTGAACTCCACCAGGTCGGCAGTCTGTGTACCTTGCGACCTGAGATGACCAGCCTGGCCGCCAATCAACACTATTATTGTGAATTCAGCATCAAGACTGCGCCACTGCGATTTTACTCCGATGGCTTTAAACAGGCCCAGATTTGCGATCTCAACGGCCAGCCGCGTTTTGACGTCAGTCTGAGTGCCATCGCGCTGGCTTCACCCTACCGTCAGCGCAGCCAGCTACCAAGCATCGCAGCCAGTGACTGCGCACTGATCCCCAAACCGAATCAGATCCAGTTCGGTAATGGCGAGTTCCACTTTCATCGTCGCAGCCAGATCACTTTAGGCTGCGCGCAGGGTGAATCGGCGGCGCTGTGGTTAAAACAAGAGCTGAACGCCTTGTATGGCATGGAATTCAGCGCCATCGGCCAGAGCGACATTCGTTTTCGCAGCCACCCGGTATTGGACCCCGGCGGCTATCAGTTAGAGGTGTCTGCTGAAGGTGTTCTGATCAGCGCCAGTTCTCACAGTGGCTTTGTTCACGCCAGTGCCAGCCTGATCCAGTTGATCCGTTCCCAATCGGCTGGCCAGGGATATTCAGTGCCTTACCTGACCATCAAGGATCAGCCGCGCTTTGGTTACCGAGGCATGATGCTTGACAGCGTGCGCCATTTTCAACCGGTGGAGCAGATCAAACGCCTGATCAATCAACTGGCCCACTACAAATTTAATACTTTCCACTGGCATCTGACCGATGATGAAGGCTGGCGAATCGAAATTAAAGCCTACCCAGAACTGACAGAACAGGGGGCCTGGCGCGGACCGGGAGAGCTCTTACAGCCGCAGTTCAGCCACCTCAATCAGCGCTATGGCGGCTACTACAGCCAGCAAGAAATCCGTGAAGTGATTGAATTTGCCGAGCAGCGGGCGATTCGCGTGATCCCGGAAATCGATATCCCCGGCCACTGCCGCGCCGCGATTAAAGCTCTGCCGGAGCTATTGGCCGACCCGGGCGACCAATCTCATTATCGCAGCGTGCAGAATTATACCGACAACGTACTCTCCCCCGCACTGCCTGGTACCTATCAGTTTATTGATCGGGTACTGGAAGAGGTCGCCGAACTGTTCCCTTCGCCATGGATTCATATCGGTGCCGATGAAGTGCCGGAAGGCGTCTGGATAGACAGCCCGTCCTGTCGTCAGTTGATGGATCAGCAAGGGCTGCAAAACGCCAAAGAGTTGCAGGGTCATCTGCTGCGTCACGCCGAGCAGAAGCTGGCGGCGCTGGGCAAGCGCATGGTTGGCTGGGAAGAGGCCCAGCACGGCAATAAGGTCAGCCGCGATACGGTGATTTACTCCTGGCTCAGTGAGCAGGCGGCATTGCAATGTGCCAAACAGGGGTTCGATGTCATCTTACAGCCGGGACAGTTTACCTACCTGGATATGGCACAGAACTATGCCCCGGAAGAGCCGGGCGTGGACTGGGCGGGCGTGATCCCGCTGCAGCAGGCCTATGGCTATGAGCCGCTGGCTGACCTGGCCGACAACGATCCGTCCCGGCGCCGGATCTTGGGTATTCAGTGCGCGCTGTGGTGCGAGATCGTCACCGATCAGCCGCGGATGGACTACATGATCTATCCACGGCTGACGGCGCTGGCCGAGGCGTGCTGGACGGAAAAACCGCAGCGCGACTGGCAGGACTATTTAGCGCGGCTGAAAAGCCATCTCCCTTTACTGGATAAACAGGGCATCGACTATTGTCCACCATGGAAAACCGACGGTCGGCCGTGACTGCCGGACAACAGAATTTGAATACGCATTAGATACGCTGCAGCTAACCGCAGCATTTCGATAAGGAAACCACCATGAAATACGGCTATTTCGATAACGACAATCGTGAATACGTCATTACCCGGCCGGACGTGCCAGCGCCCTGGACCAACTATCTGGGCACCGAAAAATTCTGTACCGTGATCTCGCAGAATGCCGGCGGCTATTCGTTCTACAACTCACCAGAATACAATCGGGTGACCAAGTTCCGCCCTAACGCCAGCTTTGACCGCCCGGGCCACTACGTCTATCTGCGTGACGATGACAACGGTGACTACTGGTCCATTTCCTGGCAACCGGTAGCGAAAAGCCTGGACGAAGCAAGCTATGAGGTTCGCCACGGCCTCTCTTATTCGATCTTCAAGTGTGAATACCAGGGCATCAGCGCACGCAAAACCCTGTTTGTGCCAAAAGGGGAAGATGCCGAGCTGTGGGATGTGGTGATCCGCAATGATTCTGACCGTGTGCGCACCATCAGCGCCTTTTCCTTCGTTGAGTTTTCCTTCAGCCACATCCAGTCGGACAACCAGAACCACCAGATGTCACTCTATTCCGCCGGCACCCGCTATCAGGATGGCGTGATCGAGTACGACCTGTATTACAACACCGACGAGCATGAAGGATTCTATTATCTGGCCTCAAGCTTTGACCCGGACTCTTACGACGGTCAGCGCGACAGTTTCCTCGGCCACTACCGCGACGAGTCCAACCCGATCGCACTGGAAAGCGGCCGCTGTGCCAACAGCGCCCAAACCTGTTACAACCACTGCGGCTCGCTGCACAAACAGTTTGTCCTCCAGCCGGGTGAAGAAGTGCGCTTTGTTTACATTCTTGGCCTCGGCAAAGGTAACGGCGCTAAATTGCGCGCCAAATACCAGAACCTAGCCGAAGTCGACGCCGCGTTTGCCGCTATCAAGGCCCACTGGGAAGAACGCTGCGGCAAGTTTCAGGTCAATTCGCCCAACCCGGGCCTGGATACCATGATCAATACCTGGACCCTGTACCAGGCCGAAACCTGTGTGGTCTGGTCGCGCTTTGCCTCGTTTATCGAAGTCGGCGGCCGCACCGGGCTCGGCTATCGTGATACCGCCCAGGATGCCATCTCCGTTCCACACGCCAACCCGGCCATGACCCGCAAGCGCATCATCGACCTGCTGCGCGGTCAGGTAAAAGCCGGCTATGGCCTGCACCTGTTTGATCCGGACTGGTTTGATCCCGATAAAGAAGATGTGGCGCCGTCCAAGTCGCCGACTGTGGTCCCGACCCCGTCTGATGAAGACAAAATCCATGGCATCAAAGATACCTGTTCCGACGACCACCTCTGGCTGGTGCCGACCATCTGCAAATATGTGATGGAAACCGGCGAGGTCTCACTGTTTGACGAGTTGGTGCCCTACGCCGATGGCGGCGACGCGACCGTCTACCAGCATATGCAGGCCGCGCTGGACTTTTCTGCCCAGCACATCGGTCAGACCGGCATCTGTAAAGGCCTGCGGGCTGACTGGAACGACTGCCTTAACTTAGGCGGCGGTGAATCGGCCATGGTCTCCTTCCTGCATTTCTGGGCGCTGCAGGAGTTTATCGACCTGGCCAAATACCTTGGTCGTGACCAGGACGTGGCGAAATACACCGAAATGGCCGCCAATGTGCGTGAAGCCTGTGAAGCCCATCTGTGGGACGACGAGGGCGGCTGGTACATTCGCGGACTGACCAAAAACGGCGACAAAATCGGTACCGCGCAACAGACTGAAGGTAAGATTCACCTGGAATCCAACACCCTGGCGGTATTATCCGGGTTGGCTAGCCAGGAGCGCGGCACGCAGGCAATGGACGCGGTGGATGAGCACCTTTATTCCGACTACGGCCTGCATCTGAATGCGCCATCATTCACTACCCCCAACGATGACATCGGCTTTGTCACCCGGGTCTACCAGGGCGTAAAAGAGAACGGCGCCATCTTCTCCCACCCTAACCCCTGGGCCTGGGTTGCCGAAGCCAAGCTGGGCCGGGGAGACCGGGCAATGAAGTTCTACGATGCCCTTAACCCGTATAACCAGAATGACATCATTGAAACCCGTATCGCCGAGCCCTACTCCTATGTCCAGTTCATTATGGGCCGCGACCATCAGGACCATGGCCGTGCCAATCACCCCTGGCTGACCGGCACCTCTGGCTGGGCCTATTTTGCGGTGACCAACTTTATTCTCGGCGTGCGCAGCGGATATTCAGGGCTGACTATCGACCCGTGTATTCCCCGCGACTGGCCGGGATTCAGCGTCAGCCGCCAGTGGCGCGGTGCGACTTACCAAATCAGCGTGGAAAACCCGAATGGCGTCAGCAAAGGCGTGCAGTCTGTCACCCTGAATGGTCAGCCGGTTAACGGCGAGATCACTGCCCAACCGGCAGGCTCGACCAATCAGGTCGTGGTGGTGCTTGGCTAAGTCAAACGGGCATCAATGGGGTGCCCGATAAAAGGATTGCAACATGATTAAATTTGGAACCGGTGGCTGGCGCGCGTTTATCGGCGAAGAGTTCACCAAGGATAACGTCCGCCTGGTTGCCCAGGCGCTGGCGAATATTATCAATCAGGAGCAGGCTGCCGAGCGCGGTTTTGTCATCGGCTATGACCGCCGCTTCCTGTCCGACAAAGCCGGGCGATGGTTTGCTGAAGTGGTGGCAGCTAACGGCATCAAAGTCAGTTTTATCGACAAGTTTGTCCCGACCCCGGTGGTAATGTTCAAGGCCAAACAGATGGGCTGCGCCTATTCAGCCTGCATTACCGCATCGCACAACCCGGCCGACTACAATGGCATAAAAGTGTTTATTGCAGGTGGTCGTGACGCCGACGAAGTGATCACCGCCAAAATCGAACAGCAGATCGCCAGCTTAACTGCAGACGATGTACGTTCGGTGGAATTTGAACAGGCGGTAAATGAGCGACAAATCGAGCCGATCAATCCGATGAACGAATTTGTCGACTCGATTATCGACTTTATCGACATTGACGCCATCAAACGGGCTAACTTGCGGGTACTGGTCGATCCCATGTTCGGCGTGGCCAAAAATGCGCTGCAAACGGTGCTGATCAATGGTCGCTGTGACGTCGACGTGATCAATGACGGCAAAAACCCCGACTTCGGCGGTCTGATGCCCTCCCCCAGTGCGGCGACACTGTATCGGCTTAAGCACTTAGTCGCGGCGGAGCATTACGATATCGGTATCGGCACTGACGGTGATGCGGATCGACTGGGCATCATCGACGAGAAAGGCAACTTTATTCACCCCAATGAAGTGCTGATCCTGCTTTATTACTACTTGCTGGAATACAAGGGCTGGCAAGGCTCGGTGGTAAGAAACATCGCCACCACCCATTTGCTGGACAAGATTGCCGCAGACCACGGTGAGAAAAGTTTTGAAGTCCCGGTCGGCTTTAAACATATCAGCTCGCAGATGGAAGCCGACGACTCGCTGATCGGTGGCGAGAGTTCCGGCGGTCTGACCATTCGCGGTCACATTAAGGGTAAGGATGGCGTATTTGCCTCCAGCCTGCTGGTGGAGATGATTTCGGTTACCGGCAAAAAACTGTCAGAGATGCTGGATGAAATCTATGCCAAATACGGCTATGCCTACACCGCCGAGGGCGACTTCAGCTTTAAGGCCAGCCAGAAACAGGCGCTGTATGACAAGATTTACCGTGACCGTCAGCTGCCCGACTTCGATCTGCCGATAGAGAAAGTCAGTTACGAGGATGGGGCAAAAGTTTATTTCCAGAACGGCGGCTGGGTCATCGCCCGCTTCTCCGGTACCGAGCCTTTACTGCGTATCTTCTGCGAAATGGAAGACCAAACCCGCGCCGAACATGTTCTGCAACAGGTGAAAGACTTTCTGGCGCTGTAGCGGTGAAACACTGAATGCTTGCTGTGCCACTGCCTAGTGGACTTTTTGCCCGGTATATCTGCCGGGCTTTTTTTATCTTCAGTCGGCAAACGCCAACACGCCCTGAGACTCGACTTCTACCGTCACTTGCTGGCCGATCGCCAGCGGTTCGCTGGCGGTGGCGATAAGCAGTTCTCCTGCCAGCTCAATCACGTAGCGACAATGATCGCCCATAAACTGCTGTTCGATCACTCTGACTGGGCTCTGCTCACTGGCGCGTAAGATCAACTGCTGCGGTCGAACTAGCAGCGAACACTGCTGCTGCACGCTGATCTCCTGCTGTGCTTTGGCTTCGACCGTGCCCAGCGCGGTCGCGTAGTCGTATTCCGACAGCCGCTTCGCGGCCAGATAGCTGCCGCCACCGAGGAAATCGGCAACAAATTTACTGGTGGGCTGATAGTACAACTCACCGGCTGAACCGTACTGCTCGATGATACCGTGGTTCATCACCGCCATCTTGTCGGCAAAGGCAAACGCCTCTTCGCGACTGTGGGTAACAAAGATCGCCGTCACGCCCTGGGCTTTGAACAGCTTGCGAATTTCAGCGATCAGTTCATGGCGGACCTGAGTATCAATATTGGAAAAGGGCTCATCCAATAACAGTAAGTCAGGCTTGTAGGCCAGAGAACGGGCAATTGCCACCCGTTGCTGCTGTCCGCCGGACAACTGATGCGGGTAACGCTCGGCAAAAGATTCCAAGTGCACCAGATGCAGCATCTCGCGTACTTTATTTTGACGCTCGCTGGCGGGCCAGTCGCGCAAGCCAAAACCGACGTTCTCGGCCACCGTCAGGTGAGGAAATAGCGCATAGTCCTGAAAGATCATGCCGATATTACGCTGCTCAGGCGGCAACCACAGCTGACCGTCATCAATCACGTTACCATTGAGACGCATTGATCCCGAACTGAGCGGCAGCAGGCCGGCGATGGCTTTTAATAAGGTGGTCTTACCGCAGCCACTGGCGCCAAGCAGACAGACGATCTCGCCTTGCTCAACATCCAGCGATAACGACTGCAGTACCGTGGTCTCATCGTCGTATTTGCAAGTCAGGTTTTCAATCGACAGTGCACTGCTCATCAGTGTGTTTGCTCCAGAGATCGGTTAACCACCACCAAAGGGACCAGGCCGACCAGAACCAACAGAACCGCAGGCAGGGCGGCCAGTTCAAGTTGCTCATCCGAGGCGAAGTTGTAAACATAGGTGGCAAGGGTTTCAAAGTTAAACGGCCGTAGCAACAGCGACGCGTTCAACTCTTTCATTGATTCGATAAATACCAGTAACGCCGCAATTAGCGCACCGCGGCGCACCAACGGCAAATGTATCCGTCTTAGCATCTGATTGCGGTTACAGCCCATAGTGCGCGAGGCCATATCCAGCGATGGGGAGATCTTGCTCAGGCTGCTTTCGACGCTACCAATCGCCACAGCGGCGAAGCGGACCACCAAGGCGGCGATAATGCCGAACATGGAACCGGAGAAGAGTAATCCCGGCCGGCCCCAGTCCATCGCTTTGGCGAGATCATTGGCCCAGTGATCCAGTGACAACACACAGACCATCACCCCAATCGCCAGTACCGTTCCCGGGACCGCATAACCCATTGACGATAAGCGCATCATAGTCAGGCTTTGCCGGCCTGGATTGATCCGGTTATGGAAGTTGACCACCAGCGCCACCAGCACACCGATAAACGCCGCTGAGATTGACACTTTCAGGCTGTTGAGCGCATAGGCCTGAAATTCCGCTGTCCAGCTTCTGGCAAAATAATCTATGGCATAACTGCACAGCTGCAGTAAAGGCAGCAGAAATGCTACCGCGACTAACCCCCAGCACCAGCCGACCGCCAGCCACTTTTTCCAGCCGCTCAGTTGGTAGCCAAAATCTTCCCGGCTGCTGAACTGGGCCTGAAACAGTTTCTGCTTACGGCGGCTGTAGCGTTCACTGGAGAGTAGCAGCACGATGATCACCAGCATAATCGCTGAGATCTTGGCTGCCGCCGTCAGGCTCGACATCCCCAGCCAGGTATCGTAGACCGCAGTGGTCAGGGTGCTGACGGCAAAATAATGCATGGTGCCGAAATCACCGATCGTCTCCATGGCGACCAGCGACAGGCCCACCGCCATGGACGGCCTGACCAGAGGTAATGAAATGCGCCGGAAGCTTTCCCATGGTGAACATTTGAGGATCCGGGCCGATTGCAACAGGGAGACGTTCTGTTCCATAAAAGCCGCGCGACACAACAGGTAAACATAAGGGTACAGCACCAGCGCCAGGACAATTATCGCGCCGGTCAGGGTGCGGATATCCGGAAACCAGTAATCTCCCGGGCCCCAACCGGTGAGCTGGCGCAACAACAACTGGATAGGACCGGCGAAATCAAACCAGTCGGTATAGATGTAACCGACGATATACCCTGGCATCGCCAGTGGTAGCACCAGTGCCCACTGCAGTACCCGCTCTCCGGGCAGCTTACACATGGCCATTAGCCAGGCACTGGGTACCCCAAACAGCAGCGACAGCAGCATCACCCCCAGCGCCATCACTATGGTGTTGTAGGTATAGGTAGGCATGACGGTCGACATCAGGTGGGAAAATATGTCGTCGGTCTCGCCAATCGCGGTATAGAAGATCGCCAGAATAGGCAAAACCAGCAGCAGAGTCAGACTCCCGCTACTGGTTTTCCATAATAAATTTTTTTCGTTCATCGCCCGGTTACAACAAGGCTGTATGAAACATCGATACTATCGCGATGACTCAGGTAATGTCGGCTCAGAATCGGTTCCATATTCCGTTTTAAAAATAGGGGTATAGTTATACCCCTACTCTCGATTAAAGGTCAAATTTGACTTCATCTAACAGACGAATCGCGGCGGCGTGATTAGCAGCAATCTGGTCCAGTTTGATGGTATCAGCTTTGAAGTCGCCCCATGAAGCAACCAGTTCAGAACGTTTCACACCTTCTTTCACAGGATATTCAAAGTTCACTTCTGCGTACATTTGTTGCGCTTTGTCTTCAGTCAGAAATTCCATCAGCTTAACGGCATTGTCACGGTTAGGCGCGTATTTAGCCATCGCCATACCTGAAATGTTCACGTGAGTGCCTTCCGCATTCTGGTTCGGGAAGTTGATATATACTGCATCTGCCCAGGCTTTCTGGTTCTTATCGTTAACCATTTTGCCCAAATAGTAGCTGTTACCCAAAGACACATCGCACAAGCCTTCTTTGATCGCTTTCACCTGCGCGCGGTCGTTACCTTGTGGCTTACGTGCCAAGTTTGCTTTTACCCCTTCCAGCCACTGCTTGGTCTCAGCTTCACCGTGATGAGCGATCATAGAGGCAACCAGCGATACGTTATATGGGTGCTTACCGGCACGGGTACAGATTTTGCCTTTGAAATCAGGCTTAGCCAGATCCGCATAGGTAAAGTCAGCGCCCAGTTTACCGACACGATCACGAGAAGAGTATACCGAGCGAGTACGGGTGGTCAGTGCAAACCACTCATTCTCTTCATCCTGGTATTGGGCAGGTACGTTAGCTTCAATCACCGCACTGTCTACCGGCTGGACCAGACCTTTGTCGGTCAGTTCCGCCAGTCGACTAATATCAACAGTAAGAATAACGTCTGCAGGGCTGTATTCACCTTCCTGTACCAGCTTTTCAGCAATACCTTCTTTGGCAAATTTTACGTTTACTTTAATACCAGTTTGTTTAGTGAACTCGTTAAACATAGGTTCAACCAGGAAAGGTTGACGGTAAGAGTAAACATTAACTTCATCAGCAGCCATTGCGGTAGGAGCTATTGCAGCACAAGCCAGAGCTGAAACGGTAAGCAGCTTCTTCATCGATTTAATCCTTAAATGTTAAATGATAACGTTTATCAGTTGCGTTATTATATTCATCCTTAATTCAAAAACAATGATCTAAAGCAAAAAAATCTTTGCGACCGCCAGGCTGCTGACGTTTGTGTGCGCCAGCCTACTTTATCGGCGACCAATAAATGCTCCGCAAATAAAAAGGCCTGCTCAAATGAGCAGGCCCAATCTCTGATTTACAGTTTGATTATTTAGCGGTAACAAACTCTGGGTAAGCACCAACACCACAATCATGCATATCCATACCTTCCAGCTCTTCTTCTTCGCTGACCCGGATACCCATAGTCGCTTTCAGTACGCCCCAGACTACCAGGCTGGCAATAAATACCCAGGCAAAGATAACAGCCGCACCCAGTAACTGCGCACCGAATGACGCATCACCGTTGCTCAGAGGCACAACCATCAGGCCGAAGAAACCACACACGCCGTGAACTGAGATAGCACCGACTGGATCATCGATTTTCAGTTTATCCAGGCCAATGATGCTGAAGACAACCAGCGCACCCGCAACCGCACCGATAGACACTGAGTACAGTGGTGAAGGTGACAGAGGATCTGCCGTGATGGCAACCAGACCCGCCAGCGCACCGTTCAGAATCATAGTCAGGTCCGCTTTACCCCAAGTGGTTTTACACACCAACAGAGCGGCGATAGAACCAGCCGCCGCAGCAGCGTTGGTGTTAAGGAAGATTTGACCAACCGCAGTGGCGTTTTCAAAGTCAGATACCATCAGCTGTGAGCCGCCGTTAAAGCCGAACCAACCGAACCACAGGATAAAGGTACCCAAAGTTGCCAATGGCATGTTTGAACCTGGAATAGGATGGATTTCACCGTTTTTGCCGTATTTGCCTTTACGGGCACCCAGTAGCAGTACGCCAGCCAATGCCGCCGCTGCACCAGCCATGTGCACAATACCTGAACCGGCAAAGTCGCTGAAGCCTGCTTCTGACAGGAAGCCGCCGCCCCAAGTCCAGTAGCCTTCCATCGGGTAGATGAACGCCGTCAGGATCATTGAGAAGATCAGGAACGACCATAGTTTCATTCGCTCAGCAACGGCACCGGATACTACCGACATTGCTGTTGCAACAAACACTACCTGGAAGAAGAAATCTGATTCCAGTGAGTGGTCTGCACCTTCACCCTGTGACCCAATCAGCGAACCGATTGAAGGTAACCAGCCGCCTTCACCATTATCGACATACATGATGTTGTAACCCACGATCAGGTACATGGTGCAGGCAATCGCGTACAGGCAGAAGTTTTTAGTCAGTATTTCGGTGGTGTTCTTAGAACGTACCAGGCCGGCTTCCAGCATGGCAAACCCGGCTGCCATCCACATAACCAACGCACCCGAAATGAGAAAGAAAAAGGTGTCTAGTGCGTAACGTAACTCTGTTACTGTTGTTGCTAATTCCATGATAAATCTCCAGTCCTTTAAATCTGTTACAGTGCTTCAGCGTCCATTTCGCCGGTACGGATACGCACCGCCTGGCTGAGGTCGTAAACAAAAATTTTGCCGTCACCGATTTTGCCGGTTTGAGCTGCTTTGGTGATGGCATCAATCACCCGGTCAACGTTCTCTGCCTGAGTGGCGATTTCCAGTTTTACTTTGGGCAGAAAATCCACCTGGTACTCAGCGCCGCGGTACAGCTCGGTATGACCTTTCTGACGACCAAAGCCTTTCACCTCGGAGACAGTCATCCCCTCAATGCCTACGTCAGCCAGTGCTTCACGCACGTCGTCTAATTTAAATGGTTTGATAATGGCGTTAATCAGTTTCATCGTTTCCTCTCTGAAGCTTTCGTCCTTTTCTCCTTGTAATCCAAACAACGTGCCAATTATTTAACTTGTTGATTTTAATAGATTTAACTGATAATTAGTTCCACTAGCACAAAAAAAGCGCACCATTTCGGTGCGCTACACTCACAATTTTAAAGCAACAGGGTTTTATTTCCCCATTGCAGTGCACTGTGGCACAAAAACTTCACCAGCTAGCGATTAACAAACTCCCGCCACTGGCTGATCAGAGCCTGGAAATCTTCCAGGCCACAGCTGGCGATACTTTCACTATCATACAGTTGCCAGTCCTCTTCCAATGACTCTTCACTGTCCAGCGCCATGGCATTGGCCTGCACCAAAACTTCATCCGCATTAATTTGCATCGAGTACTCTGTACCCAGCAGTTGCTGCGAGCTTGCCAGCACCGATTTAGCCGCCGCGATCATCGCCTCAAGCCTATCCAGTTTGGCTGTATCCAACGCGATCTCCTCTTCCAGCCATCGCGCTACCACTTCATGGCCCATACTGCATTTAACCCGGAACTCCCCGGTCAGACTGATGCGAATAAACTCAAACTCCATCGCTTCCTCGTTGCCTCAGCTATAAATCGGCTGCCAGTATAAAGTGCCGCCCGCAAAATGCCAGTGTCTCTCCCAGCCAGGCACTAAGCGAAAAAAAGCCACCCGAAGGTGGCTTGGTTGCAATTTTTTCAATGCCGCGTAATTACGCTGGCTCTTGGAAAATCACGGTATCCGCTTTCTTGGTGTACTGATCCATACGATGGAAGTTCAGGTAACGGTATGTATCCGCCGCCGTTGCATCAATCTGATCCATGTACGCCAGGTATTCTTCTTTGGTTGGAATCTTACCCAGAATAGCGCCCACAGCCGCCAGCTCAGCGGAAGACAGGTAGACATTGGCACCTGTACCCAGACGGTTCGGGAAGTTACGGGTAGAGGTAGACATCACGGTAGCCTTGTCAGCCACACGCGCCTGGTTACCCATACACAGTGAACATCCCGGAGTTTCAATGCGCACACCGGCACGGCCATAGATGCCGTAGTAACCTTCCTCAGTCAGTTGGTCACGGTCCATCTTAGTCGGTGGAGCCACCCACAGACGGGTATCCAGTTGACCGTTGAACTTCTCTAGCAGCTTACCAGCGGCACGGAAGTGACCAATGTTGGTCATACAAGAACCGATAAAGACTTCGTCGATTGCAGTACCCTGTACGTCAGACAGCAGACGTGCATCGTCTGGATCGTTTGGTGCACACAGAATTGGCTCATTGATTTCAGCCAGATCGATTTCGATCACGTGCGCGTATTCCGCATCCTTGTCGGCTTCCATCAGTTCAGGTTTCGCCAACCACTCCTGCATCGCAGCAATACGACGCTCGATGGTACGACGGTCACCGTAACCTTCAGAGATCATCCATTTCAGCATCACGATGTTGGAGTTGAGGTACTCTTCGATCGACTCTTGCGACAGTTTCACGGTACAACCGGCAGCTGAACGTTCAGCCGATGCGTCAGACAGCTCAAATGCCTGCTCAACCGTCAGATGCTCTACCCCTTCGATCTCCAGAATACGACCAGAGAACTCATTGATCTTACCCGCTTTCTCTACCGTCAGCAGACCTTGTTTGATCGCGTAGTAAGGAATCGCATGGACCAGATCACGCAGGGTGATACCTGGCTGCATGTCGCCTTTGAAACGCACCAGGATCGACTCTGGCATATCCAGAGGCATCACGCCGGTTGCCGCGGCAAACGCGACCAGACCGGAGCCCGCAGGGAATGAGATACCCAGAGGGAAACGAGTATGAGAGTCACCACCGGTACCGACAGTATCAGGTAGCAGCATACGGTTTAACCACGAGTGAATAACACCATCGCCAGGGCGCAGCGACACACCGCCGCGATTCATGATGAAATCAGGCAGGGTATGGTGTGTGTTCACGTCAACCGGTTTTGGATAAGCAGAAGTATGACAGAAAGACTGCATGACCAAATCTGCAGAGAAGCCTAGACAGGCCAGGTCTTTCAGTTCATCACGGGTCATAGGACCGGTAGTATCCTGCGAACCGACAGTGGTCATCTTAGGCTCACAATAAGTTCCTGGACGAATACCCTCTACGCCACACGCTTTACCGACCATTTTCTGGGCCAGTGAGTAGCCTTTGCCAGAGTCGGCGACTGCGCCAGGTTTACGGAAGATCTCGCTAGGCTCCAGACCCAGAGACTGACGAGCTTTGTCTGTCAGACCACGGCCGATGATCAGCGGGATACGACCGCCAGCACGGACTTCATCGAGCAGTACGTCGGTTTTCAGTTTGAACTCAGCCAGTACTTCACCGGTTTCATGGTTACAAACTTTGCCTTCGTGCGGGTACACGTCGATGACGTCGCCCATATTCAGTTTGTTGACATCGACTTCAATCGGCAGCGCGCCGGCATCTTCCATGGTGTTGAAGAAGATAGGGGCGATCTTACCGCCAAGTACAAAACCACCCGCGCGTTTGTTTGGTACGAATGGGATGTCATCACCCATAAACCAAAGCACTGAGTTGGTTGCAGATTTACGAGATGAACCGGTACCAACCACATCACCGACATACACCAGTTGGTGGCCTTTTTCTTTCAGCTCTTCGATCTGTTTGATCGGACCGATTTGACCGGCTTGGTCAGGATTAATACCATCACGTTCGTTTTTCAGCATCGCCAGCGCATGCACTGGGATATCAGGACGAGACCAGGCATCAGGTGCCGGTGACAGGTCATCGGTGTTGGTTTCGCCAGTCACTTTAAACACGGTCAGAGTGACTTTTTCCGCCAACTGAGGTTTAGACAGGAACCACTCAGCATCAGCCCAGGATTGCAGTACTTTCTGTGCAGAAGCATTGCCTGCCTTGGCTTTTTCTTCTACGTCATAGAAAGCATCAAACATCAGCAAGGTATGCGACAGCGCTTTTTCAGCAATTGGTGCCAAATCTTGGTCGTCTAGTAGGTCAACCAGCGGCTCAATGTTGTAACCGCCCTGCATAGTACCCAGTAACTCGGCCGCTTTTTCACGGCTCACCAGCGGTGAAGTCACCTCACCTTTAGCCACTGCAGTCAGAAAACCCGCTTTGACATACGCGGCTTCATCTACACCCGGTGGAATACGATTTTCCAGCAGATCCAGAATAAATTCTTCTTCACCTTGTGGGGGATTTTTCAGAACTTCGACAAGTCCGGCAACCTGCTCTGCATCAAGCGGTTTTGGGACAACTCCTTCAGCGGCACGCTCTGCGACGTGTTTACGATAGGCTTCAAGCACGACTTTTTCCTCTCATTGCGGTTCCTCCAGTTTTTTATAGAAATAGGAGTGAACATCCATGGAAACTTGGCTCTCCATTGCCATTAGTTTCATCAATTTTTGACTGAGAAACAGCGCCAGAGAGGCCAAACTGTGGGACGCAGAATAGCAAATTTAACTTAAAATTAAAATCTGTTCATTTTGACCAACATAGCAACTTAAGACTAAAGTTTTATAATTTTTAGTCAGTTGAAATGCATAACTGCTACTTGTAGGTCGTACCGACGATTAAGTAAAACGAGTCTAAATGATGTTCTGTCCGGCCGTAACCAAACATGATCGGCCCAATAGGCGAATCAACCCCGGCAAACACAGACCCTGCATAGTACAGCGGTGCCCGCGACAAGCTGAGGTCATTTTTTGACCACACTCCACCATATTCTACCGACGCCCCGAGATAGACTGGTGAGGTAAATAAGCCAAAATCATTATCAAACCAGCGGTAGCGATATACCAGACTGGAAAAGAATTTGTTGCTGCCGATCAGACTGTTGCGTGGGATCCCGGACAAATGAAGAAAGCCACCCAACTCACGCGGGTCAATCGGCACGCTGGAATTTTTGCTCTCGACAATACCGAGATCAACGTTTGCGACCAAAGTATGTCTTTGGTAGCTACGTGCGCCAATCAGCTTGGCGCTGATTTCATGGGCGGTATCGCTCTCTTCCTGGTCCCCCTCATCCTCATGAATCACCCGGTTATCCTCTGACACCAGATATTGCAGGTTAAGGTAGTTACCTTTGGTCGGCAGGCTGAAGCTGTCCAAGGTATCGATGCGATAGCGGCCAAATACAGCTTTGCGGTCATACTCGATGTCGCCCAGCGAAGGTAAGGTACTAAAACGTCCATCTCCACGGGTAAAACGCAGTCCAAATCTCAGCTCACTCCAGAGGTTTCTCTGTAATCCAACGGCCCATTCACCGCGCCATTCACGGTAATTCACTGGAAAATAATCGGACGAGGTAACTGAGCCTGGATCCGCCGGCACAATACGTTTCTCATCGCTGTAATGACCGCTCAGGGTGGTAAACAGAGTCTGACTGGAAAAAAACGGTGAATAGAGTTCCGCTTCCATCCGTTTATCGGTACCCATCTCCAGATTGATCTGCAGTTCGGCGCCCTGGGAGTTCAGATCGGTAAAGTTACTCGACAAGCCCAGCGAGTACTGACTTTCGCTATTGAAATCGTCTTCGAGGAAAAAACGGAAGTTGACATAATTCGGTCCCCAGGATTTTTCGTCGACATCGACCAGCAGCAGGTTTTTCCCCTCAGACTGGGAAAAGCGATAGGTGATCAGTTCAAAACGATCCAGTGCATACAAATCACGCACCCGCTTTTCCAGCTCCTGGGTGCTGTATTGCTGACCGGCTTTCAGGTCGAGCCGGTTGAGTAGCAAATCGTCGCTGTAATGGCTGTTGTTGTTGATCACAATCTGATCGATCAGCAACTGCTCACCACTGATAAGCTGGCGTCGGGCCTGCTGCTTCTGTTCAACGTAACGCTGATACTCTGCGGCAGAGAGGCTGAATGATTCCAGTTGCTCGCGTTGTCTCATCGCCTGCTGGTAGCCGACTTGGTAGGCGTGGGCCATGCGATCAAACTCTGTGGTCTGCATATCGCCGACATCCGGTTGCAGCAGGATATCACCGTCACCGAGCAGCTCAGTCTGACGCTGGGTGGTACTGCGGACCAGAAAATTAGACAGTTGGTCGGCGACGGTAAACAGGGTGGTAAAGTCGTCGGCCTGGTTGTAATCGCTGCTGATATCAACCGCGATCACCCGTTCGGCGCCCATCTCCCGGGCGACATCGACTGGCATATTGTTGGTCACGCCGCCGTCCACCAGCAGCTGACCGTTCAAATCGTAAGGTGGCAGCGCGCCGGGTACCGACATACTGGCCATCATGGCATCAACCAGATAGCCATTTTCCAGCACCACAGGCTCTAATTCGATGATGTCTGTCGCGACGGCCCGAAACGGGATCACCAATTGGTCAAAAGTAGCCAGGCGAGGCAGGTTGCCTGAGGTTTCGCGCAGGATCTTCAGCATTCCCTGCCCCTGAACCACACCACTTTTGGTCCGCACTTCGCCCCATTTCAGCCCGAGGTCAGTGGTCAGCTGGTAGCGATCTTCATACTCTTTGTCGCGGGTGCGCCGTTCGCTGCGGTCTACCCGATCCCGATAGCCTGTATTCCAGTCTACCGAATAGATAAAGCTCTCTATTTCGTCGGCACTCAAGCCACTGGCGTACAGGCCGCCTACCCAGGCGCCCATACTGGTCCCGGTCAGGTAATCCACCGGAACCCGCAACTCTTCCAGCGCCTTGAGCACGCCGATATGAGCGGCCCCTTTAGCGCCGCCGCCGGCTAAAACCACCGCCACGCGCGGCCGCTTTTCCTGGCTGATTAAGGTGGAACTATCGAGCGTTTCCGCCCGCAAGGCAGTGGTAAAGAGCGTTGTAGTTAACAGTACCAACCATAAGATGGAGCCTTTCATCGTCACCTGCCTGCGTCCTTGTATTGCGGTTACCTGCTACCAGGAAAATATCTGCTTCAACCATTCGGTCGGGCTATTTTTATCACACTGTTGCTTTAACATGCCATTCCGATCCCAAACTGGCAACTTATTGTTATTTCTACATTCAAGTTGCAATCCACCCTGACGGGTAGGCCTAAAGCCCAGAGTGCTGATCCCTTCTGGCCAGGGCAGGGTGAGCATCTGTGGAATCCGGTGGCGTAAATATTCGGCGTAGATACGCAGCGCCCCGCTGGAGCCGGTCAGTTTGGTCGAAGCATTATCATCGCGCCCGACCCAGATAGTGGTCACTTCCCGGCCATCGACACCGACAAACCAACTGTCACGGGTATCGTTACTGGTACCGGTTTTTCCCGCTAACGCGGCCCAGCCAAACTGTCCGGCCAGATAACGTCCGGTCCCTTCCGCGACGCTTTTTTTCATCGCGTAGGTGGTCAGCCAGGCTGCCTGCTGATCCACCGCCTGACTCACTTTCGGCATCGACTGATACAGTACTTCACCTTCCAGATCCTGCACCGAGCGCAGAGCCGTCAGGGTGGCTTTCTTACCGGAATTGGTCAGGGTCTGATACATCTGCGCTACCTGAACCGGCGTAAGGGTAAAGGAACCGAGAAACATCGACGGTACAGGTTTGATTTCATCATGGCTGACACCGAGCCGCTGCAGCGTGTTCATCACCGCATCAATGCCCAGATCCATACCCAGTTGCACGGTTGGTACGTTCAGAGAGTGAGCCAATGCCTGATAGAGCGGCACATCGCCGCGGAACTTGCGGTCGTAATTGCGCGGTGACCAGAGATTACCCTGGCTATCCTTAAGCGTGATCGGCTCATCATGCAACGTGGTGGCCAGCGAATATTGATCCGGTTGCTGTAGTGCGGTCAGGTAGACGGCCGGTTTTGCCAGTGACCCTATCTGACGGCTGGCATTAAGTGCCCGGTTGAAACCATCGTAACCGGCGCGTTTACCACCGACCATAGCGCGGATCTCACCGCTGTGGCGATCCACCGCCACCGCAGCCGCTTCCAGCTGGTCGCCCGCCACTTTGCTCAGCGCCGGCATCTTACTGCTGATCGCTTTTTCCAGTTCGGCTTGTGAGACCGGGTCAAGTGACGTGAATACGCGCAAACCGGCTCCGGTCTGGAAATGATCACCTAACTGCTTTTCTAACTCAATGTTCAGTTGCTGGAAATAGGCCGGCTGACGGCTGGCGATACGCGGATCATCCTGAATATCCAGCGGCCGGCTGGCGGCCTGCTCAAATTGGTCTGCGGTCAGCATACCCTGATCCATCAGCAGTTTCAGAACCAGATCGCGACGGGTCTGGGCCCGCTCAGGATAGCGAACCGGGTTATAGTAAGACGGCCCTTTCACCATCCCCACCAGCAGGGCCAGCTGATCAATTCTCAGCTCCTGGATCGGCTGACCAAAATAGAGCCGTGACGCCAGGCCAAAGCCGTGAATCGCTTCACCGCCGCTCTGGCCCAAATAGACTTCGTTCAGATACGCTTCCAGAATCCGATCTTTGCTATAGCGATAGTCGATAATCAGCGCCATATAGGCTTCCTGCAGTTTTCGCCACAGGGTACGCTCACTGGAGAGAAAGATATTTTTCGCCAGCTGTTGGGTCAGCGTACTGCCCCCCTGTACGGTACGTCCGGCGCGTAGGTTCGCCACCATGGCCCGGGCGATCGCCAGTGGCGAAACACCATCGTGCTGGTAGAACTGGCGATCTTCGGTCACCAGCAGCGCATCAACCATCACTTCCGGGAACTGGTCGCGACGTAAAAACAGTCGTTGTTCGCGTTGATCTTTTTCCAGCATACCGAGCAATTTGGGTTCAATACGCAGGTAACCGAGCTGCCCAGACTGTTCCAGAGACTGGATCTTGCTCAGGCCAGAATCATTGAAATGGAGCATCACATGACGATCCGGCTCCGGGCCGTCGGCAAATTCAAACGGCCTGCGGATCAGCTCAATCTTGGTTTTAGACGAGGAATACTCACCAGGGTAACGCGGCTGGCGCACTTTCCGGTAGTTGAGTACGTCCAGCTCTTTGCGCAGCTCAGCCAGGGTGATCTCATCTCCCGGCGACAGAGTTAAAATACGACCATACACAATGGTAGGCAGTTCAAATAACTGCCCTTCAAATTTCTCTGTCACCTTGCTGTCGAGGTAAATACCGGTAAACAACAACACCGTCACTCCGGCCAGCGCAACCTTCCAGCCCACTTGCCAGATTTTTTTCAGCCAGCCTGACTGGGCATTGCGACGCGGCTTTTTACCCCCACCAGTTGTCTTAGTGCGGGTTCGGCGTGTTTTGGCTGCCGGGCGAGAGTTTGCTGTGGTTTTCTTGCGGGTCATGATTTCAACTGTCGTTTGGTTTTGCTGGTTGCGATGTGATTGGCCGGATCATCGGGCCAGACATGCTTCGGATAGCGGCCTTTCATCTCTTTCTGTACCTGCAGGTAAGCACCGCGCCAGAATCCGGCTAAATCGCTGGTGATCTGCAGCGGCCGCTGGGCCGGCGAGAGCAGTTCCAGCACTATGTTCTTCCTGCCTTCAGCGATTACAGGTGACTGCTTTTCACCAAAAACTTCCTGCATCCTTACCGATAACACTGGATCCGCCCCCTGCTGGTAGCGGATCCGGGCTCCTCGTCCGGTCGGTAGCGGGTACTCTTTCGGCAACCAGCTATCAATCTGCTGGTTGAGCGGCCAACCGAGTCGCGCGTTCAGCGCTTGCACCAGGTCGATCCCCTGCAACTGCTTGAGGTTTTTCACCCCGGTCATATAGGGCGCCAACCAGTCGTCCAGTTCGGCCAGCAGGCTGGCTTCATCCATCGCTGGCCAGTCATGCTCTGGTAGCCATTCACTGCCGCACCGGATACGGGTTAACAGCTCAGAGGCACTGTCGCTCCAGTTTAATGCGCCGAGCCCCTGACGACGAACAAAATTGAGTAAAGCTTGCGTCATTTTTTCCGCGCCGGGCGCCGGCAGCGGCTGGGCTGCTATTAACAGCTGCCCCAGACAAGTGCGGCGCTCAGCGATCAAACTGCCCCGTTTGTCATCCCAGTCTACCCACTCCTGAACTTCAAACAGCTGCGGGCAACTCTGTTGTAACGGTTCTATCTCCAGCGCCACAGCAAGATTTATCCGACTGCTCGACTGGCCGGAACGGACTAAATCTAACGCTACCAGGTACTCGGCATGATTTAACGGGTCGTCGCGATCCAGTTCGCCACCGTGACCGGTGGCCAGCCGATACTGATGTCCCTGCTGACTGCGCCGCTGGGCAACGCGATCCGGATAAGCCAGGCTCAGCACGGTCGCCAGCTTTGCCGGTTCAGCCTGCTGCAAATCAAAACCAATCTTCAGTTTGCCGGCCAGCTGTTTGGCCCGGTTGTTGAGGTTGGCCCGCTTGCTGTGTCGGCCGCTCTGCCAGTGATGCAGACTGTGGCTCAAATCGCTGACCTGTTTTTCCGGCTCTTCCATCAGACAGGCGGCGGCAATTGCTGTATTGACCAACTTACTGCCTAGCTGGGCGCATAGCAGCAACATGGCGGCCAACCGAGGCTCCAGAGCCAGTTGATGCGCCTGCCTGCCCCAGCCGGTTAACGCCAGTTTGTCATCCAGCAATTGCAGTTGCTGCAGCAGTTGTTGCCCCTGATTCAAAGTGGGCTTGGGCGGCAGATCCAGCCAACGCAGTTCATCGGGCTGCTGACAGCCCCAGAACGCCAGTTCCAGTGCCAGTGGCGCCAGATCGCTGTGAAGAATTTCCGCAGCAGGGACTTCCGGCTGTTGCCGGTATTGGCTTTCGCTGTACAGCCGGACACAGATCCCCGCTTCCAGTCGGCCGGCACGTCCGGTTCGCTGCTCTGCCGAAGACCTGGCTATCCGCACCTGCTGCAGTTTGGTCAGGCCGGTTTTCGGCTCAAAGCGGGCTACCCGCTCGTAACCGCTATCGACCACCAGGCGAATCCCTTCGATGGTCAACGAGGTTTCCGCCAGGTTGGTAGCCAATACCACTTTACGCTCGCCTGGTGCCGCTGGCGCAATGGCCCGCTGCTGGTCTGCAAAACTGAGCTGGCCATACAGAGGATATACCTGTACCTCACCCGCCAGCTCATCCAGTGCCTGCGCCACGCGGTGAATCGCGCCGGCGCCGGGCAAAAATACCAGCATGGAGCCAGATTCACTGGCCAGTAACTGATGAATCACCCGCACGCAGTGGCGCTCCAGGCTGTCTTGCTGCGCGGGCGACTGGTAACGAACCTCAACCGGGAAACTGCGGCCATGAGATTCAATATAACGGGCATCAGGCAACAGCTGTTGCAGCGCCTGCTGGTCTAGCGTGGCGGACATGACCACCAGTTTCAGATCATCGCGCAGCGCTTCCTGCACCTCAAGACTCAGAGCCAGAGCAGTATCGGCATGCAGGCTGCGTTCATGGAATTCATCAAAAATCAGCATCGCCACCCCGCTCAGTTCCGGGTCGGCCTGCAGCATCCGGGTCAGGATACCTTCGGTTACCACCTCCAGCCGGGTCGCGGCGCTGACTTTGCTGTCGCCACGCACCCGATAACCCACTTGCTGCCCCACCGGCTCACCCAACTGCTGCGCCAGGTAGCGGGCAATGTTTCTTGCCGCCAGACGGCGCGGCTGCAGCATGATGATTTTGCCGCTGACACTGTCAGCCTGCAGCAAATGAAGGGGAAAACAGGTTGATTTACCCGCCCCCGGGGCGGCTTTGAGAATAACTTGACCTGAACACGCAACGGCGTCCAGCAGCTCTGGCATCACGGCTTGAATGGGCAATTGTGACAAAAGGGCAAACCTTATGCTGTAATGGTGGCACCATTGTACATAAAAACAGTAAAAATGCATTTCAATCCACCATTGCAATCCGGCCAGCTCAAGCTTCGCTACAAACGCTTCCTGGCCGATATCGTCAGCGAATCGGGCCAGGAGCTGACTATCCACTGCGCCAATACTGGCGCGATGACCGGCTGTGCCGAGCCCGGTAGTCGGGTCTGGTACTCACAGTCCGACAACCCGAAACGTAAATACCCGCACAGTTGGGAGCTGACCGAAACGGCGGCAGGCCACCGCATCTGCGTTAATACCGCCCGGGCCAACACGCTGGCAGTGGAGGCGATCCAGTCGGGGATCATCAAAGAGTTGAGCGGCTACCAACAACTGCGTACCGAAGTTAAATACGGTTTGGAAAATAGTCGCATAGACATATTACTGCAGGGCGAAACACGGCCAGACTGCTATATTGAAGTAAAGAGCGTGACCCTGCTGGCAGACGATAAAACTGGTCAGGGCTGCTTTCCGGACGCCGTAACAACCCGAGGCCAGAAACACCTGCGTGAGCTCACAGAAATGGCAAGCAACGGCTGCAGAGCGGTACTTTTGTTCACTGTTTTGCACAGTGGAATTGAAAAAGTTTCCCCGGCACACCATATAGATGCCAAATATTCACAACTATTACTGGAAGCGCTAGAACAAGGAGTGGAAGTGCTGTGCTATAAAGCCTCACTTTCAGAACGAGAAATCAAGCTCGAGTCGTGTATCGAATTTATCCGTAATCGGTGAAAAATGATGCCGTCTTCACAATGACAATACAATTATTATTCTGTCGTTGCCTCCCCATGTTCTTTTTGCTATAGATACCCGCCTCAATTTGACTGCTCAAGCAGTTGACTAGGTGTTAGTAGGAGATGCTGTATGCCAGAATCAAAGAAAAAAACGCTAGGCATCCTAGCCATTGCCGGTGTTGAGCCATACCAGGAAAAAGCAGGTGAAGAGTACATGTCACCTGATCAGTTGGCTCACTTTAGAAAGATTTTAGAAGCTTGGCGCAACCAGCTCAGGGAAGAAGTCGAACGCACTGTACACCACATGCAGGACGAAGCGGCGAACTTTCCTGATCCGGTAGACCGCGCTTCGCAAGAGGAAGAGTTCAGTCTTGAGCTACGCAACCGTGATCGTGAGCGTCGCCTGATCAAGAAGATTGAAAAGACACTAAACAAAATCGAAGATGACGAGTTTGGTTTCTGTGAATCGTGCGGTGTTGAGATCGGTATTCGTCGTCTGGAGGCTCGTCCTACCGCAGACCTGTGTATCGATTGTAAAACACTCGCTGAGATCAAAGAAAAGCAAATGCAAGGCTAATCGCACTGTGTTTATCGACAAAGGGAGCTGCTAGGCTCCCTTTTTGCGTTGAACTGCCTGGATTCAACCCACGCGGCTATCATCAGTCATAAGCAATGGCCTACAACAAGGTAATCAAGATGCAATCTGTTGGGCGATTTGCCCCTTCCCCCTCTGGCCCGCTACATTTCGGTTCTCTGGTCGCCGCTCTCGGCAGCTACCTGCAGGCCCGGGCTCAGCACGGCCTGTGGCTGGTGCGCATGGAAGACTTGGATCCCCCAAGGGAAATGGCCGGTGCCGATAAGCTGATCTTGTCTGCGCTGGAGGCTTACCATCTCTACTGGGACGAAGAGGTGATCTACCAGAGCCAGCGTCACCATCTCTACCAGGACCAGCTTGATAACTGGCTACGCTCAGGTCAGGCCTATTTGTGCCGCTGTACCCGCAAACAGATCAAAGCCGCGGGGGGCTTCTACCCGGGCACCTGTCGCAACTTGGCACTGACAGATAGCCAGCAGTGCAGTGTCAGACTGAAAGTCGACCAGCCAGTGTACTCGTTTATCGACGCCCGCCATGGCGAGATCATGATCCCAGCGCAACTGGCCGAAGAAGACTTCATTATTAAGCGCCGTGACGGCCTGTACGCCTATAATCTGGCGGTGGTGCTGGATGACATCAGCCAGGGGGTCACTGAAATCGTCCGCGGTGCCGATCTGATCGAACCGACCGGTCGCCAGTTGTCGCTGTATCAGATACTCGGTGCCAATCCGCCGAGCTACCTGCACCTGCCACTGGCAACCGATGCCAGCGGCAACAAACTGTCGAAGCAAAATCATGCCCAACCGATTGATATTAAAGACCCAAAACCGCTATTGTTGGAAGCTTTACAGTTCCTTGGTTTTCAATTGCCGCGTGATATCGAGCAGGGAGAACTGGACCAAATCCTGGCCTGGGCAGTACAAAATTGGCATTTGCAACAGCTGCCGGAACAGACATCGATGACAGTTCGATTCTCAAATGGTCGACTCTGAGCTATCATTAGCCGCAAAATCCGACCTTTATGGCGGCTTCACCGAATATAAGCAGGATTGGCTTAACACAAATTTTGCCAGATGCACATGAATAAACACGACGAAACACCCTGTGGGAACCATATTTATCCAGAGCTGGCTCTGAATATCGTCACCCGCGACCAACACAATATTTCTCGTAAACAGATCAGCGACAACGCGCTGAAAGTTCTCTACCGACTGCAAGGGGCGGGTTTTGACGCGTACCTGGTCGGCGGTGGCGTACGCGATCTGTTACTGGGTAAACACCCCAAAGACTTTGACATCGCCACTAATGCGACCCCGGAACAGATTAAAAGCTTGTTCCGAAACTGTCGGCTGATTGGTCGCCGGTTCCGGCTGGCTCATATCATGTTTGGCCGCGATATTATCGAAGTCGCCACGTTCCGCGGCCATCATCAGGAGCCGAGTAAAAACGTATCACAACAGTCCAAAGAAGGCATGCTGCTGCGTGACAACGTTTATGGCACCGTCGATGAAGACGCCGAACGGCGCGATTTCACCATTAACGCCATGTATTACAATATCGCGGATTACAGCATTCACGACTATGCCGGCGGTATGGAAGATCTGGAAGATCGTCTGATTCGCCTAATCGGCGATCCGGAAACCCGCTATCGGGAAGATCCGGTTCGGATGCTGCGCGCAATTCGATTTGCCAGCAAACTCGACTTTGATATTGAAGAAGACACGGCCGATCCGATCGAACACCTGGCGCCCCTGCTGCGTGATATCCCGCCAGCACGACTCTATGAAGAGTCGCTGAAGATGCTGCAGTCCGGACAGGGACTGGACACCTATCACCTGATGCGCGAGTACAACCTGTTTCAGCAACTGTTCCCGCAAGTTGCGGCGCAGTTTACTGAAGACTACTCGTCGTTAACCGAGCAGATGATCGACCTGGTGCTGGATGCCACCGATCTGAGAATTGAAGACGGCAAGCGGGTTAACCCGGCCTTTATGTTCGCCGCTATGCTCTGGTACCCGCTGCTCGAAATGGCCGAGCAGTTAATGGCACAGAGGAAGTTGAGTTACTATGACGCCGTGATGGAAGCCAGCAACTTAATTCTGGATCAACAGGTCCGCAGCATCGCCATCCCACGTCGTCATACCACCACCATTCGTGAAATCTGGCAACTTCAACTGCGCCTGTCACGTCGCAACGGTAAACGGGCATTCCGCTTGCTGGAACTGAACAAATTCCGCGCCGGCTTCGATTTTCTGGAAATGCGTGGAGAAATCGAAGGAGGCGAGACCGCCCAGCTTGCCAAATGGTGGCAAACCTTCCAAAATGCGGGCCGCAACATGCGCCAGGCGATGGCCGCCGATCTGGACAGCGGTAGCAGCCGTCCCTCAGGTCGTCGTCGCAGCAGCCGCAGTAAGCGCGCCAGGGCCGAATCATGATCACAGCCTATATCGCGGTAGGCAGCAACCTGTCAGATCCGGTGACCCAAGCCAAACAAGCCATCGAAGCGCTGAAGACGCTGCCTAAATCGACCTGGCTGGCAAGCTCATCGCTGTACAGCAGTACACCGATGGGGCCTCAGGATCAGCCGGACTACATCAATGCCGTCGTCGCAATAAAAACAGAATTAACCCCGCTGGAGCTGCTCGACTGTACTCAAACCATCGAGCAACAACAGGGGCGTGTCCGTAAAGAGGAGCGCTGGGGGCCAAGAACCTTGGACCTGGACATCCTGTTATACGGCAATGAGGTGATGGATACCGAGCGGTTGACCATTCCACACTACGGAATGAAGCAACGGGAGTTCGTACTCTACCCGCTCGCCGAGATCGCACCAGATTTAACCCTCCCTGACGGGACTGAGCTCAACCAGTTGCTACGCCAGGTGCCGCGCAACGGACTCAGTATTTGGCCATAACTGCCAGCCCAAGTAAGGAAAACTGATGAAAAAAATTACCATAAACGACCTGATGAGCTGGAAACAGCAAGGACGTAAATTCGCCACTTCGACCGCATACGACGCAAGCTTTGCCCAGCTGTTTGAAAGCCAGCAAATGCCGCTGCTGCTGGTAGGTGATTCGCTGGGCATGGTACTCCAGGGACAAACGGACACCTTGCCGGTCAGCGTCGACGAAATCGCTTACCATACCCGCTGTGTCCGCGCCGGTAGCCCAAACTGCCTGCTGATGGCTGATATGCCTTTTATGAGCTATGCCACTCCTGAGCAGGCCTGCCATAATGCGGCGGCTATCATGCGGGCCGGGGCCAATATGGTAAAAATTGAAGGTGGTCAATGGCTGGTCGAGACGGTGAAAATGCTCACTGAGCGTGCAGTCCCAGTCTGTGCTCACTTGGGCCTGACCCCACAGTCAGTCAATATCTTTGGTGGCTACAAAGTTCAGGGACGCGATCAACAGCAGGCAGACCAGATGGTGGAAGACGCTCTGGCGCTGCAGCAGGCCGGAGCCCAGATTGTCCTGCTAGAGTGCGTGCCAGCGGCTCTGGCGAAACGGATTACCAAAGCGCTGGATGTGCCAGTGATCGGCATCGGTGCCGGCAATGATACTGACGGCCAGATCCTGGTAATGCACGATATGTTCGGTATCTCAGCCAACTACATGCCAAAATTCTCGAAAAACTTCCTGGCAGAAACCGGAGACATGCGCTCTGCGGTAGCGAAATACATGGAAGATGTTGCCAACGGGACCTTCCCGGATGCGGCACACACCATTGCATAAGGAACCACACATGCAAACCATAAATGAAGTAACCACACTTCGCGAACAGATCAAGCAGTTACGCCGGGAAGGACGCACTATCGCGTTAGTCCCGACTATGGGTAATCTGCACGAAGGACACCTGACGCTAGTACGCCAGGCCCGGGAACACGCAGATGTTGTGGTGGTGAGCATTTTTGTCAACCCAATGCAATTCGAGCGCGCCGACGATCTGGCCAACTATCCCCGCACGCTGGAAGAAGACCTGGCTAAGCTCAGCGGTGAAAATGTCTCACTGGTTTTCACACCAACTCCAGAGATCATGTATCCGAATGGTCTGGAAAGGCAAAGCTTTGTTGAAGTCCCCGGATTGTCCCATATTTTGGAAGGCGCTTCGCGTCCAGGGCATTTCCGCGGCGTAGCGACTATCGTAACCAAACTGTTTAACCTGGTGCAGCCGGACGTGGCCTGCTTTGGCGAAAAAGACTTCCAGCAACTGGCGGTAATTCGTCAAATGGTGGCGGATCTGGCGATGGATATTACTATCATCGGCGTCGCCACGGTTAGAGAAATGGACGGGCTGGCAATGAGTTCGCGTAACGGCCTGCTGACACTGGATGAGCGTCAGCGTGCTCCGGTGCTGGCCCGCACCATGCGCTGGATCAGCAGTGCAATTCGCGGTGGCAGAGAGGATTACGCCTCCATCGTTGAAGACGCCAGTGATCAGCTGCGCGCTGCCGGTTTGCATCCGGACGAAATTTTTATTCGCGACGCCCAGACTCTGCAACCGGTTACCAGTGACAGCAAACAGGCCGTTATTCTGATGTCGGCGTTTCTCGGTAAGGCTCGCCTGATCGATAACCAGGTGGTGGATCTGCAGAGCGAAGCCCGTGAAGAGGAAGGGCCAGGCTCAGAGCAGAGCGAGTAGCGAAACGGTTCGGCTCCCCACTACTGGGTAAGCGGACAAACAATAAAGGTCGACCAAGGTCGACCTTTATTTTTGCCGTTAATAGAGCTTAACTGCGTAAACCGATACCTCTGGTCACCAGATAGTGGGCAACGCCGTACAGGGCCAGGACAAAGACGCACAGGACGCTGAACGAGGTAACAATCCCCACATCCGAGACACCAAGAAATCCGTAACGGAACGCGTTAACCATGTAGACGATCGGATTCAGTTTTGACACCCCTTGCCAGAACTGCGGCAGCAGGCTGATGGAGTAAAATACTCCCCCCAGATAGGTGAGCGGGGTCAGCACAAACGTCGGAATAATCGAAATATCGTCAAATGTCTTGGCAAACACGGCATTGATCAGGCCACCTAATGAGAACACCACAGAGGTCATAAACACGGTCGCGATAATGACGCCCCAGTGTTCCACCTGCAGGTCGACGAAAAACAGCGATACCAGCGTGACGATAAAGCCCACTAACAAACCTCGGGTCACGCCTCCCATTACAAAGCCGATAATAATGACGTAGTTAGGCACCGGGGCCACCAGCAACTCTTCGATATTGCGCTGGAACTTGGCACTGAAAAACGACGAAGCAACGTTGGAGTAGGAGTTGGTGATCACCGACATCATGATCAGGCCAGGAACGATATACTCCATGTAGCTAAAGCCGTTCATTTCACCGATTCTTGAGCCGATCAGGCTACCAAAAATGATGAAATACAAGGTCATAGTGATCGCAGGCGGCACCAGGGTCTGCACCCAGATACGGGTGAAACGGTGGATCTCTTTACTCAGCAGGCTGCGAAATGCGGTCCAGTAGATTTGATACATTGCGCTTACCCCCTCGTCTGTTGTTGCACTATGCTGACAAACAGCTCTTCCAGCCGGTTGGCTTTATTGCGCATTGACATCACCTTGATATCTCGCTCGCTCAGTTGCTTGAACACATGGTTCAGGCCTTGGCTCTTATCCAGCTCAATCTCCAGCGAACCGTTCACCACATGCTGAGCATTCACGCCCTGCAGAGGTTCGACCGGCTGGTCAGTATCCAGATCGAGAATAAAGGTCTCGACGTGCAGTTTACTGAGCAGTTGCTTCATGGAGGTGTTCTCGATCAGCTCGCCATGGTTGATGATACCGATGTTGCGGCACAGCATCTCCGCTTCCTCTAAATAGTGCGTGGTCAGAATAATAGTGATGCCCTGCTTCTGGTTGATCTCTTTCAGGAAATGCCACATGGAACGACGCAGTTCGATATCCACACCGGCGGTCGGCTCGTCGAGGATCAGCAGTTGCGGCTCGTGCATCAGTGCGCGGGCAATCATCAGCCGCCGTTTCATTCCACCCGACAGGTTTCGCGCCCGTTCGTTGCGTTTTTCCCACAGATCGAGTTGAGATAGATACTTTTTCGCCCTTTCTTTCGCCAGCTCTCTCGGCACGCCATAGTAACCGGCCTGCTGCAGTACGATCTGCAACACGGTCTCAAACTGATTGAAGTTAAATTCCTGCGGCACCAGGCCAAGATTCTGTTTCGCCAGCTCCAGCTGCTGATCGATATCATGGCCAAATACCGTCACTTTACCGGAGGTTTTGTTCACCAGGGAGGCAATAATCCCGATAGTTGTCGATTTACCGGCGCCATTGGGGCCCAGCAAGGCATAAAAATCGCCTTTTTCCACTTTCAGGCTGATGCCTTTCAATGCCTCAAAACCACCACTATAGGTTTTGCGCAGTTGTTCGATTTCTAAAGCATACATAGCTTCTGCTTCACTCTTTACGGTTATATCTGCATACAGATGACGACGTTAAGCCCATTTTTCAACCCTATATTAGCGTTTTATTAAATAAATTTAACTGATTCATCGCGCTGAATATTCTAACATTTCATGGTGAGATTTTTACTTATAACCTTTGTTAAGTTAAAAGCAATAACCTTATGATTTTTGCGCCTAAAACACGTCAGATGAGTTCAGATCGCGGCATTTTTTACGAGAATCAAGACATGAGTTTGTGTATAGTTTGCTAAGTTCATCAAGGAAAGTGTTATGCCAGAAATTAAACAACTTTTTGACAACAACTCTAAATGGTCAGATTCAATCAAATCGGAACGACCAGAGTATTTCAGTAAATTATCCGAAGGCCAGAATCCGGAGTTTCTGTGGATAGGCTGTTCAGACAGCCGGGTACCCGCTGAGCGGTTGACCGGCCTGTACTCAGGTGAGCTGTTCGTACATCGAAATGTGGCTAACCAGGTGATCCACACCGACCTGAACTGCTTATCAGTAGTTCAGTACGCCGTCGATGTGCTGAAAGTGAAACACGTCATTGTCTGCGGCCATTACGGCTGTGGTGGTGTTCAGGCGGCAATCGAAAACCCGCAACTGGGCCTGATCAACAACTGGCTGCTGCATATTCGCGATCTTTATCTCAAGCACCGTAAATGGCTGCAGCAGATGCCTCAGGAGCAGTGGGCCGATAAGCTGTGTGAGATTAACGTGGCAGAACAGGTTTATAATCTGGGTAACTCGACTATCATGCAAAATGCTTGGGAGCGTGGCCAGGAAATCGAGATTCACGGCGTGGTTTACGGCATCAACGACGGCAAGCTGGAAGATCTCGGCGTACGCTGTGCCGATCCACAAAGTCTGGAAGACAACTACCAGGCGGCCATGGCTAAGATACTGGATGCCGGCAATAAATAACGAATAAAAACACGCCCGCAACTGCGGGCGTGTTTTTTTATCAGCGTCAAACAGTGTAATCCGTTAGTCCAACGGTACCACTTTACCTATGTATGGCAGATGACGATATTTCTGCGCATAGTCGATTCCGACACCCACAACGAATTCATCTGGAATCGAGAATCCAATCCAATCCACTTCGACGTCAACTTCACGACGAGACGGTTTATCCAGCAAGGTACAGATACGAATCGATTTTGGCTCGCGCAGAGACAGGATCTCTTTGACCTTATTCAGCGTATTGCCGGTATCGATAATATCTTCCACCAGTAATACATCTTTGCCTTTGATATCGTCATCCAGATCTTTCAGGATGCGCACATCACGGGAGCTCTCCATCGTATTACCGTAGCTGGAGGCGGTCATAAAATCGACCTGGTGAGTCAGGCTGATTGCTCTGGCCAGGTCTGCCATAAAGACAAATGAACCGCGGAGCAGGCCGACCATCACTAGATCTTCACTTCCCTGATAGCACTCGGTAATTTGCTGGCCCAATTCTCGGACTCGATCCTGAACGTCCTGCTCAGAAATCATCACTTCTACTGTATGTTTCATACCAATCTCAAACTGTTGTGTGGGCAGGGTGACGATCGAGAGCCACACTGCACTGGTTTGTCGCTGCGTATACTAACATCCCAGCAGTGATAGGGAAATTTTTTGACCAATATCCCCCGAAAATCCGAAATCAATTACGCGAGCCACAGCTTGCTTATTAACAAATCTGACTACAAATTGACCATAAATCGTTGACCTCACCAATATGCACCATTACACTCATAAAGCTTTATATAAAGAATAAAACAACAATCAGAACACAACGTTAGATATACAACTCATTTGGCAAGGATTACTTATATGGACTCTATAGCTAAACGCCCCCGCACCCGCTTGTCTCCGCAAAAACGCAAACAACAACTGATGGAAATCGCACTGGAAGTGTTTGCTCGTCGCGGAATCGGCAGAGGTGGGCATGCGGATATCGCAGAAATTGCTCAGGTATCAGTGGCAACCGTCTTCAACTATTTCCCAACCAGGGAAGATCTAGTGGACGATGTGCTGACTTACGTGGTACGGCAGTTCTCTAATTTTCTCACTGACAATATCGACCTCGATGTTCATGCCAAGCAGAACCTGAATCAGATCACGTCGCAAATGATTCAACTGGTGCAGCAGGACTGTCACTGGTTGAAAGTCTGGTTTGAATGGAGTGCCTCGACCCGTGATGAAGTGTGGCCGCTGTTTGTCAGCACAAACCGCACCAATCAACTGTTGGTGCAGAACATGTTCGCCAAAGCGATCGCTCGCGGAGAAGTGTGCAACCAGCACCAGCCTGAACATCTGGCTACCCTGTTCCTCGGCATCTGCTACTCGCTGTTCGTTCAGGCCAACCGACTGAATGATTCCGACCAGCTGGAAAGCCTGACGCAGAGTTACCTGGACATGCTGTGTATCTACAAGCATAACTCGGTCGCCCACGGCTAGTCGCCCACACCTAGTCGCCCACACCTAAATCACCGATAACTGATTAGCTGTGACTCGATGCTAAACATAAAAAAACCGCTGAATTTCAGCGGTTTTTATTTTGCTACTCGTTAACGGCGCGAATTACTTTTTCTTTTTCGCTTTGGCGTTTGGCAGGTCAGTGATCGTGCCTTCAAACACTTCTGCCGCCAGACCAACAGACTCGTGCAGAGTTGGGTGAGCATGGATAGTCAGAGCGATATCTTCCGCATCACAACCCATCTCGATAGCCAGACCGATTTCGCCCAGCAGTTCGCCACCGTTGGTACCGACAATCGCACCACCGATCACACGGTGAGTCTCTTTATCAAAGATCAGCTTAGTCATACCGTCAGCGCAGTCAGACGCAATGGCACGGCCAGACGCTGCCCATGGGAAGGTAGCGGTTTCGTAGCTGATGCCTTCTGCTTTCGCTTCTTTTTCAGTCTTACCAACCCAAGCCACTTCTGGCTCAGTGTAAGCGATAGAAGGAATGACTTTAGGATCGAAGTAGTGTTTCTTACCGGCAATGACTTCTGCGGCTACGTGACCTTCATGCACACCTTTGTGCGCCAGCATTGGCTGACCGACGATATCGCCGATGGCAAAGATGTGCGGTACGTTGGTACGCATCTGCTTATCGACGTTGATAAAGCCGCGCTCGTCAACTTCCAGACCCGCTTTTTCAGCGTCCAGCATCAGACCGTTTGGCACCCGGCCAATTGCCACAAGTACTGCGTCATAGCGTTCTGCTTCAGCCGGTGCTTTCTTACCTTCCATTGACACGTAGATGCCGTCTTCTTTGGCTTCTACTGCTGTCACTTTGGTTTCAAGCATTAAGTTGAACTTGTTCTTGATTCGCTTGGTGTACACTTTGACGATATCTTTGTCCGCCGCAGGAATGACCTGGTCAAACATTTCCACCACATCAATTTGCGAACCCAGCGAGTGGTATACTGTACCCATTTCCAGACCGATGATACCACCGCCCATGATCAGCAGTTTTCCTGGGACTTCTTTCAGTTCCAGTGCATCAGTTGAATCCCAGATGCGTGGGTCTTCATGAGGAATGAAAGGTAGTTTGATCGGACGAGAGCCCGCCGCCACGATAGCGTTGTCAAAAGTAACGGTGGTTTTACCGTCTTCGCCATCCACTTCGATGCTGTTTGGACCGGTAAATTTACCGAAGCCGTTTACCACGTTAACTTTACGCATCTTGGCCATACCGCCCAGACCGCCAGTCAACTGGTTGATAACTTTTTCTTTCCACAGACGAATCTTATCGATGTCGGTTTGTGGTTCGCCAAATACGATACCGTGATCTGCCAGAGCTTTGGCTTCTTCGATAACTTTGGCTACGTGCAGTAGGGCTTTAGATGGGATACAACCCACGTTAAGACAAACACCACCTAGAGTGCTGTAACGCTCGATAAGAACCGTGTCCAGACCTAAATCTGCACAACGGAAAGCAGCGGAGTAACCAGCAGGACCTGCACCAAGTACTACCACCTGGGCTTTAATTTCTTTGCTCATTTTGACCTCTTGTAGTCATTATCCCTAACAGGCTGAGTGGAGTGAGAACTTAAAATGAATTTGGTTTGTTTTAATCTATTATTTTCAGACCGCCAACAGTTTACAGAGATGTTAATGGTGTGAAAAGTAAATCCATTTAGCCTGTGAGCCAGCCAACAATTCGTTTAGCAAAACAGTTAAAACCTAACTAATCAGCAGACAAATTGTCGGTGTAATCGTTGTAAATAAGGGCGGCCAACGCCGCCCTACAGGTTTATCTCAAGCTTACAGAACCAGGCGACGGATGTCGCTCAGGCAAGCGTTGAGGAAGGTGATAAAGCGTGCACCTTCAGCACCATCGATCACGCGGTGATCGTAAGACAGTGACAGAGGCAGCTGCAGACGCGGTTCAAACTCTTTACCGTTCCATACAGGTTTCATCTCTGACTTAGATACACCCAGAATACCAACTTCTGGGGCGTTTACGATTGGTGTAAACGCTGTACCGCCAATACCACCCAGGCTGGAGATAGTGAAACAGCCACCTTGCATATCCGCAGCAGTCAGTTTACCGGCACGAGCTTTCTTAGAAACCACCATTAGCTCTTCAGACAGCTCGTAGATACCTTTCTTGTTTACGTCTTTAAAGACAGGAACTACCAGACCGTTTGGCGTATCTACCGCAATACCGATGTTGACGTATTTCTTCAGAATCAGGCTCTCACCGTCTTCTGACAGAGAAGAGTTAAACGCAGGAAACGCTTCAAGTGCTTTCGCCGCCGCTTTCATGATGAACACCAGTGGCGTGATCTTCATGCCTGAGTCTTTCTTCGCTTCAATCGCGTTCTGCTCTTTACGGAATGCTTCCAGCGCAGTGATGTCGGCGTTATCCCACTGAGTAACGTGCGGGATCATTACCCAGTTACGGTGTAGGTTTGCGCCAGAAATCTTCTTAATACGCGATAGCGGTTGAACTTCTGTCTCACCGAACTTGCTGAAGTCAACTTTTGGCCATGGCAACAGACCCAGAGCGGCACCGTCACCTTTGCCAGATGCTGCCGCGCCCGCGCCAGATTCAAGACGCTTAAGCGCCTCTTTCACGTAGTTCTGTACGTCTTCTTTCAGGATACGGCTCTTACGCCCAGTACCTTTCACCTTAGACAGGTTAACGCCGAACTCACGCGCCAGGCGACGTACCACTGGAGACGCATGGGCGTACTCGTGGTTTTCCTGGAAGTCACCGGCAGCAGGTGCCGCCACAGGAGCTTCAGCTTTGGCTGCTGGAGCCGCCGCAGGTGCCGCTGCTTGAGCAGGTGCCGCTGCTGGAGCTGCAGCTTCCACCGGAGCACCGGCCACCTCAAATACCATGATTAGCGAACCAGTAGAGACTTTGTCACCAGCTGCAATCTTGATTTCTTTCACCGTACCCGCAAATGGTGCAGGTACTTCCATTGACGCTTTGTCGCCTTCAACGGTGATCAGCGATTGCTCTTCTTCCACGGTATCGCCAACGGCTACCATGATTTCAGTCACTTCTACTTCGTCGCCACCGATATCTGGCACGTTCACTTCTTTCGCTGCCGATGCGGCAGGTGCGGCCGCAGGCGCTTCAACTGCCGCAGGAGCGGCCGGAGCGCCGGCCGTTTCAAATACCATGATCAGAGAGCCAGTCGATACTTTATCGCCTGCGGCTACTTTGATTTCTTTCAAAGTACCTGCGAATGGCGCTGGAACTTCCATTGACGCTTTGTCGCCTTCAACAGTGATCAGCGATTGTTCTTCTTCGATGCTGTCGCCGATAGCAACCATGATTTCAGTGACTTCAACTTCATCACCACCGATATCCGGTACGTGGACTTCTTTCAGTTCCGACGCTGCTGGAGCAGGAGCCGCTGCTGGAGCCACCTCTGCCGCAGGAGCAGGCGCTGCAGCGCCCGCTTCTTCAGGGGCGCCTGCCGCTTCGAAGATCATGATCAAAGAACCGGTAGAAACCTTGTCGCCTTCGGCTACTTTGATTTCTTTAACGATACCCGCCTGAGAAGCCGGTACTTCCATAGAAGCTTTGTCACCTTCAACGGTGATCAGCGACTGTTCTTCTTCAACTTTGTCGCCAACGCTTACCAGAATCTCAGTAACTTCAACCTCATCCGCACCGATATCTGGTACATTAATTTCGATTGCCATTTCTTATCTACCTTCTTAATTAAGCGTATAGCGGGTTAGTTTTCTCAGTGTCGATGTCGAATTTCTTAATTGCTTCAGCAATTACAGATTTCTCAACCTCACCACGTTTCGCGAGTTCAGTTAACGCGGCCACAACGACGTAACCTGCGTTCACTTCGAAGTGACGGCGTAGGTTTTCACGGCTGTCTGAGCGGCCAAAGCCGTCAGTACCAAGAACTTTATAAGACTCAGCAGGAATAAACGCACGTACCTGCTCTGCATAGTTCTTCATGTAGTCGGTTGCGGCGATAGCTGGCTCGCTGCCCATTACTTGTGCGATGTAAGGTACTTGAGCTTCTG
The DNA here is from genome assembly GCF_050299255.1 of Vibrio sp. Taxonomy (GTDB): domain Bacteria; phylum Pseudomonadota; class Gammaproteobacteria; order Enterobacterales; family Vibrionaceae; genus Vibrio. Next base: position 175,565 of record NZ_JBNKVP010000001.1, read on the forward strand.
CTTCTGGATGCAGCATGTTGAAACGCTCTGCTGCCTGACCGTCGCGAGTCACTTCGTTGAATGACGTTACTGAGAATACGTCAGACGAAATGCCGTAGTCGTCACTCAGGATTTGAGCGGCTTTACGTACTTCGTTCATGATAGTACCTGAGCTCATCAGCTGAACCTTACCTTTGTCACCGGCGTAGCTTTCCAGCTTGTAGATACCCTTGCGGATACCTTCTTCAGCGCCTTCTGGCATCGCTGGCATGGCGTAGTTTTCGTTCATCAGAGTCATGTAGTAGAACACGTTCTCTTGGTCAGGACCGTACATGCGACGGATACCGTCTTGCATGATGACCGCTACTTCGTATGCGAAAGTCGGATCGTAAGAGATACAGTTCGGTACCGTACCGGCCATAACATGAGAATGACCATCTTCGTGCTGCAGACCTTCACCGTTCAACGTAGTACGACCTGCGGTCGCGCCCAGCAGGAAGCCGCGCGCCTGTTGGTCACCCGCCATCCATGCCATGTCGCCGACACGTTGGAAACCGAACATAGAGTAGTAGATGTAGAACGGAATCATCGGCAGGTTGTTGGTGCTGTAGGACGTTGCCGCGGCTACCCAAGATGACATAGCACCCAGCTCGTTGATACCTTCCTGCAATACCTGGCCTGCAGTGTCTTCTTTGTAGTAAGACACGACGCCACGGTCTTCAGGGGTGTAAGTCTGGCCGTGCGGGTTGTAGATACCGATCTGACGGAACAGACCTTCCATACCGAAGGTACGCGCTTCATCGGCGATGATAGGCACGATGTTCTTACCGATGTTTTTGTCTTTCAGCAGAATGTTCAGCGCACGTACGTAAGCCATGGTTGAAGAGATATCGCGCTTCTGCTCTTCCAGCAGCGGTTTGAACTCGTCCAGTTCAGGAACAACAAATTCCTGAGTGAATTTTGGCAGACGCTGTGGAGTATAACCGTGCAGAGCTTTACGACGAGCGTGCAGGTATTCGTACTCTTTAGAACCTTCTTCCAGTTTCAGGTAAGGCAGGCTATTCACATCTTCGTCTGACAACAGGTCTTGCAGACCCAGGCGGTTACGCATGGCACGAACGTGGGTCATGTCCATTTTCTTAACCTGGTGAGCGATGTTTCGGCCTTGAGCCGCATCACCCATACCGTAACCTTTAACGGTTTTCGCCAGAATGACGGTCGGACGGCCTTTTGTTTCCTGCGCGTTGTTGAATGCCGCGTACAGTTTAGAAGACTCGTGACCACCGCGTTTCAGGGCGAAGATCTCGTCGTCAGTCATGTCAGCAACCAGCGCTGCCGTTTCTGGGTATTTACCAAAGAAGTGCTCGCGTACGTAAGCACCATCTTTTGCTTTGAAGGTCTGGTAATCGCCGTCGATGGTTTCGTTCATCAGTTGCAGCAGTTTACCGGTCGTATCTTTGGCCAGCAGAGAATCCCAGTTGTTACCCCAAATAACTTTAACCACGTTCCAGCCGGCGCCTTTAAACAGGCCTTCCAGTTCCTGGATGATCTTGCCGTTACCCATTACCGGGCCGTCCAGACGCTGCAGGTTACAGTTGATCAGGAAGCACAGGTTGTCCAGCTTCTCACGCGCAGCAAAAGAGATTGCGCCACGTGATTCCGGCTCATCCATCTCACCGTCACCCAGGAATGCGTACACGCGCTGATCGGCGGTGTCTTTCATGCCACGGCCGTCCAGGTATTTCAGGAAACGAGCTTGATAGATTGCGGAGATTGGCCCCAGCCCCATAGATACGGTCGGGAACTGCCAGAATTCAGGCATCAGTTTAGGGTGTGGGTATGACGGAATACCTTTACCGTCGACTTCCTGACGGAAGTTATCCAACTGCTCTTCGGTCAGACGGCCTTCAACGAAAGCACGGGCGTAGATACCCGGAGAGATGTGACCTTGGTAGTAAACCAGGTCGCCGCCGTCTTTTTCATTCGGAGCACGGAAGAAATGGTTGAAACATGTTTCGTAGAACGCGGCAGATGACTGGAAAGACGCCATGTGGCCACCCAGCTCCAGGTCTTTCTTCGAAGCGCGCAATACGATCATGATGGCGTTCCAGCGAATGATGGAGCGGATACGACGCTCTAACGTCGTGTCACCCGGGTAAGCAGGCTCTTGGTCGGCAGGAATCGTATTGATGTAGTTGGTGGTGATTCCAGTTGGCATGTCTACACCGTCCAGACGTGCTTTGTCCAGAACTTGCTCTAGCAGGAACTGAGCTCGTTCTACACCTTCTTCACGTACAACTGACTCAAGGGCTTGCAGCCATTCTTGAGTTTCAAGTGCGTCTACGTCATGCTTCATATCGGACATGGCGATCTATCCTTCTGTTAGTTGGATCTAATTAAACAAGCAATGTTCGTTAGGATTCATTGCCTCGCTGCATTCGACGCAGGGAGCGCTCACGACGAGTCTCTTCCCGAGTCAAATCCAACAAAGTTTCTTCGATATAAGCCAAATGAGAATGACACATTTCGCGCGCCTTTTCAGGCTGACCCGATACGATGGCATCCACGATATTGGCTCGATGTTTGCTCACTTTCTCCACCACTTCTTCGCGGCGGTGTAGCAGCTTGAGATTCTGCAGGACATTCTGTTCCAGTAACGGCGCCAGACTGCGGACAATATGCAGTATCACCACATTGTGCGCCGCTTCGGTCAGGGCAATCAGAAATTGCATTACCGCAGCAGCTTCCGCTTCCACATTCTTGCTCTTTTCCTGTTCACTAATCTGTGCCAGGCAAGCCTGAATACGGGCAAAATCTTCTTCGGTACCACGCACGGCTGCAAAATACGCAGCTATCCCCTCCATCGCATGACGCGACTCGAGCAGATCGAGCTGAGTTTCAGAGTGGCTGGACAATAAATTTAGGAGTGGATCGGAAAAACTCTTCCAGATAGTTTCACTGACAAACGTGCCACCGCCCTGACGACGGGTAAGCAAACGCTTGGCCTCCAGACGCTGAATTGCTTCGCGAACTGAAGGGCGCGATACATCAAACTGCTTGGCCAGTTCTCGTTCTGGTGGCAACTGCTGACCCGGGGAAAGGGTTCCTTCCACGATCAAGCGTTCCAGCTCTTGTTCTATCACATCGGAGAGTTTGGGCTGTCGAATCCGTTGGTAAGCCATACTTTATTGTTCTTTTACTCTTGCAGGTAAATGGTAATACCAATTTTTTGTTGCCGGAGAAATTAACACAATTAAAACACCGATGTCTAGCTGAAAATTGACCTACATCATAGAAGGGGGCACAGCTCAACACTGGCTTAACAATTCTGTATTGAAACAACAAAATTATTGGTCAGACCAATTACATTAACATTACAGACGGGGAATTTTTGCGCCAGAAAGTCGCAGGTTCGCAGATTTTAGCTGCAAAAATAAATAAACCAACGTTTCAAAAAATTAATTTCAGAAGATTAAAAGTGTGAAGTACGGCACGTATTTGGCTCGCCAAAACTAAGTCCGTAGGGAGGAAAAGGGAAGTGAGTGGATTAGCCGCACCAATCCACTCTGGTAAAAAATTACTTATTTGGCTTCCAGATGTTCGACCATCAGTTGCAGCGACTGATTGCCACGAAACTCATTAATATCGAGTCGATAAGCCAGGCGTACCGTCTTAACTGATGCATCCGGCCAGCGGCGCAGGTCGACATTAAATGCAATGCCGTCGAGCATAATGTTGGTGGGATGGCCTTTATACAGCGGTTCCAACATCAACTTGAGGTGTTTTTCACCCACCAGCTTCTGGTGCAACAGTTTAAACTCACCATCAAATACCGGTTCTGGGAAGGCCTGTCCCCAAGGGCCACCCGCACGCAGCAATTCTGCAATATGCATGGAATATTCTTCAGGCAATAGTTCACCGTCAGATAAGATAACGCCTTTCAACGCGGACGAGTCCAACTCCTGTTTGACCACCTGGTCAAATAAACCGGCGAAGGTGGAAAAATCGGCTTCTTTGATCGTCAGCCCCGCCGCCATCGCGTGGCCGCCAAATTTGAGGATCAAGCCGGGATTCTGGGTGTCGATTCTATCCAGCGCATCGCGCATATGCAGCCCGGCCACGGAGCGGCAGGACCCTTTGATCAGACCATCACCGCCATCGGCAAAAGCGACTACCGGCCGGTGGAACTTATCTTTAATTCGTGAGGCCAGAATGCCGATCACGCCCTGATGCCAGTCGCGCTGAAACAGTGCCAGGCCAAAAGGCAACTCGCTGTCCTGCCCCAACTGCAGCCGCTCACAGATTGCCATCGCTTCCTGCTTCATGCCCTCTTCGATCTCTTTCCTGGTCTGGTTCAAGCCATCAAGTTCACTGGCCATTCGCCGCGCGGCATGGATGTTATTGCACATCAGCAGCTCAACCCCAAACGACATATCGTCCAGTCGTCCGGCAGCATTGATTCTTGGCCCGAGCGCAAAGCCAAAATCAGCCGCCACCAGGCGGCGGGCATCGCGCTTAGCGATTTCAATCAGGGCCTGGATACCAGGCCGGGCTTTGCCGGCACGGATCCGCTGCAGTCCCTGATGGACCAGAATCCGGTTGTTTTCATCCAGCGGCACTACGTCTGCCACCGTGCCAAGCGCCACCAGATCGATCAGCTCCATCAGTTTGGGTTCCGCCATGCCCTGCTCGGCAAACCAACCGGACTGGCGCATTTTTACGCACAGCGCCATCATCAGATAGAAGGCCACGCCAACTCCGGCTAACGCTTTGGAAGGAAAAGGACAGTCTGCCAGGTTGGGGTTGACCATAGCATCGGCATCCGGCAGTTGGTTACCCGGCAGGTGGTGGTCGGTAACCAGGACTTTCAGCCCGTGCTGTTTGGCGTAGCGCACCCCTTCAATCGAAGAGACGCCGTTGTCGACGGTCATGATCAGTTCTGCGCCAACCTGCAGCGCCTGATCCACCACTTCCGGACTGAGGCCATAGCCATCTTCAAACCGGTTCGGCACCAGGTAATCGACGTTACCACTGCCTAACATCCGCAGAGCCAACACCGACAACGCAGAGCTGGTCGCGCCATCGGCATCAAAATCTCCGACGACGATGATGCGCCGATTATGACGAATCGCCTCAAACAGCATAGCGACCGCAGCATCAATGCCGCCGAGCTGCTGATAGGAGTGCATTGCCCGTGCCGATTTTTCCAGCTGCGCCAGCGATTGCACACCACGATTAATATAAATTCGTTTCAGAATGGGATGAATGGATTCGGGAAGCAGGGATACATCGGCTTCCGGTCGACGTTGAATTTCTATCATAAGCCCGGATAAATCGGGCCTCGATTTGAGGCCCGTAATAAAGTATTAGATTCGTTGTAGTTGTTTCAGCAATTCAGCCGGTGGCAGGTAGCCACCTAACATTTCACCGTTTGGCATCACGATCGCAGGCGTGCCGCTGATGCCCAGCTCGCGGCCGAGGTTGTAATCATCCTGGATCACTTGCTGGCACTGGGCAAACTTGCCGTTTTTCTCCGGAATTTCCCGCTTAGCCTTGGCCAGGCCTAGCGCCTTGGCCCGGTCATCAGCACACCAGATCGCCGCCATTTGCTCGGCTACCGGTCCGGTTGGCCCTTGGCGAGGGTAAGCCAGGTAACGAACGGTAATACCCAGCTGATTGTATTCTTCCATCTGGCTATGCAGGCGAACACAATAGCCGCAGGTGATATCGGTAAAGACAGTCACGGCATATTTTTCGTTCTCTGCCTTAAATTCAATCATATCCTCTGAACGAGCCGCCACTTTCTCGGCATTGATCGGAGCCTGACGCTTAGCCAGCACATCTTCGTAACGGCCATCGGCATCGATGCTATACAGGGTACCCGCAATAAAGAAATCGCCGTCCGGAGAGGCGAACAACACGCCACCAGAAGTACGTACTTCCACCAGACCGTCGATATCCGACGGCACAATCTCAGTGATGGTCAGCCCCAATGGAGCAAAGCGCTGCTCAAATGCAGCCTGATCGATGGTTATAGCAGCTTTCGCCTGCTCCTGACTGTTTTGTGCAACATCAGGGGTGGATTCTGCATAGCATGCTGAAACAAAAAATGGCAACAGCAGTAACGGAAAACGGCGTAATACACGCATTAAAATCACCTTTATTTTCAAGCCCTGGGATGGTGCTCGCTATGAATTTGTTTTAACCTCTCGGTCGCGACATGAGTATAAATTTGCGTGGTGGATAAGTCACTATGGCCTAACAACATCTGTACCACTCTAAGGTCGGCACCATAATTGAGCAGATGGGTAGCAAATGCATGGCGCAGCACGTGAGGTGACAGCAGCTCACTGTCGATACCCGCCAGTGCGGCATAGTGCTTGATCCGATGCCAGAAAGTCTGCCGGGTCATTTGCCGAGCACGCTTACTGGGAAATACCACATCAGAACTTTTATCTCCTAGTAGCTCAGACCGCCCCTGCTGGAAAAAAGTTTCAATCCAATCAACGGCATTTTCTCCCATTGGAACCAATCGCTCTTTTCCACCTTTACCGGTAACCCGCACCACCCCCTGTCGCAGGCTGAGATTTTCCATCGTCAGACTGACCAGCTCAGTCACCCGTAATCCGGTCGCATACAGTAATTCTAGCATGGCCTTATCACGCAGCTGCATTGCATCTGAGACATCCGGTGCATCCAGCAGCGCCTCGACCTGCTGTTCTGAGAGATCTTTCGGCAAACGCTGTGGCAGTTTGGGGCTGATCAGTAACGCACTGGGATCATCTGCGCGTACTTTCTCCCGATGCAGGTACTGGAACAGGCGGCGGATCGCCGACAGCATCCGCGCCCGCGATGTCTGCTTATAGCCTTGATCCAGCAACCAGGCCTGATAATCCTGCAGGCCACCGGCGCTGATAAAATCCAGTCTGAACTGCTGCGGCTGCATCCAGCCCAGCAACTTATTCAGATCATTACGATAAGATGCCAGAGTATTTTCCGACAGACCACGTTCCATCCACATGGCATCCAGAAATTGCTCAACCAAACCGTGGTCGGGTGACAACATGTTAGACACAGGGAACCTAACCTCAGTGAGAAATTTTGTTCAATTTACGGCAGCGATCAGCCTATTACTAGTGTTTTTACCGATTCATCAGGATATTCGCTGCAAAGCTGGCCAGTTTATGGTTAAAATCCTCATCCCTAGTTCCAATTAGCGAAGTAAATCCTTATGAAGATCGGCTTATTCTATGGCTCCACCACTTGCTACACCGAAATGACGGCCGAAAAAATGCAGGCTATTCTCGGCGCGGATCTGGTTGATCTGCACAATGTCAAAGAATCACCGCTCAGCCTGATGGCAGATTACGATCTTCTGATCCTTGGCATTTCAACCTGGGATTTTGGTGAGATCCAGGAAGACTGGCTGGCGATCTGGGACAGCATAGGTTCACTGTCGCTGCAGGGCAAATACGTGGCCCTGTTTGGTCTGGGTGATCAGGAAGGCTACGGCGAATGGTATCTGGATGCGATGGGCTTGCTGCATGATCAGGTTAAACAACGCGGCGCCAATATCATTGGTTACTGGCCGAACCAGGGTTATCAGTTTGATGCCTCTAAGGCACTGACCGAAGACGGTAGTCAGTTTGTCGGCCTGGCGCTGGATGAGGATTCCCAGTACGAGCTCAGTGATGAGCGCATCGAAAGCTGGCTTGAACAAGTTCTGCAACAGTACCACGACGCCCTCTGAGCGAATTCAGCCAGAGGATGACTCAGTCAGCGATCAGGCTACGAAAGTAACGCCAGTCAAACACCAGCCCGGGATCCGATTTACGCAGCGGTGCAATATATTGATGTCCGGTGATTCTTGGCGGAGTAATTGCCGGGTAGTGCTGCATCAATTGGCGGGTTAACTGCGCCAGCGCCTGATACTGGGCGTCGGTATAGGCGACAAAATCGTTCCCTTCCAGCTCAATGCCAAGCGAATAGTCGTTGCAGCGCGCTCTGCCCGCAAAACTGGACGCTCCGGCATGCCAGGCTCTGGCGTTAAACGGCACAAACTGCACCACTTCACCATCGCGGCGGATCAGGCAGTGGGCCGACACTTTCATATTGGCGATCACGGCAAAAAATGGATGTTCATCAGCATTCAACTGACCGGTAAAAAACTGTTCGATATAATTGCCGCCAAACTGCCCCGGTGGCAAGCTGATGTTGTGCACCACCAGCAGCGAAATGGTTTCACCCTCTGGCCTCAAATCGTAATAGGGGGATTCCACCCGACGGGCGCCGTTGTACCAGCCTTTATCATCAATCATCGGTTTGCCTGCTATCGCTTTTCTGTTAGGCAAATTTTATCTATTCGCCACAGAATTGCGAGAATAAAGGCTGAATTTCACCGGCAGTCAGCGTATTATGCCGGTCGGTTCAACACGGTTATCTGGATTAGCGATGAAAGACACACACAACAGCCAACAACGTCTCGATTATTTACGCCAACAGCTTCCTGAAGAGATCCGCCGCATGGTGGCCGACACTCTGCGCGAAGATCTGGGCGGAACCCTGGATCCAGCCGCCGACATTACCGCCAGCCTGATCCCGGCGGATGCCACCAATGTCGCCACTCTGATAACCCGTGAAGACGGCGTGTTCTGTGGCCGCGCCTGGGCAGACGAAGTGTTTCGTCAGCTCGGTGGTCAAGTGACCATCGACTGGCAGGTGCAAGACGGCGATCACGTCACCGCCAATCAGATACTGTGTACCTTATCCGGCCCGTCACGCATCCTGCTGACCGGTGAGCGAAATGCAATGAACTTTATCCAGACCCTTTCCGGCTGCGCGACAGAAACGGCCCGTTACGCCGCCAAACTGGAAGGAACCAACTGCAAACTGCTCGATACCCGTAAGACTGTGCCGGGACTGCGCAGTGCACTCAAGTATGCGGTAGCCTGCGGCGGCGGTTACAACCACCGTATTGGCGTGTTTGACGCTTACCTGATTAAAGAAAATCATATCATCGCCTGTGGTGGGATTCGTCAGGCCATCGAGACTGCCAAACAGCTGAATCCGGGTAAACCGGTGGAAGTGGAAACCGAGAGCCTGCAAGAGCTGCAGCAGGCGATCGATGCCGGTGCCGATATTATTATGCTGGATAACTTCAGCTTGGAGATGATGCGTGAAGCGGTCGCGATTAACGCCGGACGCGCTGCGCTGGAAAACTCCGGCAACATCACCCTGGATACGCTGCGTCAGTGTGCTGAAACCGGTGTCGATTACATCTCAGTCGGTGCACTGACTAAACATGTCCGCGCCATGGACTTGTCGATGCGCTTTCGCGATTAAACCGGGGCAATAACCTCAAGCTATACTGCCTTCGAGCCGGCGCTGTGCGCTGGCTCGAAGCATTTCTGCACCCTACTGCAATCAAGCATGACTTTTCTTTCTACCACTCGGTAGCCCGACACCCTGTCATTGGTTCACCCTTAAACGACTTTTACTCTGCCGGAAACATTACATTTTTATTACCGGAGAAATCTATGTCTGCATCCCGTTCCGCCGCCCGAGGCTTTACCCTGATTGAACTGATGATAGTGGTCGCCATTATTGGCATACTGTCTGCTATCGCGATTCCGGCCTATAAGGACTATGTCGCCAAAAGCCAGGCCACAGCAGCAATAGCAACTTTAAAGGCGATTATCACTCCAGCTGAATTGTACTACCAGGAAAACGGTACAATCGCTGCAAATACCGCGGTAAGCAGCGCTCTTGGTATCAATAGTGATGCCAATAAATATGGCACGTTATCAATATCTGCAGACGATACTATTATGTTTTCATTTGTTTCCAGCAGTGTATTTAGCGGTTCTAAAATATCCTATGAGCGAAGTCCTTCTGGCTGGGAATGTCAGTTTGTATCTGCAGCAAGTACCACTAGTTCAATAGATCCCTGCGCTTAATGCCTAGTGATCTGCTGCAGTTGCTGGCTCAGGCAGAGAGAATTACAGCGGCTCAGCAACAGCAGCTATTAGCACGGCAGCAACAGCAGCCGCAAAGCAGCGCCGAGGTAATCTTGGCGCTGGGACTGTTTACTGCCGGTGAGCTGGCTGAGATGATCAGCCAGCTTTATTGTGTGCCACGGGTACAGATCGACCAGTTTGACTACCCGGCCGTATGTAAGCAACTCGGCCAGCGTGAGCTGCTGCAGCGCCACCAGGCGTTGCCACTGCGGCTCGATGACAACAGCCTGCTGCTGGCGGTGGCAGACCCCGGCGACAGTGAGCTGGAAGCGGAATTTCGTTTTGCCAGCGGGCGACAAATCGAGCTCAGGGTCGCCGAGTCAGACCAGCTACAAGCGGCATTACGGCGCTTGTATGGCCGGGCGCTGCAGAGCGCTGATAACTCAGTACGCGATATCCACCAGGATCAATTGTCGGATCTGGTTGAAATCAGTGCCGACGAGCTGCAAGAGTCCAGCAACCAATATCAGGACGACTCACCGGTCAGCCGCTTTATCAATCAAGTGTTGCTCGATGCGATCCGCAAAGGGGCGTCCGATATTCATTTCGAGCCCTTTGAACATGAATACCGGATCCGGCTGCGCTGCGATGGTATTCTGCTGGAAGCCCACCAGCCTCCCAGTCAGCTCAGCCGGCGTCTGGCCGCGCGGTTAAAAATTCTGGCTCAGTTGGATATTGCCGAGCGGCGCTTGCCACAAGATGGCCGACTGAAAATCCAGCTTAATGACACCCTCTCAGCCGATATGCGGGTGTCTACCTTACCGACCTTGTGGGGTGAAAAAATCGTGCTGCGCTTACTCGACAGCGACTCCACGCCGCTGGATTTGAGCCAGCTTGGCTTCTCTGCCAAACAACAGAAACGCTACCTGCACGCACTCAATAAACCTCAGGGTCTGATCCTGTTTACCGGCCCCACCGGTAGCGGCAAGACCGTCTCGCTCTACAGTGGCTTGCGCCAACTCAATACGGCCGCCGTTAACATCGCCACAGCGGAAGACCCGGTGGAAATCCGCCTTAATGGCGTTAATCAGGTTCAGGTATCGCCGCAGATCGGCTTTGGCTTTGCCGAAGCGCTGCGGGCTTTTCTGCGCCAGGATCCGGATGTGGTGATGGTCGGTGAAATCCGCGATCTGGAAACCGCGGAGATTGCGGTTAAAGCGGCGCAGACCGGTCACTTGGTGCTCTCGACACTGCATACTAACTCCGCGGCCGATACCATTATCCGTCTGGCCAACATGGGCATTGCCCGCTACAACCTGGCGGCGTCGCTGTCGCTGATTATTGCCCAGCGGTTGGTACGCAAACTGTGCGACTGCAAACGGCCACATCCACTCAATGAAAGCCTGTGCAAGAGCTTAGGTCTGTCGCCTCAGTCAACCATCTATCAGGCCAACACAAGTGGCTGTCCACACTGTAATCAGGGCTACGCCGGCCGCACCGGTTTGTATGAGATGATGTCACTTAATCAGGTACTGGCGGAATCTATCTTGTCCGGTGCCTCCAGCCAGCAAATCCACACCACCGCGATGCAGCAAGGTATGCAGAGCTTACACCAGGCCGGGGTGGAAAAACTGCAGCAAGGGTTGACCAGCCTGGCGGAACTGCAACGGGTAATCAGCCTATGACATCAAACCAAACCCGGCGTAAAATCCGCTTGAAACGCTTCTATTGGCAGGGGACCAGCCGCAGTGGTAAATCGGTGCGTGGTCAACAGCTGGCCCGCAGTGAGCGGGAAGTACGTGAGCAACTGACCAAACAGCACATCCAGGTTAAAAAGCTTAAACCAAAGGCAGTTTCGATCTTCTCCCGGCTGTTGCATAGCATCAGCGCTAAAGACATTACCCAGTTTACCCGACAACTCGCAACTCTGCTTGGCAGTGGCGTAGCTTTGCTACCGGCAATTAAGCTGCTCAGGTCCAACCAAGCCAAAGCAGAAATGCACTCATTGCTGTATGAAGTGGGCCGCACACTTGAAGCCGGCGTGCCGATCGCTGATTCATTTCGTCCCCATCAGAACTGGTTTGACAGTCTCTACTGCGATTTACTGTCGGCCGGAGAACAGGCCGGTAATCTGGCGGAGACCCTGCAACAGTTAGCCCACTACCGGGAAAAAAGCGCCGCCATCAAAGCCAAAGTGGTTAAAGCGCTTATCTATCCCTCCTCGGTCATACTGGTGGCTGTAACGGTGAGCTACATCCTGCTGACCTGGGTGATACCGGAGTTTGAATCCATGTTTCGCGGTTTTGGAGCGGACCTGCCCTGGTTTACCCGTCAGGTGATCAACCTATCGCACTGGCTACAAGATTGGTCATTGACGCTGCTCGGCACTAGCGTATTCAGCGCCTTGTTACTGCGTTGGCTATGGGGCCACTCTCCACGTATGCAATTGGCAGTATCCCGAATGAGCCTTAAAATTCCGGTATTCGGCCAAATCCAGACCAAAGCGGCACTGGCCAGATACAGCCGCTGCCTGGCCACCAGTTGTAAAGCGGGTATCCCTATTTTAAACAGCTTGCGCAATACCACATCGGCGGTGGGTAACCTCTATTTCCAGCGAGCACTGGAAGCCGCCTATCAGGATATTTCTGCCGGTATGCCTTTGTCGCTGTCGCTAAAACAGACAGACGCGTTTCCCGATATGCTGACCCAGATGATGATGATAGGAGAAGAGTCCGGGAAGCTGGATGATATGCTGGATAAGATCGCCAATGTTTACGAAGCCGAAGTTGATCGTACCGTTGAACAGTTAGGCCAAATGATTGAACCTATAATCATTGTGCTGCTTGGTGGCATGGTGGGGGGATTAGTTGTCGCGATGTACCTGCCGATCTTTAACTTAATGAGTGTGTTAGGTTAATATCAGTCATCGACTTTTTTAAAGTCATTCGCACTCCCTCAAGCCACAATTGAGTAAAATATGGACGCATTGCAGTACCACCCCTGGCTGTTGGCCAGTTTTGCCGGTGTATTCGGCCTGATCATCGGCAGTTTTCTCAACGTCGTCATCCATCGGCTACCGATCATGATGGAGCGTTCGTGGCGTCAGGAGTGTGCCGAAAGTTTTCCTGAATACCATATTGAGCCGCCCGAGGGGCAATTCAATATCAGCGTGCCTCGTTCTCGCTGCCCTCATTGTCACAGCCAGTTACGCTGGTACGATAATATCCCTCTGATTAGCTGGCTGATGCTGCGCGGACGCTGCTATCACTGCCAGCAGCCGATCAGTATCCGCTATCCGCTGGTAGAGCTGCTGTCTGGCGTAATGTGCGCCGTCGTAGTAATCAAGTTTGGCTACAGCTTCTACAGTTTGTGTTTATTAGCCTTCACTTTCACCTTGATTGCCGCCACTTTTATTGACCTGGACACCATGTTACTGCCGGATCAGCTGACACTGCCCTTACTTTGGGCCGGTATTATGCTGGCTGCTACCGGTATTGGTCCTGTATCACTGCATGAAGCTGTATATGGTGCTATCGCCGGCTACCTGTTCCTATGGAGTATTTACTGGGGCTTCAAATTGCTGACCGGCAAAGAAGGTATGGGTTACGGCGATTTCAAGTTGCTCGCCGCTCTGGGGGCCTGGCTCGGCTGGCAATATCTGCCGATGATCATTCTGTTTTCATCGATGGTGGGGCTGGTATTTGGCCTGATTCAGCTCAGGTTACAGAAACAAGGAATTGATGCCGCTTTCCCGTTCGGCCCGTATCTGGCCATTGCTGGCTGGATAAGCCTGATTTGGGGGCCGGCAATGCTGGACTGGTATCTTGGCACAATATAAATAACAACAAGGGATAGGAAATCGCTATGACACTCGTAATCGGTCTGACTGGCGGCATTGCCAGCGGCAAAACCACGGTAGCCAACCTGTTTCACCAGCATTTTGCCATCGATATCGTCGATGCAGATGTCGTCGCGCGTCAGGTTGTTGCGCCGGGCAGTGCCGGGCTATCCGCCATCCGTGACCATTTTGGCAGTGATATTCTACTCGCTGACGGTCAGCTGGATCGCGCGCGTTTGCGACAACTGGTGTTTTCAGACCCGGAACAAAAGCAGTGGCTGAACGCACTGCTCCACCCTATGATTCGCCGGGAAATGCAGGACCAACTGCAGCAGGTGAGCTCTCCCTATGCGTTGTTGGTAGTCCCTTTACTGGTTGAAAATCAGTTACAGTCTTTGGCGGACCGGGTACTGGTGGTTGATGTCGACCAACAGACCCAGATCCAGCGTGCCTGTCAGCGTGATCAAGTACCTGCCGAGCAGATTGAGGCGATTCTGGCATCCCAGGCGTCGCGTGAACAACGTTTAGCCATTGCCGACGATGTGATTAAAAATGATACAGAAAACCAGAAACTTTTGCCTCAAATCACAGAATTACATCAAAAGTACCTAGCTATTTGCCAGACAAATGGGTGAGAATAATAACAGTAATCAGTAAAGCCAGAGCAACATGACCACTCATCACTTTGAACACCCGCTGAATGAGAAAACCCGCATTTACCTGCGGATTGAAGCCTTGCTCGATCAACTCAAGAACTCGGCAATATTTGCTGACCCATCGCATCACTTGCTGTTTTTCCGTTCTCTGTTTGATCTGCTGGAAATATTCGATCAGATCCAGCTGAAAAGCGAACTGGCGAAAGACATCGAGAAACAGCGCTTAACTTACCGAAACTGGCTGAATGTCAGCGGTGTCGATCAGCAAATGTTACAGAAAGTGCTGGCCGACATAGATAATGTGCACGCCAATCTGATGGGCGCAGAACGCTTTGGCCAGTCGCTAAAAGAAGACCGTTTCCTGTCCGCAATTCGCCAGCGCTTTAACTTACCCGGCGGGGCCTGCTGCTTTGACCTGCCAGCCCTGCATCACTGGCTGCATCTCGACAATGAGCGCAAAATTCACGATGCCAATCAGTGGATGAGTTCCCTGTTCCCGTTAGCGGATGCATTAGAGCTCTGGTTACAGCTGGCCCGGGAAACCGGTCGCTTCCAACCCAAATTAGCCACTGCCGGCTTTTACCAGAGCGATGCGGAAGGTGCCAATATTCTGCGCTTAAACATCCCGCTCGAATACGGTGTCTATCCGATGATTTCCGGTCACAAGAACCGTTTTGCTATCAAGTATATCTGTTTCGAAACCGGCCAGGCCTGCACGGAAGATGTCCAGTTTGAACTGGCGGTGTGCAGCTAGTTTTCAGGCTAACCCGGGATTAGCCAGCTCGATGCCTAACGCCCAAGCCGATATGATATGATTGGTCAACGTGTGTTAATCAGGAATTTCCCATGTCCGATAAAAAAGTGACCCTAGTTAAGTGCCCGCAATGCGGTAGCGACGTGGTCTGGAATGAGCAGAGCCTTTACCGCCCTTTCTGCAGCAAAAAATGCCAAATGATCGATTTTGGTGAATGGGCCGATGAGGAGAACAGCATTCCGGGCGCCCCAGACATGTCTGACAGCGATGGCTGGTCGGAAGACAACTATTAGTCACCAGCAGACACTTTGTCTAAGCCACTGTTACTGACATTGGCTCACAAAGAAAGCAAAAAAAAAAGCGGAGCTCACTGGCTCCGCTTTTTAATATGAGAACGCTAGTTATAGCATTACTTTTTAGCAAGTTTCTCTTTGATACGAGCAGACTTACCTGAACGCTCACGTAGGTAGTACAGTTTGGCACGACGTACTGCACCGCGGCGTTTAACTTCGATGCTATCAACGATTGGAGAGTGTGTTTGGAACGTACGCTCAACACCTTCACCGTTAGAGATTTTACGTACAGTGAAAGCAGAGTGCAGACCACGGTTACGTACTGCGATTACAACGCCTTCAAAAGCCTGTAGACGCTCACGCTCACCTTCTTTTACCTTAACTTGAACAACAACAGTGTCACCTGGTGCAAATTTAGGCAGGTCTTGTTTCATTTGCTCTTGCTCAAGAGCTTTGATGATATTACTCATTTTTAAAATTCCTAGAATAAACTGATATCAATAAATTAGGTTACTTGGACTGAAATTCTTTAATGTATTCAGCAAGTAATTGTTCCTGTTCGTCAGTCAGAGCTAGGTTTTCCAGGAGCTCTGGTCTTCTTAGCCAAGTACGGCCCAGCGACTGTTTTAATCGCCAGCGACGAATATCCTGATGGTTACCGGATTTCAGTACCGCAGGTACCTGCTTTCCATCTAACTCTTCAGGACGAGTATAGTGAGGACAATCCAACAGGCCATTGGCAAAAGAGTCTTCTTCTGCTGACGCAAAGTCACCCAGTACCCCGGGGATAAACCGCGATACGGAATCAATTAACGTCATGGCCGGGATTTCTCCCCCCGTCATCACGAAATCTCCAATTGACCATTCTTCGTCAACTTCAGATTCAATGATGCGTTCATCTATCCCTTCATATCGGCCACAAATCAGCAATAAATTCTGATTGGTTGCCAGCTCTTCCACTCCACGTTGGTCGAGTTTACGACCCTGAGGAGAGAGATAGATGACTTTCGTCTTACCCGGTGAGGCTTGTTTGGCTGCGTGAATGGCATCGCGCAAAGGCTGCACCATCATCAACATACCAGGACCACCACCGTAAGGTCGGTCATCGACTGTTCGATGCTTATCATGAGTGAAATCACGAGGATTCCATGTCTCAACCGATAAGAGACCTTTTTTAACCGCTTGACCTGTTACTCCAAAGTCAGTAACACTGCGGAACATTTCGGGAAACAGGCTAATTACGCCGACCCACATAGCGTTGGTTGTAAGTGCCAAGCTCAAACGCTCCGTTACTTGGAGTTAAAATCCAGGATCCCAGTCAACTTCGATCCGTCGAGCTTCGCGATCAATATGTTTGATCACTTGCTCTTCAAGGAACGGAATTAATCGTTCCTTTTGGCCAAAAGCATCTTTCAGATTGGCTTTCACTACCAAAACATCGTTGGAACCTGTCTCCAGCATGTCGGTCACGACACCCAGGTCATAACCTTTGTCGGTTACAACTTGCATTCCAAACAATTCGCGCCAGTAGAATTCATCTTCTGACAATTCTGGCAGGACGGCCGGGTCGATAGCAATTTCAAAGTTGGTCAACAGATGCGCGTCTTCGCGGATATCCAGACCTTCCAGCTTCACCACCATACCTTTGTTATGGCGCTTCCAGCTTTCGACTTTGTACTCAACCCACTCGCCCTTCTGGTTTACAAACCAGGGGCTGTAATCAAACAGGCTTTCAGCGTTGTCTGTATAGGAAAAAACTTTCAGCCAGCCACGAATGCCGTAAGTTCCACCGAACTTACCAACAACAACTTTTTCGTCTTGCTTGCTCACTGTTTCTTCACCTTTCATCGACATTAACTAGTTTAAATTAAGCCGCTTTTTGAGCGTCTTTAACTAGCTTAGCTACACGGTCAGACAGAGCTGCACCTTGGCTAACCCAGTGGTTAACACGGTCCAGATCCAGACGCAGACCTTCTTCCTGACCTTGAGCAGTAGGGTTAAAGAAACCTACTTTCTCGATGAAACGGCCAGTTGCAGCGTTGCGGCTGTCCGCTACTACGATTTGATAAAATGGACGCTTTTTAGCGCCGTGACGTGCCAAACGAATGGTTACCATGTCGTCCTCTTTGCTTTCTCAAAAATAAAATTAACCCCAATAACCATTTATTCACTAAACAGTCTGGGGTCTCGTGCCAAAATAAAGCTCCGGAATTTTACTCTTATTCCATCGCATTGCAAGGGGTTTAGCTACTTTTTAGCCACTCTATTTCGATTAAATTTACCGTGATGAAATTAACAGAAACGAAATTTCTCCAGTTGGTAAGCGGGTTAGCGTAAATCACGAGTGTGAACGCGCCCGCCTTACCGGGCTAACTAGCGGCCAAACGGATTAAAACCGCCACCGCCGCCCATGCCGCCCATCATGCCCTGCATGTTGCGCATCATGCCTTTCATGCCACCCTTCTGCATTTTTTTCATCATCTTCTGCATCTGAGTGAACTGTTTCAGCAGACGGTTAACGTCCTGTACCTGGGTACCAGAACCGGCAGCAATCCGTTTTTTACGTGAGCCTTTGATGATTTCCGGGCGCAGGCGCTCTTTCATCGTCATTGAGCTGATAATCGCTTCCATCTGCTTGAACATCTTGTCATCGACTTTGTCTTTGACGTTGTCCGGCAGTTGTGACATGCCAGGCAGCTTGTCCATCATGCCCATCATGCCGCCCATGTTCTGCATCTGACCCAGCTGTTCGCGGAAGTCTTCCAGATCGAAACCTTTTTTCTCTTTGAATTTCTTCGCCAGTTTCTCGGCTTTGTCCTGGTCAACGTTACGCTGCAGATCTTCGATCAGCGACAGCACGTCGCCCATGCCTAGAATGCGCGACGCGACGCGATCCGGATGGAACGGTTCTAACGCGTCGGTTTTTTCGCCCACACCGAGGAATTTGATCGGCTTGCCGGTAACATGACGCACCGACAGCGCCGCACCACCACGGGCATCACCATCGACTTTGGTCAGGATTACACCGGTCAGCGGCAGCGCATCACCAAACGCTTTGGCGGTATTTGCTGCGTCCTGACCTGTCATGGCATCAACGACAAACAGGGTTTCAACAGGGTTGATCGCACTGTGCAGTTGTTGAATCTCGGCCATCATAGATTCGTCGATGGCCAGTCGACCGGCGGTATCCACCAGCAGCACGTCGTAGAATTTCTTCTTGGCGTGATCGATCGCGCCATTGGCGATATCCACCGGTTTCTGATCCGGAGAAGACGGGAAGAAATCAACGCCAACATCGCCGGCTAAGGTTTCCAGCTGTTTGATCGCCGCAGGGCGGTAAACGTCGGCGGAAACAACCAGGACTTTCTTCTTATCCCGCTCTGTCAGCAACTTGGCCAGCTTACCGACACTGGTGGTTTTACCAGCACCTTGCAGGCCCGCCATCAGCACGACGGCCGGCGGCTGAGCTGCCAGGTTTAGCGCTTCGTTGGATTCACCCATCACCGCTTCCAGTTCAGACTGGACGATCTTGATGAACTCCTGGCCTGGCGTCAGCGATTTAGAAACTTCAACCCCTACAGCGCCTTCTTTTACACGCTTGATAAAATCTCGCACGACCGGCAAGGCGACATCGGCTTCCAACAGCGCCATCCGGACTTCACGTAGGGTCTCTTTAATATTATCTTCGGTCAGACGACCTTTGCCGCTGATGTTCTTCAGCGTACGGGATAATCGGTCGGTTAAATTCTCAAACATCTTTTTCTCTTCGCATAAATCGGCGATAAATTGTTGTGAGTATACCTTAGCCACCGCTAGCTTGACACTGCCCGATGCATATTTGCAGTCATCTGTAACAATTGCTGTGGAATTGAACATAGCCCAAGCGCTTGATGCAAGGTATAATTCCCCTAATAACAGACCATATATGTGAGATAAATGGATAACTTTATCGCGATAGCTTCAGCACTCTTTTACGTCCTGGCTATAGCCACCATCGTTCCCGGCCTGGTTCATCAGACCGGTATTCGAGCCAAAACAGTACTGGTTAGTGCAATTCTGGCGCTCGGCATCCACGGCTGGTTGCTGAGCGATTTGATCTTTTCAGGTAGTGGCCAAAACCTGAGCATCCTGAACGTTGCCTCACTGATTAGCTTTATTATTTCGCTGGTACTCAGCATTGCGATGGTCAAAACCCGGATTTGGTTCCTGTTGCCAGTGGTCTACGGGTTTGCCGCCCTGAACCTGCTTGCGGCGGCTTTTCTGCCCAGCCATTTCATTACCCACCTGGAAAACGATCCTAAGCTATTGATCCATATTTCACTGGCACTGTTTGCTTACGCAACTCTCTCTATCGGCGCCTTATATGCACTGCAGCTTGCCTGGCTCGATTACAAGCTGAAAGCCAAGAAAGCCACTGCGATTAACCCGAATCTACCGCCGCTGCTGATGGTCGAACGACAACTGTTCAAAATTATTCTGATCGGCACCCTGTTACTGACCGGGACGCTATTGACCGGCTTTGTATTTGTAGGCGACATGTTTGCCGAAGGCAAAGCACACAAAGCGATCCTCTCCTTTATCGCCTGGATCGTATTTTCCGTGCTGCTTTGGGGCCACTACAGACAGGGCTGGCGCGGACGTAAAGTCACCTGGTTTGCCGTCGCCGGTGCCTCGCTATTAACTCTGGCTTATTTCGGCAGCCGCTTTGTTCGCGAGATCATATTGCACTAATGCAACTCTACATTGGCAACCAGGAGCTTGGTACTGCAAGTCACATGCGTCTTAGTTGCCAATTGACATCACTACTTTCATCGGTCATAAATTAACCAGAACTACACAAGGAATCACTACATTTTGGACGACATATCAACGGGTATCTTATTTGCGCTACTCGCGTGTCTTATTGTTATTTCAGGATATTTTTCAGGTTCAGAAACCGGCTTAATGGCGCTGAACCGCTACCGCTTGAAGCATCTGGCCAACAGTGGTCACAAAGGTGCTAAACGGGTCGAAAAATTACTCAGTCGTCCTGACCGCCTGATTGGCCTTATTCTTATCGGTAACAACCTGGTTAATATCCTCGCTTCCGCTATCGCGACAATTCTGGGTATGCGCCTGTATGGTGATATTGGTGTGGCCATCGCAACCGGAGCCTTAACCATGGTGATCCTGGTGTTTGCCGAAGTCACGCCCAAAACCCTGGCGGCACTGTACCCGGAGCGAGTCTCCTACGCCACCAGCGTGCTGCTGGGTTTTCTGATGAAGCTGCTGTCACCGTTGGTAGTGATGATCAACTTTATCACCAATGGCTTTATCCGCTTACTGGGCGTCAGCACCGATAATGGCGGCGATCACCACCTTAGCTCGGAAGAACTGCGTACTGTGGTTAACGAAGCCGGTGGACTGATCCCACGTCGCCACCAGGATATGCTGATCTCGATATTGGATCTGGAGCATGTCACCGTCAATGACATTATGGTGCCGCGCAATGAGATTACCGGTATCGACATCAATGACGACTGGAAATCCATCGTCCGTCAGCTGACCCACTCTCCGCACGGTCGTATCGTCCTGTATCGAGATCAAATCGATGAAGTCGTAGGAATGCTGCGATTGCGGGAAGCGTACCGGCTGATGCTGGAGAAGAATGAGTTCAATAAAGAGACCCTGCTGCGCGCCGCAGACGAGGTCTACTTTATTCCGGAATCGACGCCACTCAATGTTCAGCTGCTCAAGTTTCAGCGCAATAAACAGCGCATTGGCCTGATTGTGGATGAATATGGTGACATCAACGGCCTGATCACCCTGGAGGACATTCTGGAAGAGATCGTCGGTGAGTTCACCACCTCGATTGCGCCAAGTCTGTCCGATGAAATCACCCCTCAGATGGACGGCAGTTTTCTTATTGAAGGCAGCGCCAATATCCGTGATATCAACAAAGGGCTGAAGTGGAAACTGCCCACTGACGGCCCTCGCACACTGAACGGTCTGATTCTGGAACACCTGGAAGATATTCCGGAAAGCCACCTCAGCCTGCGCATTTCTGGCCATCCGATGGAAATCGTCGAGTTTGAAGAAAATCGCATCAAGCTGGTGAGAGTCTTCCCGCGCAAAGTAAAAAAGTAGCGTAGCCGCGCGGCGCGGCTCACCATACCGTGAGCAATGAGCGTCTGCCGCGGCTGTAAACACCATGCGCGAGTTCGCCATCACTACTCGCAGCCAACAAAAAAAGCCCTGACAGATGTCAGGGCTTTACTTTTAAATCAGTTGATTAATCGTCGTCGACGCTGAAAAGGTTTTCCATATTCAGCCCCTGTTTCAGCAGGATTTCTCTCAGTCGACGCAGACCCTCAACCTGAATTTGCCGTACCCGTTCGCGAGTCAGATTGATCTCGCGGCCGACTTCTTCGAGCGTGGATGGTTCATAACCCAGCAAGCCGAATCGACGCGCCAAAACTTCTTTCTGTTTTGGATTCAGCTCATCCAGCCAGTGGATCAGGGAACTGCGGATGTCGTCGTCCTGGGTCGAGACTTCAGGATCTGAGTTGTTGATATCCGGAATGATATCCAGCAGCGCTTTTTCGCCTTCACCGCCAATCGGCGTATCAACGGAGCTGACCCGTTCATTCAGGCGCAGCATTTTGCTGACATCATCAACCGGTTTGTCCAGCTGAGTGGCGATCTCTTCTGCCGTAGGCTCGTGGTCGAGTTTTTGCGACAACTCGCGCGCCGTACGCAGGTAGATATTGAGTTCTTTCACCACGTGAATAGGCAGACGAATAGTGCGGGTTTGATTCATCAGAGCCCGTTCAATGGTCTGTCGGATCCACCAGGTGGCATATGTAGAGAAGCGGAAGCCGCGTTCTGGGTCAAACTTTTCGACCGCGCGGATCAAACCCAGGTTACCTTCTTCGATCAAATCGAGCAGGGCCAGGCCTCGGTTGCTGTAACGCCTTGAAATTTTGACAACCAAGCGCAAGTTACTTTCGATCATTCGCTGGCGTGCCGCTTCGTCACCGCGCAGTGCACGGCGGGCATACAGAACTTCTTCTTCTGCAGTCAGGAGTGGAGAGAAGCCAATTTCTCCCAGGTAAAGCTGGGTCGCATCCAGGCTTTTGTTTGAAACTTCAAACTCTTCCCGGACATCATCGGCAGATGTGTCGTTCGAATTGAGTAACTCATTGCTGGAATCAAGCTCTTCCGTAGCTTGCTTACCGGCCAAATTGTACTCACGGATTTTAGTTGCTGTGTTGCTGATACTCATAGTGCCTCCCCCTGGCGAGCTAGCAAGACATTACTGCTTTAAATGTCGCTAATAACCGTCTCTGGTCCTTTTATGGTAAGTAGCGTTTTGGATTGACTGACTTACCTTGATAGCGAATTTCAAAGTGAAGGCGAACACTGTTGGCACCTGAACTGCCCATAGTGGCAATCTTTTGGCCCGCTTTGACACTCTGACCTTCATTAACTAACAACCGTTCGTTGTGAGCATATGCACTCAAGTAATTATCGTTGTGCTTGATAATAACCAAGTTGCCGTACCCTCTAAGCGCATTACCCGAATAAACTACGGTGCCTCCCGCAGTAGAGACAATCGACTGACCCCGCTGTCCTGCGATGTCGATGCCCTTATTGCCTTGGTCTCCTGCAGAGAAATTTTTAATTACTCTCCCTTTGGTCGGCCATATCCACTTGGTTATATTGCTTTTTGAAGGTGAAGAAACGTTAACAGCAGTATTAACATTTTGTTTACCTTTAGACCCAACATACTCCTTTGATTTGCTTTGATCAACCTTCTTTACCGGATCTTTACGTACTGCTTTAGTAGTATTTGGCGGTTTTTTTGCGCTAATTCCTTGACTAGAGCTTTTGCTCACTGTAGCGGGAGTTGAGGCGGCCAGAACAGCCCCGGCAGTGCTGCTTGCCGGCTTGGAAACAGTCGTCGCTGGTCCGGCGCCTGTACCGCCGTAAGAGGGAGCAACATAAGTACGCCGCCACAGGTTGAGTTTCTGGCCGGGGTAAATGGTGTAAGGGGGTTTGAGATTGTTGTAAGCGATGATCTCTTTGACATCTTTGTCGGCGATATAGGCGATAAAATAGAGGGTATCGCCTTTTTCGACCTGATAGAAACTGCCGCGGTAGCTACCACGCTCTACGGAACCGTAATCTTTATTCAGGCTGGACACCGGCGCAGGACGATGCGCCGCACATCCTTGCAGAAGGACGGACGACAGGATAAACAGCAGTAAAGTTCTGATTCCGTTTGCCAACATTCAGGCTAAATCACCGGCAATTAAAGGTACAAATCGAACCAATTCGACAACCTCTGTATCAAACTGTTCCCCTCTTCGTGTCACTTTAAGCAATTGTTGTACTTCTTCTCCGACCGGGATGACCATAATTCCACCGTCGTTTAACTGCTCCAGCAGGGCTGGCGGTAGGTTTTGTGCCGCCGCGGTGACAATAATCGCATCAAAGGGGGCTTTAGCCGCCCATCCTTGCCATCCATCGCCATGTTTAGTGGAAATATTGTAAATATCGAGCTGCTTCAGACGCCGCTTCGCTTCCCACTGCAACGACTTGATCCGTTCGATCGAATAGACGTGATCAACCAGTTGAGCCAGGATCGCGGTCTGATACCCGGAGCCGGTTCCCACTTCCAACACTTTGCTGTCATGTTTCAGTTCCAGCATTTCTGTCATTTTAGCGACGATATAAGGCTGGGAGATAGTCTGTCCCAGGCCGATTGGCAGCGCGTTATTATCGTAGGCCTGATGCATCATTGCCTGGGAAACAAATCGCTCCCTCGGTAAACTGCGAATCGCTTCTAAAACCGCTCGATCCTGAATACCACTTGCCTGCAGATAGTGAACTAACCTGTCTGCCTGAGGGTTAGCCATCTTGTTTGTCCTTTAACCAATGGTCCATAGTAATGATCGACTCGTGTGCGGTCAGATCAACCTGCAATGGTGTGATAGAAACATATCCCTGCTCGATAGCACAAAAATCTGTTCCCTCGCCCGCATCCTGCTCACGGCCCGGAGGGCCTAACCAATATATATCATGCCCGCGCGGGTCTTTCTGCCGAATCATATCTTCAGCGTGATGGCGAGCACCCAATCGGGTGACCTGAATCCCGGCTAGCTGTTGCTGGCTTACATCTGGGATATTTATATTTAACAATCGGTTAGTTGGAACTGGCCGGCGAAGGTGCTGCTCAACCAATTGACGACAAATGGCTGCAGCAGTATCAAAATGCTGTTTACCATTGAGTGAAAACGCCATCGCCTGGACACCGAGAAAATGCCCTTCCATGGCAGCGGCTACCGTTCCGGAATAGAGCACATCGTCACCCAGGTTGGCACCGTGGTTGATACCGGACAGCACCAGGTCAGGCAGATCGTTTTTCATCAGTTCATTGAGGGCAAAGTGGACACAATCGGTTGGGGTGCCCTGTACTGAATAGATCTGCGGCTCTATCTGGTTGACCCGCAGTGGCTGCTCCAGTGTCAATGAATTCGAGGCACCGGAACGATTGCGATCCGGCGCGACGATAGTGACATTGGCGATATCCTGCAGCACATTGGCCATAGTGCGGATACCGACCGCATGGACACCATCGTCATTACTGATCAAAATATTAAGCGGTTTATTACTCACTGTAGATTCGCTCCATTTCTTCGGCCTGCACCAGTTCACGGATCACTGAGGTGGCAAAACAACCCGCCGGCAATGCAAACTTCACCATAATCTGGTCACCCTGCTGCTGCCAGCTTAATCCCTGTGGCTGCAGATCGATTCGGCGACGATCGTGGCGCATGCGGTTGCCACGGATAAGCGCCATCAGATCTGGCTCCGCGTCCAGCTTTGGCTGCTCCAGCGCCAGGGCTTGATCATGGGTCGGTAAGGCGTTATCACCCGCCATTGCCGCCGAAATTGCCGCTTCCCCCTGAGCCAGTTGCTGATTCCAGTCGGCCAGCTGTTGCGCTTCCACCAGCTGTGGCTGATCGTGTTGCAGCGCGATATCGCCGCTGACAAACTGACCAAACCAGCCCTTTTCTATTCGCTCGGAAACTATCTGATTGAAGATCCAGGAACGGGCGGCAGACAGATACAGGCTGCGTTTGTTCTGATTACGTGTGCGCACGTTATCGCGTCCCCAGCGGCGGGCTTCTGACACATTGTTGCCCTCGCGGCCAAAGCGCTGCGCACCAAAATAGTTCGGCACACCGGCGTGGACGATTTTTTCCAGTCGCGCTAACACCTCATCAGGATCAGACACCTGGCTCAAGATAATGACAAAATCATTGCCGACCAGATCCCCCGGCCGCAGTTTTTTATTGTGCCGATCCTGCGCCAGGATCTCGACCTGGGGGTACTGAGCCAGAAACTGGCTAAAATCCGGATTGTCCCCTTTGGGTAAATGGATACTCAGCCACTGCTCAGTTACCGCGTGGCGATCTTTCAGGCCAGCCCAGCTGACATCTTTGGATTTCACTCCACAGGCTTTGGCCAGCTCATTGGCCACAAAGGCGGTGTTTTCTCCCTTCTTGCGAATATGAACCATCAGGTGTTCACCCTGACCGGTGAAATCAAAACCCAGCTTTTCTGTTACCTGAAAATGATCCACCTGAGCTTTTAAAATGGCACTGGCAGCCGGCTTGCCGTGCAAATAAGCCAGCGAAGAGAGAATATCAGACATATTTTTTCCTGTTTGCGTGCGTTACGCACTTACCTTGTTCAATAGTACGACGGCTTCAGTCGCAATGCCTTCTTTTCGGCCCGTAAAGCCGAGTCGCTCAGTCGTGGTGGCTTTCACATTGATGTTAGCCAGATCCGTTTCCAGATCTTCAGCAATGCAGGCACACATCGCCTCGATGTAAGGAGCCATTTTCGGTGCCTGGGCAATAATGGTGATGTCCGCATTCCCCAACTGGTAACCGGCAGATTTGACCCGGCGGTAAACATCACGCAGCAGCATCCGGCTGTCTGCCCCCTTCCACTTGTCATCGGTGTCAGGGAAATGGCGACCAATATCACCGGCAGCAATCGCTCCCAGTAATGCATCAGACAGGGCGTGCAGCGCCACATCGCCATCGGAATGAGCAATCAGCCCCTGCTCGTAAGGTATGGCGACACCGCCAATAATCACTGGCCCTTCTCCGCCAAACTTGTGTACGTCAAAACCGTGGCCAATCCGTATCATACTTGCTCCTTTTCGACGCCAGAATCTGTGTTGCTAAGATAAAAAGCCGCCAGCGCCAGATCTTCCGGTTGGGTTATTTTAATGTTGTCTGCCTGGCCTTGAACCAGTGCCGGGGTCATGCCGCGCCACTCCAGCGCAGAGGCTTCATCGGTAATCACAGCCCCCTGCTGCAGGGCATCCGCTAATGCGGCGCTGAGTAAAGCGGTCGGGAACATTTGCGGCGTCAGCGCATGCCACAGGGCCGCGCGCTCCACCGTATGCTCGATATCACCATTGCTATTCGCCCTTTTCATGGTGTCACGGACCGGCGTAGCAAGGATACCGCCTACCGGATGCGTCAGTGCCGCTGCGATTAAGCGGTCGATATCGGCCAGACGAACGCAGGGCCGGGCGGCATCATGCACCATGACCCACTCCGCCAGTTGATGCTGCTGGACATATTGCAATGCGGCCAGTACCGAATCCGCCCGCTCTTTGCCTCCGGCTACCCAGCTTACTCTGGCATCGCTGGCCATAGCCAAGTTGGTGTAATAAGGGTCGTCTTTGCTTACCGCGACCACCACCCGATCAATCACCGGATGGCTAAGTAAGCGTTGCAGGGTGTGCTCCAGTACCGTTTGACCGGCGATGGTGAGGTACTGTTTTGGCCGATCAGCACGCATACGGCTGCCAACACCGGCAGCCGGTACTACGGCGACAATAGAAGCCTGTTGCATTTATTTGGAATCCTCTTCTATCAGGCGATAAAAGGTTTCCCCTTCTTTCACCAGCCCCAGCTCATGCCGGGCCCGCTCTTCGATAGCATCCAAGCCCTGACGTAAATCGTCAATTTCCGCAAACATCTCACTGTTTCGCTGGGTCAGATTCTGATTCACTTGCTGCTGGACTTCGATCTCGGCCTCAACCGCCATCAGGTCCGTGACTCCGTTTTTGCCCAGCCAAAGCGAGTATTGCAGCCAGCCAAACAATAGGATGAGTGTCAGTGCAAAAATTCGCATTATTCACATCTCGAATTTGGGAAAACGCCAAAAAACATATATATCACACCCTCGCAAAGCTCGCGAGGGCACTGCTGAAGGACTTACGCCGAATTAACGGGTCAGCATAAGGACAATCAAACCGACACCGAGCAACAGACGATAGATCACAAACGGTGTCATTCCCATTCGGCTGATCAGTTTCAGAAAGTAATGAATACAGATGTAGGCGCTGACAAAAGAGGTCAGGATGCCGGTCAACAGGAAACCGATGTGGATCGGCTCACCGCTGACTACCAGTTTCATACCAAGATACCCCCCTGCCAGCAGGATAATCGGGATCGACATCAGAAACGAAAAGCGTGCTGCCGCCTGGCGATGGAAGCCAAGATACAGGGCGGCGGTAATGGTGGCGCCCGAACGTGAAGTACCGGGAATCATCGCCAGGGCCTGGGCAATACCGATAAACAGCGCTTGCTTGGTGCCAGTGTGATACTCATCCTGGCGCTGAACGGCGGTACGGTCGACATACCAGAGCAACAGGCCAAACAGAATAGTTGTGGCGGCAATCACCCAGGCGCTGCGCAGGTAAAGTTCGATGATATCTTTCATAAACAAGCCGAACAGACAGGCAGGAACTGTCGCCAACGCGATCATCCAGGCCAGCTTGGCTTCTTTACTGCGGTCACCGGAAAAAATAGAGGCAACAAATGCCCGCAGCAGGGTGACAACTTCAGTGCGGAAATAGAGCACCACCGCCGCCAGCGTGCCCACATGTACGGCCACATCAAACGCCAGCCCCTGATCTTCCCAACCGAGAATCGCGGAAGGCAGGATTAAGTGGGCAGAACTGGAAATAGGCAAAAACTCGGTCAGTCCCTGGATCAAGGCCAGGAAAAAGGCTTCAAAATAACTCATGGTAATCTCACTGCATGGGACACATCGAACCAGAGAGGTACGGGTTCAAGTGGCTCTGGCTGGGAAAAGCCAGTTTTTATTTCTTGGATGGTACGGCCATCGCCGGGCACCACCAGCTGCGGGCATAACTCAAACAGAGGCTGGATGACGAAAGCGTATTTATAAATATCCGGTCTCGGCAGCTGCGGAGCTTGTGGGTTGGTCTGCTCGCCATAGAGGATCAAATCCAGATCCAGGGTGCGATCCTGAAACTTACGCGCATCTGCCGCCCGCCCCCAGCGCAATTCGATGTCGCGCAAGGTTGAATGCAGCTCTTCCATGGCCAGCTCAGTGCACAGCTCTACCACCAGGTTATAAAACGGCTGTCCGGCAAAGCCGACACTTTCACACTGATAGATGGTCGACAGGCGCACTGTGCCCAGTGCACTGAGTTCGGCAACCGCGGCTTCAACGTGCTTGCGCCGGTCGATATTTGATCCCACACCTATATAGGTGGTGATCATAGCGTGCCCCGCTCGATGATCACGCCGACTCCTTGAGCCTGAGTCACAGCACGTGGCTTGGTCAGGCGTATCCGCACCCAGGGAACATTGAACTGGTTGATGATCAATTCCGCACACTCTTCGGCCACCCGTTCAACCAACAAAAAACGGCCGTTTTGCACATGGTCCAGAATAGCCTGACTCACCTGAGAGTAATCGAGCGCATCGGCGACATCGTCACTTTTACCTGCCGGGCGATTGTCATGGGCCATTTCGATATCCAGCAGCAGCTTTTGTTTGATCTGCTGTTCCCAGTCATACACCCCAATTGTGGTGATCACTTCTAATTGTTCAATAAAGACTTTATCCATGGTGATTCACTATCCTTCACAGGTCGGATACCCAAACCGGGCAAAAACTCTTAATATTCAAACTAAGCGGGTTATGATATCAATTACTTGCTTATTCGGCACCTATTAACCACGAGTCAGAGTCCTATGTCACCACTTGCGCTTATCATGATCATCTCTGCCTATTTACTGGGCTCGATCTCCAGTGCAGTGTTGATCTGTCGGTTACTCAGGCTGCCTGATCCCCGCTCTGTAGGGTCTCATAATCCTGGGGCAACCAACGTGTTACGCATCGGAGGCAAGAAAGCCGCGGCTTCCGTATTGCTGTGCGACATGCTGAAAGGCACGCTGCCGGTCTGGACCGGCTACTGGTTGGGAATCGATGCCATCATACTGGGTTTGATCGGTATCGCCGCCTGTCTCGGCCATATGTACCCGCTGTTCTTCCACTTTAAAGGCGGTAAAGGCGTTGCAACTGCACTGGGGGCCATTGCGCCGATCGGCTGGGATTTAACTGGTCTTATCATGGCCACCTGGCTTGCGGTCGTAGTGGTGTTCCGCTATTCATCACTGGCTGCGATAGTAACGGTCCTGCTGGCGCCGTTTTATACCTGGATGATCAAACCTCAGTACACCTTACCGGTAGGAATGCTTTGCTGCCTGATAATTTTTCGCCACCATCAGAACATTCGCCGCCTGTTTGACGGCAGCGAACCTAAAGTCGGGGCGAAAAAAGCTCATCAGGATTAACAGCCGGCATGATTCAGGTTGCTCTTCTCACGCCTGGAGCGGATGGTACTGTGCCAGAAAATCGGCCAGCAATTGGGTAACTCGCTCCGGTTGCTCCAGGTTGGAGATGTGGCCGGCATCGGCAATCTGCACCAGTTGGCTGCCAGTGATCGCATCATGCATCAGGTAAGATTCCAGCACCGGACGCGCCATATCCTGCTGGCCAACAGCAATTAAGGTCGGCAACGCAAAACGTTCCACTTCTTCCATCTGATCCCGGCGGCCAAATATCATCCGGCCGATGCGGGCCAGCTCCACTGCCTGTTGATCTTTGACCTGTGCCAGCTTAGCGGTAAAGCCACGCACCAGCTCAGAGTCTTCTGCCAGGGTGGACTTGGCAAAAAACAGCGGCGTCACCGCTTCGATGATAGGCGTAGGCACCAGCCGCGCCATGGCGATGGTTTCCAGCATGGCAAAATACTTAGCGTTGTTTACTTCTGGTTCCAGACCGACAAAGGTATCCATCAGCACCAGTGACGTCACCCGCTGCGGCGCCAGCGAAACCAGTTCGCAGCCCCACATGCCGCCAACCGATAGCCCGACCAGCGCAAAGCGCTCCACGGCCAGGTGATCCATCAGCGCCAGCATCTGCCCAGCATAATCTTTCAGCGTTCGGGTCTGTTCCGGCATGGCTTCAGAGCGGCCATGTGCCCAGAAATCCGGTACGATGCAGCGATAGTGGCGGCTTAAGACTTCAATTTGTGGCCGCCACATTTCGCAGTCCCACAGATAGCTGTGGCCAAACAGAATGACCGGGCCGGTGCCGACATCCAGATAGCTCATGCTGCGGCCATCAATGCTAAATTGGTTAGTATTCGCTTCCATTAAATCTGTTTCCTATCTGCCACCTTTGCGGCGGTACTATAAAGAAGGCCGCAGAAACTGCGGCCTGGTGGATTACTGGATTGGTTCAAGCTGATCAATTGGCCAACGCGGAGTCGCCTGAACCGAAAGATCCGCCACTTCACCGTTTTTCAACCGCTGCATCCCGGCATAGGCGATCATGGCGCCGTTATCGGTACAGAATTCCGTGCGCGGATAGTAAACTTCGCCGCCGACTTTATCTGCCAGCTTAGTCAGCTCAGCACGCAAACGTCGGTTGGCGCTCACACCACCGGCGATAACAATCCGCTTCATGCCGGTTTGTTCCAGAGCGCGGCGACATTTGATCGCCAGCGTTTCGCACACCGCTTCTTCAAATGCATAGGCGATATCCGCCCGGGTCTGCTCATCGTCACCATTGGCGTGGATAGTGTTAGCGGTAAAAGTTTTCAAGCCGGAAAAACTCATGTCCAGCCCTGGTCGGTCGGTCATCGGCCGCGGGAACTTAAACCGCCCCGGAGTGCCTTTTTCGGCCAGTTTCGACAATAGCGGGCCGCCTGGGTAATCCAGCCCCATTAATTTAGCTGTTTTATCAAATGCTTCGCCGGCGGCATCATCAATCGATTCACCCAGGATCCGGTATTCGCCAATCCCTTTCACTTCCACCATCATCGAATGGCCACCGGAAACCAGCACCGCCACAAACGGGAACGGCGGTGGGTTATCTTCCAGCATAGGCGCCAGCAAATGGCCTTCCATATGATGCACCGGCACCGCAGGGATATTCCAGGCGTAAGCCAGGCTTCGGCCGATAGTCGCGCCAACCAGCAGCGCCCCAACCAAACCCGGGCCGGCGGTATAAGCAATGCCGTCGATATCCTGGGGGGTTAAATTCGCTTCAGCCATCGCCGCCTTAATTAGTGGAATGGTCTTTTTCACATGGTCGCGGGACGCCAGTTCAGGTACCACCCCGCCGTAATCGGCGTGCAATTTTACCTGACTATATAGTTGATGCGCCAACAAGCCTTGTTGGTCATCATAGATTGCGATTCCTGTTTCATCACAGGAGGTTTCGATGCCGATAATGCGCATAATGATTTCTGCAGAATTTGCCAATATGAGAAAATTGGCGCAATCTTACCGCGCCTGACGATTGCAAACAAACTTTGTACAGGTATTAGGCGATAAAAGCCTTTACAAAGGCAATGTGATCGGATTAAAATTCCGCACCATTTTTGATCAAGCTGGGTATTAGCCAAACAAAGAGTTCGGTTTTGAAATACCAGCATTAACGAATAACCCCTGAGGTGAAAGGCATATGCCAGTAGTTAAAGTACGTGAAAACGAACCGTTCGACGTAGCACTGCGTCGTTTCAAGCGCTCTTGCGAAAAAGCAGGTATCCTTTCTGAAGTGCGTCGTCGTGAGCACTATGAAAAACCAACTACCGTTCGCAAACGCGCTAAAGCAGCAGCTCAAAAGCGTCACGCTAAGAAGCTAGCTCGCGAAAACGCACGTCGCGTTCGCCTGTACTAATAACTAGTTTCCACACGGAATATAGTTATGGCTCTGATTGAACAACTCAAAGAAGAGCAAAAATTAGCGATGAAAGCCAAGGACAAACTGCGCCTTGGCACTATACGTTTAGCCCTGTCAGCCATCAAGCAACGCGAAGTCGACGAGCGGATCACTCTGAACGACGACGATATCCTTGCTGTACTGACAAAAATGGTTAAGCAGCGTCGCGACTCTGTCGCCCAGTATGAATCTGCCGGTCGTCAAGATCTGGCTGATGCCGAAACTGCCGAAATTGCCGTGCTGGAGGATTTTATGCCTCAGCCGCTCACCGACGAAGAAGTAACTGCACTGATTGAAGCTGCAATTGTTGATTCCGGTGCCGCAGGCATGCAGGACATGGGTAAGGTAATGGGGCTGTTAAAGCCGCAAATCCAAGGGCGTGCAGATATGGGTAAAGTAAGTGGTTTAGTTCGCGCTAAGCTGGCTTAAATTACCCGCAAAAATTGCAGCAAGCCGTGCTATCCTTTGGAATGCACGGCTTGTTCGTATCTGGCTGATGTTTGTTTTCTTTGTTAGGTTTTATGGCTGGAATAATCCCTCGTAGCTTCATCGATGATCTATTAGCTCGACTCGATATCGTCGATATCGTTGACGCACGGGTAAAACTTAAGAAACAAGGCAAAAACTACGGTGCCTGCTGCCCTTTCCATAACGAAAAGACCCCTTCTTTTAGCGTAAGTCAGGAAAAACAGTTCTATCACTGTTTCGGTTGTGGTGCCCACGGCAACGCCATCGATTTTATGATGGAGTATGAACGGCTGGAATTTCCTGAAGCGATTGAAGAGCTGGCCTCCTCACTCGGTCTGGACGTACCTCGTGAACAGCGCCAGGGCAGTCATTCCTCCAGCAACGCACCGCGTGCCAACAACGAACAAAAACGCTCGCTGTACGATCTGATGTCCAGCATCAGTCAGTTCTATCGCGATCAGCTGCGTCTGGCGGCAGGAAAACCCGCTGTCGATTACCTGAAAGGCCGCGGCCTGTCAGGCGAGATCGTGCAAAAATTTGGCATCGGTTTTGTACCGGACGCCTGGGACAGTGTCCGCAGTAACTTTGCCCACAATAAGCAAGCAGAAGAGATGCTCACTGCTGCCGGTATGCTGGTCAGCAATGACAAAGGCAACCGCTACGACCGTTTTCGCGGCCGGATCATGTTTCCAATCCGCGATCGCCGTGGCAGAGTGATTGGCTTTGGTGGCCGGGTGCTGGGCGATGGTACGCCGAAATACCTCAACTCACCGGAAACCCCGATCTTCCATAAAGGCAAAGAGCTGTATGGCCTGTATGAAGTCCTGCAGGCCTACCGCGAGCCGCCGCAAATTCTGGTCACCGAAGGCTATATGGACGTGGTGGCACTGGCGCAGTACGGTATCGACTACTCTGTCGCCTCGCTGGGGACGTCAACCACAGGTGAACATATTCAGCAGTTGTTTCGCCAAACCAGTACGGTAATCTGCTGCTATGACGGTGACCGGGCCGGTAAAGAAGCGGCCTGGCGGGCGCTGGAAAACGCGCTGGAATACCTAAAAACCGGAAACACCCTGAAATTTCTGTTTTTACCCAATAGTGAAGACCCGGACAGCTACATCCGCCAACATGGCAAAGAGGCGTTTGAGCAACAGGTTGCCGACGCCAAACCGCTGTCGAGCTACCTGTTTCACAACCTGATTGAAACCCACAATATCAACCTGGGGACCATTGAGGGCAAATCGACCTTAAGAACCTTAGCCGGCGAACTGATCGACAAGATCCCCAACAGCGGGATGCAGGTGGAACTGGACGAACAGCTGAACAAACTCACCGGGTTCATGGGTCACGAGCTGAAGCGCAGAACCGCCTCAGCCAGCCCTCGGCCACAGCCACATCGCGAGCTAAAACGCACCCCGATGCGGGAAGTAATTGCTTTGCTTATCCAGAATCCGAGCTATGCTGAAATGGTACCGGATCTTTCCAGCGTTCAGGGGCTGGAAATACCTGGCTTAAGTTTATTGGTGGAAGTCCTTGATTATTGTAAGAACAATCCCCATATCAACACTGGCCAGTGCCTGGAACACTGGCGACACAGTAAACATGAGACCCTAATGTCTCGCCTTGCCAGCTGGGATATCCCACTTGATGAGGCGAATCAAGAAGATATATTTCTGGACTCGCTGGATAAAATAATTGCCCAGTGCGTCGAAAAACAAATTGAAAACCTGCA
>NZ_JBNKVP010000002.1:0-185998 GCF_050299255.1 Vibrio sp.
GAAACAACCCGCGCTGTTACTTTTGACCAACAGCCACCGGCCGTGCCGGAATATTCCTGTGACGGGTTCTACCAGCCTTTTGATGACAACATTACCATCAAGAAAAAGTCCAAAGGCACCATTCCTGTAAAAATGGAACTGACAGACGAATATGGCTACCCCATGACAGATGCTGACATTTCAGCCCCGCCTGTCATCAACGTCACATTCAACAGCACGGTTTACGGTAATGGCACCACAGATGATGCGGCTCTGGAATCTGTCGGTAGCTCCAATGACGGCAACCAGTTCTCTTACAATACTGATGCAGGTCAATGGGAATACCGAGTAGGAACCAAGCAATTCAGTAGCTCTGGGACTTATCATGTGACCGTTACGTCTGGCGATAGCAATGAATACACTATCAACAGTGGTGTGCAATGTTCGCAAAGCTTTACTCGTCAGGAATAACACAATGCCACCTGCATGCTGTGTGGGTGGCTTTCCTTATATAGCTCGACATAACTTTTGTGATTCAGGGCTCGAATCTGAATATAACGATCGATACACGACGGAATAGGCGTGTTTAGGTTGAGATTCTGAGGTGGATTATTAGAGGAAGACTGTGCTGAGGGGAGAAATGGCACGCCCTACAGGATTCGAACCTGTGACCACATGCTTAGAAGGCACGTGCTCTATCCAACTGAGCTAAGGGCGCGCTATGGGGACAGGATTATACGGTCTGAATGAGTTTAATCAACGGCTTTGTCTATGTTTCTGATTTAAGTGTTTAAAAAAGCCCCACAGCCGGACTAACTGCATAAAAACAGAACTAAGCAAACGTTTGCTTGTGGATGTTCGTCAAATTATTTGCGACAATGCGCGCGAAAATTTGGTCACCTCACGTTAAGGAATGTCATGACGGCTCAAAATATCGACGGAACTCTAATCTCTCAAACCGTTCGTTCTGAAGTGGCGGCAAGGGTGAAAGCCCGAGTAGATGCTGGTTTACGTGCACCTGGCCTGGCGGTCGTGCTGGTTGGTGAAGATCCAGCCTCTCAAGTGTACGTAGGCAGCAAGCGCCGCGCCTGTGAAGAAGTCGGTTTTGTCTCTAAATCCTTTGATCTGCCCGCCAGTGCGACTGAAGAAGAGCTGCTGGCCCTGGTCGACGAACTGAATCAGGATCCTGAGATCGATGGCATTCTGGTGCAGTTGCCACTGCCGGCTGGTATCGACAGCACCCATGTGCTGGAACAGATCCACCCGAATAAAGATGTCGATGGCTTCCACCCTTAC
The DNA here is from genome assembly GCF_050299255.1 of Vibrio sp. Classification (GTDB taxonomy): domain Bacteria; phylum Pseudomonadota; class Gammaproteobacteria; order Enterobacterales; family Vibrionaceae; genus Vibrio. The sequence goes on from NZ_JBNKVP010000002.1 coordinate 1,276, forward strand.
AACGTCGGTCGCCTGGCGCAGCGAATTCCAAAACTGCGTTCTTGTACGCCGAAAGGTATCATCACCCTGCTGGAGCGCTACAACATTGAACTGCGTGGTAAGCACGCGGTGATCGTCGGAGCATCCAACATTGTCGGCCGTCCTATGACGCTGGAACTGTTGCTGTCTGGCTGCACAACAACTACCTGCCACCGCTTTACCAAAGATCTGGAAAGCCATGTCCGTCAGGCTGATATCGTCGTTGTTGCGGTCGGCAAACCTAACTTTATCCCTGGCCACTGGATTAAAGAAGGTGCTGTAGTGGTCGATGTCGGTATCAACCGTCTTGAGAGCGGCAAACTGGCCGGTGACGTGGATTACGAAGGCGCCAAAGAGCGTGCGAGTTTTATCACCCCGGTACCGGGGGGCGTTGGCCCGATGACCGTCGCCAGTCTGATTGAAAACACCATGCTGGCCTGTGAGCAGTTCCACACCAAAAAGGCCAAATAACGGTCGGTTTTAACCAAAGTGAAAAGGCTCCCAATAGGAGCCTTTTTCATTTCACAAACTTAATCTATTAGTAGACGATTCTGTCTGCCAGATGGCTGACCGCCAGGGCGAAGTAGTAAGAGCGATTCCACTTCATCAGCACGTTATAGTTGTTATACACCAGGTAAACGCGGCCATTTTCATCGTCTGGCATGATCAGCCAGGCTTTAATGTCCTGTTTCAGCTTAGGCAGCGGTTTGCCGTCGTAACGGGTCACGCCCAGCTTGCTCCACTCCTGCAGCAGCTTACCCTGCCCATCCTCGCGCCCTTGCAACGTTTTGTCGAACCCTTTTGGCAGGTGTACCTGACGCCCCCAGGTGTAGCTGTCGTTCCAGCCAGACTGGCTGAGGTAATTCGCCGTCGAGGCAAACACATCCTGGCGAGAGTTCCAGATGTCTTTTTTGCCATCGCCGCTGCCATCGGTGGAATAAGCCAGAAACGAGCTCGGCATAAACTGACACTGGCCCATCGCCCCGGCCCAGGAGCCTTTCATCTCTGCTGGCGAAATATGGCCCTGCTCCAGTATTTGCAGTGCGGCCATCATTTCACCGCGGAAAAAAGCTTCCCGGCGGCCTTCATAAGCCATGGTTGCCAACGCATCCACTACCCGGTAACCACCGGTAAATTTGCCGAAATTACTCTCCACTCCCCACAGAGCAACGATAAATCTCGGCTGTACGCCGAACTGCTCACCGATGCGTTTCAGATCCTGGTAATGTTCTTTGTACAGCCGCCTGGCCTGATTGACTTTCCAGTCCGGTACCGCTCTTGGAATGTACTCATCCAGCGTCAGGCGTTTTTCCGGTTGATTGCGGTCGGCTTTGACCGCTCTCGGTTTGTACTCCACCTGGTCGAACGCCTGCTGAAGTATCGTCTCGGAAATCCCCTGCTCTCTGGCTTGCTGTTTGATTCCTTCAACGTATTCATTAAATTCGACTTCATTAGCCATGACACTGGTAGTCATGGCCAAGCCGATCACCACTGACATCAATTTTTTCACAGGCCCCCCTTGAGAGCGTTGGCTATTCGTTGTCACCCGTCTGGGTCTGCTGCTTTTTTCTTTCTTTGTACTGTTCCAGTAGATTTTCTGGTGGTGGTGGCAGCTGTAGGAAAAAGCCGTCACTCTCGAGTGAAGCTGTCACTTTTTCAATGTCGACCTGAGCCAGCTTACGGCCATCAAGCTTGATAACCATGACAAATTGCGGCTTGCCGAACATCTGCATCAGGCTATCGGGAACCTGAGAGAAATCGTCTTTTTTCGGCACGTAGAGATAGGTACCTTCCTTTTTCGAGCTTTTATAAATTGAACAAAGCATGAGTTGCCTTTTAATTGAATTTGTCTGACTAATACTGACTATTTCGTCCGCGATTGGTTGAAATGTTAGCGTTTTGCTAAAAATTGCAGCAGTTGCCTGTTCTGACGGCAAGTTTGCTTGCTGTGCATAGGGAGGAAATATAACATGACCTTCCAGGTTTTAGGCAATGCGTTAATTGGAGATACGGACTACCTATGTCGCAAGCACCTGACTTAAAAGGGAGTAGTTTTACCTTGTCAGTACTACACCTCTCCGACAATGACATTTCAGCCACCCAACAATTTCTGCAAAGCAAGGTTGATCAGGCGCCGGCATTTTTTGCTGCTGCACCTATCGTAATCAATATTGCCAATGTAGCACAGGATATTGACTTCGTTTCTTTGAAACAGAGTATTACTGACGCGGGCATGATTCCGGTTGGCATTACCGGCAGTCGCGATAAGCGGACTCAATCACTGGCGGCAGAGGCCGGATTTGCGGTGATGTCGGCCAGTAAATCCCCGGCCCAGGCGCCAGCTGAAATGGCGCCGACCAAAATTATTCATACCCCGATTCGCTCCGGGCAGCAGGTGTATGCCAAAAATGGCGATCTGGTGATTCTTAATCACGTCAGCGCCGGTGCAGAGGTAATAGCCGACGGGTCGATTCATATTCACGGTACATTGCGTGGCCGGGCCATAGCCGGTGCCAGTGGTCAGAAACAGGCTTCGATAATTTGTCATGACTTACAGGCTGAGTTGGTTTCAATCGCAGGCAGCTACTGGTTGAGTGACCAGATCCCGGCCGAATATTGGCAGCAAACAGTGCTGATCAACCAGCAGCAAGACTCTCTGCATTTAGAACGGCTTACCATTCAAGAAAAAAGGAAAAAATAATGGCGCGCATAATTGTAATAACGTCAGGTAAAGGCGGCGTGGGTAAAACCACTTCCAGTGCCGCCATCGCCTCAGGGCTGGCTTTAAAAGGCCACAAAACGGTAGTGATCGATTTTGATATTGGTTTGCGTAATCTGGATTTGATTATGGGTTGCGAACGCCGGGTAGTGTATGACTTCGTTAACGTGATCAACGGTGAGGCCAGCCTTAATCAGGCCCTGATCAAAGACAAACGAACCGATAATCTGTTTATCCTGCCGGCATCACAAACGCGCGACAAAGACGCCCTGACTACAGATGGCGTCAAACGTGTGCTGGACGATCTGGCCGAGATGGAGTTCGAATTCATTATTTGTGACTCTCCGGCAGGCATCGAACAAGGTGCCCTGATGGCGCTCTATTTTGCCGATGAAGCGATCGTTACTACTAACCCTGAAGTCTCGTCCGTACGTGACTCCGACCGTATTCTTGGCATCCTTGACTCCAAATCGCGCCGCGCTGAGTTGGGACTGGAGCCGGTTAAACAGCACCTGCTACTGACTCGCTACAATCCGACCCGGGTGAAAAACGGTGACATGCTCAGCGTCGAAGACGTGGAAGAGATCCTGCACATTTCGCTGCTCGGCGTTATTCCGGAAAGCCAGGCGGTTCTGAATGCCTCCAATCGCGGCGTACCAGTGATTTTCGATCAAGAATCCGACGCAGGCTTGGCCTATGATGATACCGTGTCACGTTTGTTGGGTAGCGAGTTAGATTTCCGTTTCCTTAGCGAGCAGAAAAAAGGCATTTTCAAACGACTATTCGGAGGCTAATGCAGGCATGTCACTATTAGAGTTTTTTCGACCGCAGAAGAAGTCGTCGGCCAATCTCGCCAAAGAGAGGCTGCAAATTATCGTCGCCGAGCGCCGCAGTCATGATGACCCGGCCCCAAGCTACTTACCGCAGTTAAAGGAAGATATCCTCAAAGTGATCGGTAAGTATGTTAATGTTGATCCGTCCATGGTCGATCTCAGCTTCGAGCATAAGGATGACGACATTTCAGTACTGGAACTGAACGTTAAGTTGCCGGACGAAGAGAAATAATCCGCGCAAATTCCATAGGCACCTCAGGGTGCCTTTTGTTTGGTTCGGCCAATCGAACATACCTGGCTCATCATCTGACATCGACATATATCGTCTACTCACACTCCTCGCGCCATTTCCTAGGCGGTCGCGATGATTTGTGTTAGTTATTTGGCTAACCATATTCCTCTTACACCCGGCAGTAAGGATGACAGGTAGTGATGTTAGCTAGTTCTCACGCTCGCCAAGTGCCGCACGGCTATTTCTTCAGCTCCCTGCTATCCGTAGCTAAACCTTTCAGGGCGTTGTCACCCTTATCTTTTCGCCGCCTGCGGCAGTTGCTGTTCCATCTCTTGCTACTGATGGTGGCTGGTAGCCCCTTGCCTGTTCATTCAGCCAGCGATGATCTGGTGCAGCGGGTTGGTGTGCTGGCATTCAGAGGCGAACAGAAAGCCATTGCCCGCTGGTTGCCCACCGTGGATTATCTGTCTGAAAAAATTGAAGGCCATCAATTCATCCTGCAGCCACTGAGTCTTGAACAGCTCAATCAGGCGGTGATTGATGGTGAGATAGATTTCATCATTACCAACCCAGGCCAGTTCGTCCGGCTCGGGTCAAAATACGGCATGAGCTGGCTGGCTACACTCAAATCCACCCAGCGCAATGGCAGGCAGCCGGTGATTGGCTCGGCCCTGATCGTGCGGTCAGACTCCACCTTTACAAGCTTATCCGATTTAACCAATGCCAAACTGGGAGCGGTCAGTTCACAGGCATTTGGCGGCTATCAGATTTATTGGGGGGAAATGGCGAGTCAGGGCATCAAACCAACACGGCACTTTTCCTCCATCGAATACTCCGGGTTCCCGGTCGACCAACTGCTTTACTGGGTAGAAAGCCGGCGTGTGGATGCGGCGGTTGCTCCTGCATGTTTGCTGGAAACCATGAATATTGAGGGGCAGATTGAACTTGAAGATTTTCGCGTTATCCAGCCCAAGATGATTGAAGGTTACGATTGCCAGACCAGTACTGACCTTTATCCAAACTGGTCATTCGCTAAACTGAGCCATACTTCTCTTGAGTTATCGGAACGAGTCGCACAAATGCTGCTCGCCCTGCCAGAATCCTCACTGCCTGCACAAGCAGCCAATTCACTCGGCTGGACGGTCCCGGTAAGCAGTTACGATATCCATAAGCTGTATGACAAGCTGGAAATTCACCCCTGGCAGCTACCCTGGTGGCAGTCACTGAAAAACTGGATGATTAATAACTGGCGATGGGGCCTCGGCATTATTCTGGTGATCGTATTAGGCGGTTTCCACCATATCTGGGTTCAGTACCTGGTCAAGAAACGAACCCAGCAGCTTCAGCAGAAAAAGGCTGAATTGCTCAGTCAGCAGCAGTTGCTGGAGCACGCTCAGCGTGTTGCTATCCTGGGTGAATTGTCGACCGAGCTGGCCCATGAACTCAACCAACCACTTACCGCGATTAACAGCTTTGCGGAAGGCGGACAAATTCGGTTCGGTGAATCCGCCAATCACGAAATAGGCCGATTGCTAAAACGCATCAGCGGCGAAGCACAGCGTGGCGCTAAGATCATTAATCGTGTGCGCCATTTTGCCCGGCAGCAGCCCCAGGTGCGCGACAACATCAATATTAATGATTTGATCAAAGAAACCTTAGCGCTGGTCGATTACGATCTGAATAAATACGGAATAACAGTTGAGTTTACCACTTCCGATTTGCCGGTATTCGCCAATATCGATCCGCTGGAAATTCAACAGTTGCTGATCAACCTGATTCGAAACGCCTTAGACGCCATGCGTGAACAGAGTGACTCACGCGTGCTGTCGATTAATGTGGCAAGCACTCAGGATAACGGCACTGTAAACTTAACCATCAAAGATACCGGTGTCGGCATGACAGCGGAGCAACTGGCAAAACTGTTTAAACCGTTTTATACCACCAAAACCGACGGGCTGGGGTTAGGGATGTCGATCTGTAAACGTATTATCGATAGCCATCAGGGCGAAATCACTATTTCCGCCAATGTGCCACAAGGAACCAAAATCGAATGCTTATTACCGGGAGAAATACATGACTGAGCCAGATCTGGTACCTGTGTTTATTGTCGATGACGACAACTCTGTTCGCGATGCTCTCAGCTATGTTCTGGAAGGTTATGGTTTGCCGGTAGAAAGTTTCGCCAGCGGAGAAGCATTTCTTGCGGGCACTGATGCCACCCTGCCCGCCTGTATCATCTTAGATAGCCGGATGCCTGGCCTGTCCGGTCAGGATGTGCATCAACAACTGCTTAGCGAAGCATCGTGTATGCAGGTGATTTTTCTCACCGGGCACGGTGATATGCCAATGGCAATCGAAGCATTTAGGAAAGGAGCGTGTGACTTCCACCAGAAACCGGTCAAAGTCGACGAGTTGCTGCCCTGTATTAAAAAAGCCCAACAACAGAGCTTACACTGCTATCGCAGGCAACAATGCCAGCGCCAGTATGATTCCCTGACGACCAGAGAGCGCGAGCTTTTTAGTCTGGTGGTGCAGGGATTCATCAACAAGCAGATTAGTGAACAATTGTGTATATCGGTAAGAACCGTGGAAGTACACCGAGCCAAGATGATGGAAAAACTTGCCCTGAATTCGATAACGGATTTAGTGAAGTTTTCAGAGATACTCACCTCAACTCATTAACATAATTGATAATAATGTGGTTAACCACAATATACTTAAGGGTTATTTTGGCGCAACAATCACTCTGTCTCAGCCCAATCAGGAGTCTTATCATGACGAGATTCAGTTTTGTTGCCCTACCCATATCACTGTTACTCATTGCCACTTCCAGCTACGCCTCTTCACCAGATCCGGAAGAATTCCAGCAGATCTATCAGGGGACCTGGATACAGCCCGCCGAATCGACAATCCCCAATAACCAGCAGGGGGATATGATTCGATACGGCAGAACTCTGCTGAACGAAACGTACAAATACCTGGGTGGCGGCAGTCAAACCCAGGTGAAATTTACCGGTAATAAACTCGCTTGTACCAATTGCCACATTGAAAATGGTACCAAGCCCAACTCGGGGCCTTGGGTCACCTCTTATCAAAAATACGCCGGAGCCGGTAAGTATAGTTCCAGAACCAACGAGTACCGTACACTGCCAATCCGTATTAACGGTTGTATGCAACGTTCAATGGCGGGCTCGCCGCTACCGGAAGACAGTTACGAAATGTTGTCTATCGTTGAGTACTTTAAGTGGTTAGATACCGGTATTCAGGTCGCAGACTGGCAAGATGTAAATGGTCAGGGTATGCCTGGGATCCCAGATTTAGCACGAGCAGCCGATCCGGTTAGAGGGGCTGAAATTTACCGGGACGAATGTCGCACGTGTCATGGAGACAATGGTCAGGGACGCTGGGAAGAAGATGAAGAAAAATTCCGTTATCCTGCGTTATGGGGCCCAAATAGTTATAACAATGGTGCCGGCATGTATCGCTTGCGCACCGCGGTAGGCTTTGTCAAAAACAACATGCCTTACGGGAAAGAGGATTTGACCGATCAAGAAGCGTGGGATGTCACCGCATTTATCAATTCGCAAGCTCGACCTGAATTTGCCAATCACCTCAATGATTGGACAGGCTACGGCCCAGATGGTATGCCGCTTTGGATGAAAAAACGCGTCGATGCCGCTTATCCTAACTACTGGCCCCGCAGTGACGGCAGTGACAATCTCAGTCTGCCAGCCATGTTTACTCCTGAACAACACAAATATGGCCCGTTCCAACCGCTGCTTGATATGCAGCAACAACTCCAATCTGAATGGCAAGCGTTAAATCAGTAACGCTCCAGCACTTTTCGTAACTGTCCTGGACTGGCGCCCCAATTGGGGCGCCGTTTTCATTCTAATCAGCCCAGAAGATTGGCTGATTAACTGCGCCGTACCTTTGCACCTGATGGCATTGTAAATAAAACAAAAATTAATCCAGATCAATTCATTACCCATAATGTGGTAGACCACAATAGCTGGATCCGTTGTCGCTGCGCACAATCGTAAGCAGATATCAACTAACCACAGGCAGTGATATATGGATTCCAGTAGAAGACGGCTACTCAGCCAAATCAGCACAATTACTGCTGGTGCCGCCTTAATTCCCACCATTCAGGCGGAGCCGGTACGAAACAATCAACAACCCGAACGTAAAGGGATATCTGGCAAGCGTTACGCCATGCTGATCGATTTGCGCAAGTGTATTGGCTGTCAGGCGTGCACTGTCGGATGCAATATTGAGAACCAGACGCCTATCGGCCAGTTCCGTACCACAGTCAAACAGTATCAGGTCACTCTGAGTGATGGTTCAACCCAAACCCAATCTGCGACGACATTTACCCTGCCAAGGCTGTGCAACCATTGTGACAATCCACCATGCGTTAGAGTCTGCCCGGTACAGGCCACTTTCCAGCGTGAAGACGGCATCGTGATGGTAGATAACAAACGTTGCGTGGGCTGTGCTTATTGTGTTCAAGCATGTCCTTACGATGCTCGATTCATTAATGAAGAAACGCTGACCGCGGACAAATGCACCTTCTGCGCTCATCGTCTTGAGCAGGGGCTGCTACCGGCGTGTGTCGAAACCTGTGTCGGCGGCGCACGCGTTATCGGCGATATCAATGACCCTAATAGTCAAATCAGCCAACTGATCGCCGAACATCAACAAGACATTCGGGTGCTCAAACCGGAACAGAACACCCAGCCACATGTGTTCTACATCGGCTTAGCCAACGAATTTACATCGCAAATCAGTGGTCAGACGATGGTATTTGCAGCCAAAGGAGCCTAGTTATGGATATTACCGAAATCTTAATCCAGCCACAGCAGGTTGCCTGGCTCCCCTGGGCGCCGCAGTACTTTTTCTATATCGGCGCTGCCTATGCGAGTTCAATACTGTTTGCCGCTTACCAGTATGCCGACAAATCCTCTGGCTACACATTGCGATCTGCACTGGCTCTGGTGATGGCCATCTCAGCCATGGTTGGCCCGATAGCCCTCACCGGTGACTTACACCAGCCCGGCCGCGCCTGGCTGTTCTATCAACACATCACCCCATGGTCGTGGATGTCGCGTGGTGCATTGATGTTGCCGCTTTTTTCTGCCCTGTCACTGCTGACGGCCTGGCTTCACTTCCGCGCGGAACTACAACAACTGGCACACAGCAGTTCGCCGCTGTTGAAAGCAATCAGCCGGCTATCACTGGGACAGTGGCAGACTTCCGGCAGTATGCTGCAAAAAGCCGCGCTGTTAACGGCATTATTCGGCATCGGCATCGCTATCTATACCGGGGCCGAAGTCGCAGTAATGCAGAGCCGTGCGCTATGGCATCAGGCGGCACTGCCATTGCTTTGGACCAGCAGTTCGTTCTCTGTGGCTGTCGGCCTAGCGGTGTTGTTACTGCGTCTGTTGCCTGCATCCGCGCATAGCGTAGCTGGCGGTCAGGGGTTGCTTGGCGTGTTGAAAATCAGCACCGTGATTAACCTGCTGTTACTGGCCTGGTGGTTACTGAGCCCTTCCGCACAGCAAATACTTGCCCAGCCAGACTGGATTACCGGTCTCAGCACCTTTGTGACCGGCTCACTGGTCATACTGGTGGCCTGTTTTACGCTGTCAGCACAAAAAATCCTCTCATGGCAAGGCCTGTTGCTGGCTGGTTTCATGCCGCTGGCTTGTGGTTGGTATTTGCGCTGGCTCACCATGATCAAAGTGCAAACCGTCGCCAAATTCGACGCAGCCAGCTTCCCCTACTCACTGCCCATGGGTTCGGACGGCCTGCTCAGTATCGTAGGCATGGCCGGACTGTGGTTGGCCATTGCGTTACTGGCCAGCCAGTTCTTGTGCCAAACCGAACCTTCTCATCAACCCACTCAAGAGGCCTGAATCATGGACAAATCTCGTCGTAATTTACTGAAGTCTGGACTGGCTGTGGGAGGCACCGTCGCTTTTGCCGCCGGCTACGCTAAACCGGCCAAACATATGGTTGATGGCTTAACTCAGGGGTCATCCGGCACAGAAACCAAACATTTCCATCACGGTAACTCTCTGCCGCCGGAATACCGGGTCGATTCGGGCGAACAACGGCTGATCGCCAACCCTGACCAACGGGTCTGCCCTTCGCAATGCTTTGGCTGCTGGACCCAGTGTGGCGTCCGAGTGCGGGTCGATAATAATAGCGATGAAATACTTCGCATCGCCGGTAACCCGTTCCACCCTCTGGCGACCGAGAGCCAGATCCCGTTCGACACGCCGGTAAAACAAGCGCTGTATAGCCTCACTGGAGATAACGGCCATAATCACCGCGCGACGGCATGTGCCCGCGGCAACGCGATGCTGGAAGTACGCAACAGCCCGTACAGAATTACTCAACCGCTCAAACGGGTGGGCAAACGTGGTGAAGGAAAGTGGCAGCCTATCAGCTACGAGCAGCTCTTACAGGAAGTCACTGAAGGCGGCGACTTGTTCGGTGAAGGACATGTCGATGGTTTGCGTGCGATTCGAGATGTGAAAACCCCGCTGGATGCCGACAATCCCGAATATGGTCCAAAATCTAACCAGCTATTGGTGACCAATGCCGGTAATGAGGGCCGCGATGACATTCTGAAACGGTTTGCCTTCAACAGCTTTGGCACCCGAAACTTTGGCCACCATGGTTCGTATTGCGGCTATGCGTTTCGTGCCGGATCCGGGGCTCTGATGAGTGACCTGAATAAATTTGCCCATGTGAAGCCTGATTTTGCCCATACACGGTTTGTGCTGTTTATCGGTACCGCGCCGGCCCAGGCCGGTAATCCTTTCCAGCGTCAGGCCCGTCAACTGGCAACGGCTCGCAGCGGCGGTGACTTCGAGTACGTGGTCGTTTCACCAGGCTTACCGATGACCAATAATCTGACGGTGAAAGAATCCAATCAGTGGCTGCCGATCAAGCCCGGTGCCGACTCCGCACTGGTAATGGGTATGATCCAGTGGATATTAGCCAACCAACGTTACAACGCTGAGTTTCTGGCTCAGCCAAGTGCAGCAGCGATGAAATCTGCCGGAACCGCCCACTGGTGTAACGCCAGTCATCTGATTATTTCTGACCAGGATCATCCACGCAACGGCGCCGCTCTGCGCGGTTCCGATATCGGTCTGCCGTTCAAAGGCAAGCCTTACTCAGACCAAGACCCTTACGTGGTAGTCGATGCCGGCAACCGCTCATTGCATTCACATACTCAATCAACTCCGGCAGAGTTGTTTGTGGACATGACGGTCACCACATCCCGCGGTGAGGTTAAAGTGAAAAGTGCTTTGCAGCGACTGAAAGAGGAAGCCGACCGATTTTCACTACAGCAATACAGTGAACACTGTGGCATTACCGCAGAAAGCATTGTGGCGCTGGCGAAAAAATTCACCAGCTATGGTACCCAGGCCGTGGTCGATACCCATGGCGGTAACATGCACACTAACGGCTTCTACAGCTCTTACGCCATTTTGATGCTGAATGCGCTGATCGGCAACATCAACCAGAAAGGCGGTGCGATGGCCAAAGCTGGCGGCTACCCGACTGCAGCCAAAGGACCTCGCTACAACTTTACCCAGTTCCCGGGTAAAGTGGGGCCGAAAGGTGTCTTTCTATCGCGCAGTAAATTTCCTTACCAGAAAACCAGCGAATATAAGCGGCGAGTGGCGGCGGGCGAATCCCCATACCCAACCAGAGCGCCCTGGTACCCGATCTCTGCTCCGTTACTGACTGAGCACCTGTCTGCGGCGATAGACGGCTACCCATACCGACTGAAAGCCTGGATCAACCATATGGCTAATCCCATGTATGGGGTGCCCGGTCTGCAAAAGTTACTGGGTGAAAAACTCAAAGATCCGCAGCAACTGCCGCTGATCATTGCAGTCGATGCTTTCATTAACGAAACCAGTACCTTGGCCGACTACATCGTTCCGGATACGGTCTCTTATGAGAGTTGGGGTATGAGCAGCCCATGGCATGGCGTCTCCACCAAAGCAGTGACCGCTCGCTGGCCTGTCGTCGAGCCTCGCACAGAGAAAACCGCCGATGGTCGGCCGATTAATTTCGAGAACTTCGTCATCGATCTGGCCAAGAAAATGGATCTGGGTGGATTTGGCGACCATGCGATTCAGGATGCAGCTGGCAACTGGCATGGTATCCACAGCGCGGATGATTACTACCTGCGCTCAGCCGCCAACCTGGCCTACGTTGCCGGTGGCGTTGGCGTCGCGTCAGAGGAAGATATCCAGTGGTCCGGGCTAACACGGCTGCTGCCCGCGATGAAACAGGCACTCTCTGCGGAAGAAGTTGGCCGGGTTGCGTTTGTGCTGAGCCGTGGCGGACGGTTTGAAGATGCCACGCAAGCGTACAAAAAGGATCAGATGAAGTATCAGTGGAAACAGCCACTGTCTATCTGGAACGAGAAAGTCGGCACCTCGCGTAATACCATGACAGGTGAGTTCTACTCTGGGTGCCCGACCTGGCATCCACAGAAATTGGCCGATGGCACACCGTTACGCCAGCAGTATCCGCTAGCAAGCTGGCCGTTCACCTTATTTAACTTTAAATCGAACATTCACAGTGCCGTGTCCAGCCTGTCTGAACGACTCCACGCACTGAAAGGCTTTAATCCGGTGTATATAAATCCTGAAGATGCCGAAAAAGTTCAGCTTAAAAACGGCGATACCTTTACCCTTAGTACACCGGAAAGCTCAGTCAACGCGGTTGCATTGGTCGTTAGTGGCGTGCTACCCGGCACACTGGGTGTGGAGCACGGTTTCGGCCACCGCGAGCTTGGGGAACGCTCACACTGGATAGGCGACAAACAACAGCCCGTACGTCAACGCTCGCTCCACTGCGTTAACATCAACGATGTCGGCCTGATTGACCCGACTCGGGACAGTAACGGCGTGTTGCTCGATTGGGTGGTGGGCTCTGCTGCCAGAAATGCCCTTCCGGCTCGGATCGACAAAGCCTAGCAGACCGCTAAACCATAAACCGCCCTCTCTGAGGGCGGTTTTTTATTGCTCAATCCACTATCTGCATCTATGGCTTTGATTCACAGATAAAGCCTGCTAACAAACACGATTGGCCAGCCACTCGATAAGCTTCGTTCAACTAACCTCAGTTTGCTGCCGAGCAATATCTGGCTATCCGCAATCTAAGCTCTGTTATCTGTTAGTAGCAGCTCGACGGCAATGCCCCTCTTCACTGAGTCACTGAGTCGATTTGTAAGCCGCGATAGCATGAAGGAAATCCTGTTCACAAACTTCTCCCTGGTGCCGCTATAAGCCAGGCGAGGCCGCCATACCCGGTGCATAAAAAAGGCCCCAGTCAAATGACTGGGGCCTGGTCTTTTCCCGAAAGTTAAGTTTCGTGCTAGCGAAAACTCAACATGCTTACTTATGCTTCCGCTTTTTCTTTTTTCGCTTTAGGCGCTTTAGCGGCTTCCTGGTCTGCTTTTTTCTTGATTACAGTCGTACCTTCGAAAGTTTCACCTTCAACGAAAGGTTTACCGTAGTAAGAAGCCAGCAGTACTTCTTTCAGCTCGCTGATCAGTGGGTAACGAGGGTTAGCACCAGTACATTGGTCATCGAACGCTTCTACCGCTAACTCGTCAAGCTTCGCCAGGAAGTCAGACTCTGCAACACCTGCAGATTGGATAGATGTTGGGATGTCCAGGTCTTGCTTAAGCTCTTCCATCCATGCCAGCAGACGTTCAATCTTCTGCGCAGTACGGTCACCCGCCTGGCTCAGACCCAGGTGGTCAGCAACTTCTGCATAACGACGACGTGCTTGAGGACGGTCGTATTGAGAGAACGCAGTCTGTTTAGTTGGGTTGTCGTTCGCGTTGTAACGTACCACGTTAGAAATCAGCAGTGCGTTCGCCAGGCCGTGTGGCAGGTGGAACTCAGCACCGATTTTGTGCGCCATTGAGTGACATACACCCAGGAATGCGTTCGCAAATGCGATACCAGCGATAGTCGCCGCGTTGTGAACTTTTTCACGTGCGATTGGGTCACCTGCGCCGTTAGCGTAGCTAGAAGGCAGGTACTCTTTCAGCATCTTCAGAGCTTGCAGAGCCTGGCCGTCAGAGTATTCGTTCGCCAGAACAGATACGTAAGCTTCCAGAGCGTGAGTTACCGCATCGTAACCACCGAAGGCAGTCAGCGATTTAGGCATGTTCATTACCAGGTTCGCGTCTACGATAGCCATTTGAGGAGTCAGCTCGTAGTCTGCCAGTGGGTATTTAGCGCCAGTTTTGTCGTCAGTTACAACGGCAAATGGAGTCACTTCAGAACCGGTACCTGAAGTGGTAGTGATACATACCAGCTCAGCTTTTTGACCCATTTTAGGGAACTTGTAAATACGTTTACGGATGTCCATAAAGCGCATTGCCAGTTCTTCAAAGTGAGTTTCTGGGTGCTCGTACATAACCCACATGATCTTAGCAGCGTCCATTGGAGAACCACCACCCAGAGCCAGGATTACGTCAGGCTGGAAGCTCTTCATCGCTTCAGCACCTTTCTCAACCACAGACAGAGTTGGATCCGCTTCTACGTCGAAGAAAGTCTGTACTTCCATGCCTTGCGCTTTCAGCAGTTGTACTACGTCATCTGCGTAACCGTTGTTGAATAAGAAACGGTCGGTTACCAGGAATGCGCGTTTTTTGCCTTCCAGGTCACTAAGTGCGATAGGCAGGCTGCCACGACGGAAGTAGATAGACTTAGGTAGTTTGTGCCACAACATGTTTTCAGCTCGCTTCGCAACAGTTTTCTTGTTGATTAAGTGCTTAGGACCAACGTTCTCAGAGATAGAGTTACCACCCCAAGAACCACAACCCAGAGTCAGTGATGGTGCAACGTTGAAGTTGTACAGGTCACCGATACCACCGTGAGTGGTTGGGATGTTGATCAGGATACGAGCTGTTTTCATCTTGTCACCGAAGTAACGGATGCGGTCAGCGTTAACGTCTTGGTTAGTGTACAGGCCAGAAGTGTGGCCGATACCGCCAATCTCAACCATGGTCACAGCCTGAGCGACTGCGTCTTCAAAGTTGTCCGCACGGAACATACCCAGAGTTGGAGACAGTTTCTCGTGAGCGAATGCGTCATCGTAAGAAACTTTGCTCAGACCCTCACCGATCAGAACTTTAGTGTCTGCAGGCACTTTTACACCTGCCATTTCAGCGATGGCTGTTGCTGGCTGACCAACGATTTTCGCGTTCAGGGCGCCGTCAATCAACAGTACTTTACGTACTTTATCTGCATCTGTTTTGCTCAGAACATGCGCTTTGTGAGTCGCGAAACGCTCTTTCACTTCTTCGTATACGTCATTTACAACGATAACTGCCTGCTCAGAAGCACACACTACACCGTTGTCGAATGTTTTAGACATCAGGACAGAAGCAACTGCACGTTTGATGTCAGCCGTTTCGTCGATAACAACAGGAACGTTACCCGCGCCAACACCGATAGCTGGTTTACCTGAAGAGTATGCTGCTTTAACCATGCCTGGACCACCAGTGGCAAGGATAAGAGCGATGTCTTCGTGCTTCATCAGAGCGTTAGATAGCTCAACTGAAGGCTGGTCGATCCAACCGATGATGTCTTTTGGTGCGCCCGCTGCTACTGCAGCATCCAGAACCAGTTTAGCTGCATCGTTCGTAGAGTTTTTAGCACGTGGGTGTGGTGAGAAGATAATGCCGTTACGAGTTTTCAAAGAAATCAGAGATTTGAAAATCGCAGTTGAAGTTGGGTTAGTGGTTGGGACAATACCGCAGATGATGCCAACAGGCTCAGCGATAGTCATAGTACCCAGGTTGTCATCTTCTTCCAGGATACCGCAGGTTTGTTCATCTTTATATTTGTTGTAGATAAATTCAGAAGCGAAATGGTTCTTGATAACTTTATCTTCAACAATACCCATACCTGATTCTTCTACCGCTTGCTGCGCCAGAGGAATACGAGCTTGGTTAGCGGCCAGAGAAGCAGCACGGAAAATTTTGTCAACTTGCTCCTGAGAGTAAGTGGCAAACTCTTCCTGCGCTTTCTTAACGCGAGCAACCATTGCATCTAATTCAGCCAAATTAGTAACAGGCATAGTGAATCTCCTAATTCAATAATATTAAAAACTTTTTAGTAAGGCTGCTGGCGGTTTACCGGCTTAATTGTCCGCTTGCTACGGGCAACAATCTTAGTAAATTGCTTTCAGGACTGATTATAATATTTCATTGCATGAAAAAAATTGACTCAGATCAGTTCCGAAAAATTAATTACCCCCGAAGGGGTAACAGCCTTGCCAACTAAATCGTATCTTTTTGTTTTTCTTAAGAAATACATCATATTTCAATTAAAATAAAATGGCCATCAAAAAAACGACAACCTAAAAAAGCTACATCATTATGTAAAAAACTTTCAATATTGAGCAAATATCTACCAATAGCCAGCAAATTTCGCGTGCTACACCTGAGTATATCTCACAGATAGGATCTGACTAGTCCGGCTGGTGCAGTTTGTTGCCGTTATAAAAAATATAAGACACCGCCACCAAGCAGAGTTCTGCTGAGCAAAATCACGCGCACCAAATCCAGCTTAGTCGGCAGGCCTAACTGGGGTTATCGGCCCCCAAACGCCCCACTCTTCAACCACAAAACTCAGTGCTTAATTTGTCTTACGGACAGGATGAAAAAGCGTACTTATCGTGGTGATATTTTTCTCGTCAATTGTGACCAAGTGCACTAAAATGCGCGCTCTTAAATCCTGTCCCTTTTGAGTAAACAAGATGTCTAATTTCGACATTGCTATTTTCCTGCAGTTTTTTCTCGGTATGGTTGCTGCGGTTAACCCGGTAGGAATCATGCCGGTGTTTGTCTCTCTGACCGGCCATATGAGCCCGGAAGAAAAGAACAAGACCGCGCTTACGGCCAATGTTGCCGTCGCGGTGATTTTGGTGGTCTCCCTGCTGGCAGGTCAGCTACTGCTGGATATGTTCAGCATTTCACTGGATTCGTTTCGTATCGCAGGTGGCTTATTGCTGCTGAGCATCGCCTTTTCGATGATGAGCGGTAAGTTGGGTGAGGATAAGCAGAACAAGCAGGAGAAATCGGAATATGTCAGCCGGGAGCAGATCGGTGTTGTGCCACTGGCGATGCCGCTGATGGCCGGTCCGGGTGCGATCAGCTCCACCATAGTCTACGGCTCGCGTTACCCGAGCATGATGGACACCGTTGGCATTGTGGTCACGGTCGGGCTGTTTTGTGCCTGCTCCTGGGTGCTGTTTCGCTCGGCACCTTTGATCGTTCGATTCCTGGGTCAAACCGGCATCAACGTCATTACCCGTATTATGGGCCTGATCCTTGCGGCACTGGGGGTGGAATTTATCGCCAATGGTCTGCGTAACTTGTTCCCCGGGTTAGCCTGATACCGAATATCTGCGTATGATAGAAAGACGGATTCTTAGGTCTTTCTATCATGTCACGCGAATCGATTAAAAATCATCTCTATGTGGTTATATTTGGTACCCACACCAAAGCTGGCCGCACCTTTGATATTGCGCTCATTATTGCCATTATTTCTTCACTGATCGTGCTGGTGCTGGATTCAACCCCCACCATTGGCACGGAATGGGCGACCGAGCTGCGCTACCTTGAGTACACCTTCACCGCTCTGTTCACCGTGGAATATCTGTTGAGGCTCTACTGTTCACCGAAACCCGCCGCGTACGCAAAAAGTTTTTATGGCATCGTTGACCTGCTGGCCATCATGCCGACCTATCTAACCATTTTCTTCCCTTCCGCCTCCTTTATGGGGGTGATCCGGGCGCTGCGGGTGATGCGAATATTTCGGGTCCTCAAGCTGGTACGCTACTTACAAGAGTCCAATATATTGCTTCGCTCACTGCTGATGGCACGGCGAAAAATATTGGTCTTTTTCAGTACCGTTGCCATTCTGGTCACCATTTTCGGTGCGCTGATTTACATAATCGAAGGCCCGGAACACGGCTTTACCAGTATACCCAAGAGTATCTACTGGGCTATCGTCACCATTACCACGGTCGGGTATGGTGACCTGGTACCGCAAACCGCGCTCGGCAAAGGGATCGCAGCCCTGACCATGCTACTGGGTTACTCAATTATTGCCGTACCGACTGGGATCATCACCGCAGAACTGAGCCAGGAGATGAATTCCCACAAATCGCTGGTGAAATGCCCCAACTGCTCCCGGGCCGGCCATGAATCTGATGCACTGTATTGTAAGCACTGTGGCGGAGAACTTGCCGACCCTGACAAACGAGTTGTGGCAGTTGAACGTAATAAAGAAGCACAAAAAAAGCGCCCTGACTAGGGCGCTTTTAGCGTTTAGAAACGGTTGATTACTGCTTTTCTGCCAGGATGATTCGCAGCGTACGGCGTAACGGCTCAGCCGCACCCCACAGTAGCTGGTCACCCACGGTGAACGCATTCAGGAAATCATCCCCCATAGACATCTTGCGCAGACGGCCTACCGGTACAGACAGAGTGCCGGTGACTGTCGCCGGAGTCAGTTCCTGAGCGGTAATGTCGCGCTCGTTTGGAATCACTTTCACCCAATCATTGTGGGTCGCGATCATCTCTTCGATTTCGTCCAGAGGAACGTTCTGCTTCAGCTTTATGGTCAGCGCCTGAGCGTGGCAACGCATTGCACCGATGCGAACACAAGTACCGTCAATTGGTACCGGCGCATCCTGCAGGCCCAGAATCTTGTTGGCTTCAACGCCCGCTTTCCACTCTTCTTTACTCTGACCGTTATCACGCTTCACATCGATCCAAGGGATCAGAGAGCCTGCCAGCGGAACACCGAACTGGTCAGTTGGGAATGAGTTTGAACGAATGGTATCGGCAACTTTCTTATCGATATCCAGAATAGAGCTAGCTGGGTTGGCCAGTTCAGAGCTGACAGAGTCGTTAATCACACCCATCTGTGAAATCAGTTCGCGCATGTTCTGTGCGCCGGCGCCTGAAGCTGCCTGGTAAGTCATGGCACTCATCCACTCCACCAGACCTTTTTCATACAGACCGCCCAGCGCCATCAGCATCAGACTGACTGTGCAGTTGCCGCCAACGAAAGTATTAGTACCGCCGTGAATGCCTTGTTGAATTTGCGCAAGGTTAACCGGATCTAGGGTAATGATGGCATCTTTATCCATACGCAGGGTTGAAGCGGCATCTATCCAGTAACCTTTCCAACCTGCCTGACGCAAAGCCGGGTACACCTTTTCGGTGTAGCTGCCACCCTGACAGGTGATAACCGCGTCCAGTTGCTTCAAGGCTTCGATGTCAAAAGCATCTTGTAGCAAACCGGCTTCTTTACCAAAATTTGGTGCCGCAATTCCGACCTGCGAAGTGCTGAAAAATACCGGTTCAATGAGGTCGAAGTCTTTTTCTTCTACCATACGTTGCATAAGGACTGAACCGACCATGCCACGCCAACCTACTAAACCTACTCTCATCATTAACTCTCCGTGTATCCGTTATAAACTTGGGAATCCCCCATACTTCATTGTTCATCACAAAATCTCAAGCGAAATTTGCGATTACGGCACACTTTTTCATTCTGTTAACGTAATAACCCTCCAACCGCCGCAAAAGTTATGCATCCTGGTTGATTTGCTGGCCGGTCAGGCGACTTGGCGATTGAGGTAATGGCGGGCATCTTCAATGGTGGCATTCAAATGATTGTCCAGCTGATCCAACCACTGACCAGATACGGAATGATGATTTCGGAGCATCTTTTCAATCTGCACCACGGTGTCTTTTAGCTGGCGGGCGTCAAGGTTGGCGGCCACCCCTTTTAAGCTGTGGACCACCCGCTGGGCCTGGTCACAGTCCCCCTGTTTAAGCAGCAGACGCAAATGGTCACCATCGCAGAGGTGATCATCGATAAACACACGTAACATGGTTTCCACTGCCTGCTGATCATGCCCCAGAGCATCGAGAATAAAAGGTACGTTTATGGTGCCGTTGTCGCCGTTACTGGCGGCGAAATAAGATCGCTGCCGGCTGTGTTGGCCTGATTCGTTATCCGGCTGAGGTTCGACAACGGCCAATTGCGTACCTCGGGCAGCACCAGTGAAGGCGGTTAGTGTGGTGGATAAGTACAAGCCGAACAGAGCAAACAGGCATAAGGCGCTGACCACGGCTACAAACGTCAGGTAATCGGACATCATTTTATCCTGGTCGGTTTCCAGCTGTTCCAACGCAGCATAAATGGCATGTTGCTGCAGTTGCCTCACCAGGTATTTCCCCTGGGCAGCGGCACCTAACACCTGTGACGTTTCCGCCAGCAAGCGTTGCAAGTCAGACGCTTGCTCGTCGGGCAGTTGTTCCGAATAGCTAAACAACAGATCCAGTGAACGGTACGTGGTGGCAGATGTATTCACATCACCAAACATGGCTTCAAACACATAAGCGCTTAACTGATACAGCCGCTGGTAGAGAGGTTCATCGTCCGCATATTTAATGCGGGTGCGTTTGATCTGTTCAACTAACGACTGCAGTTGCAGTTCAGTGGCCACAAATCGCTTGAACAGCTCAGTGTAACGCTCGGTACTGTATAGCAATTGGTTAGTATCCTGCACCATCAGTCTGAAGCTGTTTTCAGCCATCAGTTGCCGGCGAATCAGATCAATCTGTTGCAGGTAGACCGTCATGTCCGATGTGGATACCCGCCGGTAAGGTGCTTCAATGTCGAGGGTACTTTTCAGTGCGTTGACCCGTTCATCTAATACTCTTATCAGATGGACAGTATGTTGATTATTGAGGTGGCTAACGTAAACCAGGCCGATAGCCACTGTCCAAACCACAGCGATCAGCCAGGCGACAATCACGCCCCGACGTGTTTGATTATGGAGTTCTGCCATCGAACGCCCTCTCGGATTACGATTGGATCCAACAACTCTGAACAATATGCATCAGAGAGAATAAACAGGTGTGCAGGTTTAAGTGTAGCTAAATAAAAAAAGAGAGCCGTCTGGCTCTCGTTTTTCATTGATTTCTGGTCAGCTGGTCACGTAAATTAGGTGGGGTACCTTTAATGGTCAGCGTATCGGTTTCCGGATCATAGAATACGCGCTCTCCCAGTAACAGGCTGTCAAAGCTGAGGTTTAAGCCGCCACCGGCACCAACATACTTAGTCAGTTTTCTGACTGTGGCTCGGTCTGCCGGGAAGCTCTCTTCCAGCTCGTAACCGTGTTCACGGGTGTAATCGAGGAAACTGGCCCCTTCCTGGCTGGCGGGAAGTTCGCCCGACAACTCCTGAATTTGCACCTCTTCGCCGGCTTTTAGCTGGCCGTTACAGTAGTCAAAAACCTGCCGCTTGTATTCTGTCGACTCTTGCTTTTCCAGTTTGGCATCGGTGCAGTAGTCTTCTACTGCCTGCATCAGTACCAGATTCTGCTGCTTGGTATCCAGGCCAACTTCAGCCTGAAGAAAATCAAGGAAAAAGTCGGAAACTTTGCGTCCTACCCGCCCTTTGATGTACGCCAGATAACGGTTGGAATCCGCGTCGGTTTCAAAGCTGGAGAGATCGATTCTTGCCGCGATGTCCATTTTGGACAAATCCAGGTAATCAGTGGCACTGATTTCCAGCCCTTCAGTGACTTTTAAGCTCTGATTGGACGGGATAATGGCGATAAACAGGTAGTCAGTAGCCAGTGACTGATACTCGGCAAAAACCAGAATACCTTCGTCCGCAAACGGGTACTTGGCCAATTCGGCTTTAAGGCGGTTCGCGCTCTGTTGGGAGAAATCATAAAAGTTTCGTTCACCTTTACGCAATTCTTTGAGCCAGGTTTGAAATTCACTGTCATCCGAGAAGGAACCAAATCCTTTTCCGGCTTTCGAATTAAATACCCGGTGCAGCTCGGCGACCAGGTTTTCACTTGATGCATCCAGGGCAAGCGCTTCAGAGCGGAAGTTTACCGTCAGTTGTTCAGAATCGTCTTTACGCAGCTGATGCAAAATGACGTTAGAAAGATGGAGACTCATGGGATATTTATTGTCAGCTAGGTTTCAGTTGTCACGCATTGTAGGTTATCATAAGCCGCTTTACTATCATCGTTAGAGTCTTTATGCCGATTACATCTAAATACAGCGACGAAACCGTTGAACTTATCCTGGCAGAAATTGCAGCTGTGCTTGAAAAACATAACGCCAATCCAGAGCTATCTCTGATGATCGCGGGAAACATTGCAACGAATGTCTTAAATCAAAATGTTGCTGCATCACAACGTAAAGTTATTGCTGAAAAATTTGCACAGGCCCTGCTCTCTTCTGTAGAAGAAAGTAAACACCATTAATCGAACCGGATAAAAAAATAATAATGGTAGATAACGGAAACACATACGGGGAACGCGTCTCGCGCCTGGTTGGCTGGGGGCACTGGTTCGCCTTTTTCAACATCATTGCCGCCATGCTGATAGGCACGCGTTATATCACTCAATCGCCATGGCCAGAAACCCTGTTGGGCCAGTTCTATCTGGCACTGTCCTGGGTTGGACACTTTGGCTTTCTGGTGTTTGCGCTCTACCTGTTAATTCTGTTTCCGTTAACTTTTCTGATCCCATCACGGAAACTGTTCCGTTTAGTCAGCGTCTGCTTTGCTACGGCGGGCCTAACCGTACTGCTGATTGATACCCAGGCTTATCAGTCGATCAGTCTGCACCTGTCTCCCGTAGTATGGGAGGTGCTGTTTAACGATAACACCGATGCCATATCAAACGACCTTCAACACCTGTTTGTGGTATTGCCGCTGATCTTCCTGCTGCAACTGGGTTTGTCGGAATGGGTGTGGCGCAAACAGCGCAGGCTTTCCCATAAGCATATCGGCAGACCGATTGCCGCAATCTTTTTCATCAGTTTTATCGCCAGCCACGTGATTTATGTCTGGGCGGACGCTTACCTGTACAATCCGGTAATCTCGCAAAAATCGAACTTCCCGCTCTCTTACCCGATGACCGCCAAGTCATTTATGGAAGAACATGGCCTGTTTGACCGACAAGAATACCTGAAGCGACGCGCTGAGAATGAAAACAAGCAGAATCTGGTGGCCTACCCGCTGGAACCGCTGGAGTTCAAACGCCGCGCTAACAACCTCAATATTCTGGTGGTAAGCGTCAATAACCTGCGTGCGGATGTACTGAACAATAACACCATGCCGAGCCTGTACCAGTTTGCTCAGCAAAACCTGAACTTCACCAACCACTACAGCTCCAGCAATGATATGTTTGGCCTGTTTGGTCTGTTCTATGGATTACCCAGCAGCTACGCCAGCAGCATCACAGCTCAGGCATCCCTGCCTATTATGGTCTCGACTCTGCAGCAGCAGAAATATCAATTTGGTCTGTTCAGCGGTAATAACTTTGAAGATGATATCTATTCGGAAACCATTTTCCGTGGCTTCAATTTCACTGGCGTCGCGTTTGATAACGCCCAGACGGCAGACAGCCAGGCAATTGAGAGCTGGGCGAACTGGGTCAAGACTGTCGAAGGTAAACCTTTCTTCAGCTATCTGGAGCTGACCACAGTTGCTAATTTCAACCAGCACAGCCAAGGGTTGGATAACCTGCTGGAGAGTTATAACCAGTCGGTTACCAAGGCGGACAGCGAACTGTCACAGCTGTTTATGGTCCTGAACCAGCAAAACATTCTCAAAGATACCGTCGTGATCATTACTTCCAATCACGGCGTTGAGTTCAATGAAACCGGCACCAACAGCTGGGGAGCCAACTCCAACTACAGCCGCTATCAGTTGCAGGTACCTATGGTGATCCATTGGCCAGGCCGGGTTTCTGGCGTATACGATCACAGAACCAGTCACCTGGATTTCTCGGTAACGATTTTGCAGGACTTGCTGGGCGTCTCGTCTAATCCGACTGATTACAGTAGCGGCCGTAACCTGTTCAACGAACAGAAACGTCACTGGATTATCGCCGGTGATGCACGGGAACTGGCCCTGATTACCCCGAAATCGACCACAGTGATCGATAAATTTGGCAACTTCAAACTGTATGACGAGCAGTATCAGCGTCTGCAAGATGAAAACCCAACTTTGCCAGTATTAATGCAAGGTTTGACCGAATTGCAGCGTTTTTATTCAAACAGCAAGTAAATCAGCCCGTTAGTCTGTGATAGCTATTGACGTTAGCGCAGATTTCTATAACATTACCGCCATCGGACTGTAGCGCAGCTTGGTAGCGCACCGTCATGGGGTGTCGGGGGTCGGAGGTTCAAATCCTCTCAGTCCGACCATACACCGCAAAGGGTTGGCTTAGGCCAGCCCTTTTTCTTTATCTCGACCAACGTCCAGGTCAAGTCGCCAAACTTGCCACCGAGTTGAAATCCGGTTGGCCTAATCCCCACATCCCGTGATGTAATTCCCTTTGTTTTTGCATAGTTATTGCTTACTGACCTCCCATATTCACCGGATATTTATTGTTGCCACCTCTGTAGGTTTGAAGTTGCTTACCGCCGCTTATATATTGGTTCGAATTGGATATTTATCCCTTGCAATCTAACTTAAAGACAAGGATGCAACTTTGCTAATTGATATTGGCTTCATCTTTACCGCCGGAATCATGTACTTTGCGACTTTGCATCTGTTAGTGCAATCGTACTCAAACCCGCAATCCAGACAATTCATGATTGTGGCCTTGCTGGCGGCGGTGGGAGGTAGCTACCAGCTTTGTAACTACTTTTACTTCAATAGTACCAGTATCGAGCAGTCGGTCATCTCACTTAAGCTACAGACGTTCTCACTGGCTATTTTCTTTCCTGTCCTGTACACCTTTGTCGTTGAATTAACCAATGTCCGTCCACCAAAACTGTTGGGCTGGGTTGTATTTGTCTCGGCAGTCCTGATCGCGGTCTTGAACACTATCGAGCCTTACACCATTCGATTCCAAACCCCGGTTTCACTCGTTCAGTTTGAACTACTTGGTGAGCAAAAATCTATCCTAAGGGGATCGCAATCCTTATCCGGGATATTAATGCACCTTTTGGTCATAGTTATTCTGGTATGGAGCAGCGCGAAACTCTATCGGCAAATCAAAACCCGCCGGGCTAAGTTTGTCAGGACGGTGGGGGCATTTTTACTCGCCTGCGTAATAGCGAGTGGCTACGGATACCTGATTGATAGTGGCACTGTCACTGGAATTTATGCCATGGGCTTTGTGATTTGCTTGTTTGTGATGTCGACTAGCATCATGGTGCTGTCAGCAAGTCACCAGCAGGCTCAAGAACTGCTGACTTATCAATCTATCCTGGAACGTATTGCAAAGGGGGTCTCCAGTCAAAACGGCCAACCGTTTTATCAGCAGCTCATTTTACAGCTTGCCACAATTTTCAACGTGAAATATTGCTTTATCGGCATTATCAGCCCGGACGGCAAACGGATAGACACTAAAGCTATCTGTATCGACCAGACGATATCCGAGAACTTTTCTTACGACCTGGCCGGTAGCCCGTGTGCTGAAGTGACACAAAACTCGACCTGTTTTTACCCGGACCAGGTACAACATCTGTTTCCCAAAGATGCGCTGCTGCAGGAAATGGATATTGCCGGTTACATAGGCACACCGATTTTCGAACGCGATGACCATTTAGTGGGTGTGCTGGTAATGCTGGATACCCAGCCGCTGACCATCACCTCCTATACCCAGAGTATCTTAAACATATTTGCCGCCAGGGCCGGTGCCGAACTGAAAAGAGACGCCGCGGTGGCAGCAGTCCGAAAAATGGCATTTGAGGATTACCTGACCCAACTGCCCAACCGCGCTTTAGCCTACGAAAGGCTGCATGAGCTGCTCAAACAAACCGATGGCCGCGAAGTCGGTAACCTCTACCTTATCGATCTTGACCATTTTAAAGTCATCAATGATGCCCTTGGACACGACTTTGGTGATGATGCGCTACGCAGAATCGCCACCAAACTGACGCAGACCCTACCTGAGGATGTGTTTATCGCCCGTATCGGCGGTGATGAATTCCTGCTTATTGACGCTCAACACAGCAATACCCGCCTGTCAGATCGGTTACTGCACCTGTTCAGACAGCCCCTCGCCATCGGCGACCATCTTATCGAGGTTAACGCCAGTATTGGTGTCGCGAAGATCCCAACCGGGGCCGAGACCGTACTGGACATGGTTCGCCATGCCGAGCTGGCCCTCTACCAGGCCAAGAAAAAAGGCCGCAATCAGATCTACTGCTATCGGTCGGAGCTGGATGAACAGGCCCGGGAACGTATGGCACTGCAGAGCGCATTGAAAAAAGCGCTGGATCAGCAACAGCTGGAAATTCATTTGCAGCCCCAGTTAACGGCCAACGGCGAGCTGTATGGCGCAGAAGTGTTAGTGCGTTGGCAGGACGAACAGTTTGGCCAGGTTTCACCTGCCAAATTTATTCCGATTGCCGAGGAGTCTGGCTTAATTCACACCATTGGTGACTGGGTTCTGTCGGAATCGTTGCACTGTTTACTGGCGCTGTGTCAGCAAGACCATTTCAACGGTCATCTGTCGATAAACATTTCCGCATGGCAGTTTGTCCTGCCAGATTTTGTCGACCAGCTCAGCAAGCAGATTATGCTGTCCGGGGTGGATGCAGAAAAAGTGATGTTAGAGCTGACGGAAACGGCAGTACTTCAAGACGTGGACGATGCTGCCCACAAGCTGGAACAGATTCGAAAACTTGGCGTACGAATCGCCCTGGATGACTTTGGCACCGGCTACTCTTCCCTGGCTTACCTGCGGGATCTACCGATAGATGTTCTTAAAATAGACAAATGCTTCATAGATGAACTGGCTGAATCTCACAAGTCCCCTCTTACTGAGACCATGATTTCGATGGGCCGCAATATGAATATCGATGTGATTGCGGAAGGTGTCGAAACGTATCAGCAAGTGAAGGCGCTGAGAGAGCTGGGTTGCAATTTATATCAAGGTTACTATTTCGCCAAGCCTATGGCAGTAGGCGATTTTCAGGCCTGGTTACAGCAACAAAAACTGGCTTAACCGCTGTTAGTGCAAAAAAACTTGCCAATTATGTGGAATAAATAACCAAACGGCACTGAGCACTCTTTACAAAGTTTAATTGGGCTTTTATTATGCCTGCCAACAACGGAGAGATGGCTGAGTGGTTGAAAGCACCGGTCTTGAAAACCGGCATACGTTAATAGCGTATCTAGGGTTCAAATCCCTATCTCTCCGCCACTTTTAGAAAAAAGCCTCTGATTTCAGAGGCCTTTTTCGTTTCTGACATTCACGAGATTTCTTCATACCTTATGGGTATCCCCTGTCAATAAAACCTCTCGCGCAGCCTAGCTTTTCCAACAAGATGTTGATGCCAATCCAGTTCGCTTAAAAACTCACTAGCCTAAAGCGCCACAACCTTCGTATTAGAGATCAGACGCTGACCATGGATGTGATTGAATGGCTGACAAAATAAAAGGCTTTAAACAGCATCTTCCAGTCAAAGTCTGTCCGGTGTGCAAGCGACCTTTTACCTGGCGCAAGAAATGGGCAGCAAGCTGGGAGGAGGTAGTGTATTGCTCAGCGCGCTGCCGCAGAAACAGGTCAACCCGATGCTGACGCTACCAGGGCAGAATTTCCCCGTCATAGGCCCAGAATGCTCCGCTATCGTCCGGGGTCGACTTGTCTATCAGACTAATCAAATCGGCGGCAACCCGCTTTGGCGTAAACAGCTTGCCTTCAGGGACGTTCGACTGAAATGGGGCTGACAAACGGGTGTTGGTGGTCCCCGGGTGAAGTGCCAACACAACCCCATGTTTTACGGTGCGGCGCCACTCTATCGACATGGTTTTGAGAAACATGTTCAAAGCCGCTTTTGAAACCCGATAGCTGTACCAGCCGCCCAGCTGATTATCGCTAATACTGCCGACTTTGGCCGAGAGACTGGCAAATTTAGGGGCCGGGCTCCGTTTCAGTGTCGCTGTGAAGTACTTGGCCAGCAGCACTGTCGGCAGCGTGTTAACGGCGAGGTTATGTTGAAAAAAATCCGCGTCGAGCGCGTTCAGGCTCTTTTCCGGGCTGTGGTGTCGGCTATGCAGAATGCCCGCGCAGTTGATAACCCAGTCTATCGATTTCAGCTCAAGGCTCAGGGCCTCTACCTCATTCTCTCTAGAGGCGTCCAATCGATACCAGGTTACCCAAGGATGGCTCCAGTCTGGCTGATTGCGGTGATAGGTGGCATATATCCGTACATTGTCAAACTGCGTTATTGCCTGCTGCACCATTGCCAGGCCAATGCCCCCATTCGCACCAACAATCAGTATTTGCATTACAGCGTCTCCAGGTTGGCGATGTAGTGTTCTGCCGTCGCCAAGATTTCATTGCGTTGTGACGGCTCTATATTGTCCCAGGCGCGGAAGATCATTCCCGTGCGGGGGTTGGTTGCCAGGCGCGTTTGATGCTTAGTCATAAACCGCCAGTACAGGCTGTTAAACGGACAGGCGCCTTCGCCACTGCGGGATTTAGGGTCATAGTGGCACGCTTTGCAGTAGTCACTCATTTTGTTGATGTAAGACCCGCTCGCCGCGTAAGGTTTGGTGCCGACAATGCCGCCATCGGCAAACAGCGCCATACCACGCGTGTTGGGCATTTCCACCCACTCGATTGCATCGACATAGATACCGAGATACCACTGTTCGACCTGGTCCGGGTCGATTTCCGTCAGCAGACAGAAATTTCCCGTCACCATCAAACGCTGGATATGGTGCGCATAGGCGTAATCCAACGACTGCCTGATCGCATGGTGCATGCAGGCCATTTTGGTATTACCGCTCCAGAAAAAATCCGGCAGTTGGCACGAAGCGCCCAGCGCATTTTTGTTTGAGTATTGCGGCATGTTGGCCCAGTACACCGCGCGAATGTACTCACGCCAGCCTAATATTTGCCGGATAAAACCTTCTACCTGACAAATATCGATATCCGGATTGGACTGAAAAGCGCCAATCGCTGCCGCTAGCACCTCTTGGGGATGCAGTAGTTTGCTGTTCAGTGAGAAAGCCAACCGGCTGTGGTAGAGACTCCACTGCGCCGGATGCTGCCCGGTCATCGCATCTTGAAAACGGCCAAAGTGCGGCAGACAGACCCGGCAAAAATGCGCCAGCAAAGACAGGCTTTGTGCCCGGTTTACCGGCCAAATCAGCTCGCCGGACAAGGTACCTATGGTGCGAATGTTATGACGATGCAAACGCTCAATGATCGGTTGCACATTGAGGCTGAACACTAAAGGCTGTGGCAGTTGTTCTATGTCTTTTGGCTTGAGTTTATTGCGGTTGCTGGCGTCATAGTTCCACTGCCCGCCCACCGGCTTACCATCCTGCATCAGGACATTAAAGCGCTTTCGCATCCGACGGTAGAAGTGCTCCATGGTGACGTGCTTGCCCGGCGGAAACTGGGAGTCAATCTCTTCAAACGGCAGCAAAAAATGCTCGCTGTCGACACAGCGAGCCGCCACTCCGGTAAGCGTTAGGTTGGCTAATTGTTCAAGCAGGCGATATTCGTCCGGGCGCTGATATTCAAATTTTGTCGCCCCCACTTCTCTAACGTAATGCGAAATCAGCTGTTCGAGAGTAGCAAAACGCTCGGTATCGTCGAGGGTTAAGTGCAGTACCTGGTGTCCTTCACTCTGCAACTGCCTGGCAAACTGGTCCATCGCCGCAAAAAAAGCGCACACTTTCTGGATATGGTGGCTGACGTAGCTGGCCTCCTGCCTGAGTTCCGCAATCAAATACAGCACCGAATCATCGGCCTGTGAAAACCAGGAGTGGCCGCTATTAAGCTGGTCACCGAGTAGCAGCCGGACTGTTGCAAATTGCATTCAGTTTCCTCTTATCGCTAGTGAGCCGATAGCGTCCGGTTTTTTTGTCCAACAGACACTCCTTTGCATTTTAGCCATCAATAGTAAATGGTCATTTCTACGTGGCGCAGCTTATCGGGATCATTTGCCGCAGCAGTGCCAACAGCAACGGTCAAACAGCTCTGTATCAACCGATACCGCTCCACAAATGTAAATGAGAATAAATTGCAATAGCGTTTAATTTTCACTAAGCTGAGGCCGGTTAATTCTCAGTAGGATCCGTACGCCAAAATGAGTGATATCCCATTCTTTGATGAACTTTTTCAACGCTCCAGACAGATAACCCCTTATCTTCACGGCCAGCTCAAACCCTTCCCCCCCGAAGAGACCGATACCAACTGGGTACAGATCAACGGCACCAGTGGCGAGACCATTCGCGCGCTGTATGAAAACCTGAAAACAGAGCACCCTGAAGCGGGTAGCGCCTATTGGCTGACCCGGACCTGGACGCTACTTTGCTGGCAACCTATTTATGTGGCGTTTGTCGCCATCTATGCTTGCCGTGGCCTGCCGCTATTGTCGCAAATGGCGCAAAATGTACAGCCCACGTTTGTGAGCGGCTACCAGTTCAATTCAGACCGTTATATTGAGGGTTCGGAGCAGCAGTTGATCGAGCAGGCTGGAAATCAACTTGCCACCCTGTTCGAATATTTTCGCTCGGAAATGAGCTTATGGACCCGCATCCGGCCCGGTTTTACTGCTCATCTGTTTGCCGATGGCGTGTTGGCTTGCCTGGTGAAACTACACAAACAGCAACCGCGGCTATCAGGGGATTATCTGCTAGAGCAGGCAAGACTGTGGTTAAGCGCCTGCGGATTGCCGGCTAAACTTAGCAATACGTTGACTTATGATCCCACCAGCCACCAGCTCAGTTTGGTCCGAACTAGCTGCTGCCTGGTATACAAATGTCAGGGACGTAAGCTATGCAATAACTGCCCCAGACACCCTGACAACAAAACTAAATCAGCTTAGCGGGCTGGACCTGCTCACTTTTTGCCAGCCAGACGGCGGTGGCCAAAATCAACCCAGCAAACAGCAAACACAAATAAACTGGATACCAGGCAGAGAGGGTGGCGCTAAACGCCAGCAGAGATGCCAATCCATAACCCAGAGTGTGCGACATTGAGATGTAGCCCGCTACTGCGCCCGGGGCTTCGCTTTGCTGCTCAGTTGCCGCAGAGGTATAAGCAGGAACCAGTAACGCGCCCCCAACGGCCGCCAGCGCCATTGCCAGGCCAAACAGCCAAATACTGCTGAACAAAAACAGACTAAAGCCCACTGTCAGTGCGAGCGCACCCAAGCGATACATGCTGATTGGAGTCAGCTTGCTCTTTCGGATAACCGCCAGTTGGGTGATGAATGTACATGCCGCACTGATCGTCAGCAGCACACCAATTGCATCGCTAACCTGACCGGTAGACCAGTCGGTAACCGATGTGATCAGCGGTGAAAAGCTGTACTGGAGAAGCGCGATCGCCGCACACAGTAGTAAGCCACTGGCCAGGTAGGGCCAAAGATTTTGCTTCGGAATCCAAGGTAGAGAGGCATGCCGGTGCCGGTTGGTGTCAATTAGTCGGGGGGCTGGTAACCAAAGCGCCCCCAACAGCGCAATACCGGGCAGTACCATCATTACTGTCAGCGGTGCATAGGGGGAAAACTTGAGCGCCAACAAAGCAAACAGCGGGCCGATTAGCCGACCTGCACTCAAGCCAATACTGACCGTGGTAATGGCCTGCAGCCGGTTCTGTCCACCACATAACAGGATTGCCCAATGCTGAGCTGCCGGCACCATTCCCGACACAGTACAGCCATAGATAATACGCGCCACCAGCAGACCTATTAGGGCAACGGACGGTAGTGACTCGGCACGATTGCTTAAGATGGCAAACAGCGCGAGTAGCAGAAAGCTGACTGCCATACCTGCCAGCGCCTGGAGTACCACCTTCTTTGGGCCATGACGGTCGCTGAACCTTCCCCAGAACGGCGCTGAAGGCAAAAACAAAAAGCTGCCGATGGCAATTAACATCGACCAGGTCGGCAGACCGAATGGCGATTGCTCGACAAGAAAAGGTAAGGCGACCAGCAGCCCATTCTGGCCAATGCCCATCAGGGAGGCGGTAAAACCGATGATTCCTAACTGGAATCGGCTGTTGTTTTTCAAGGACATAGTAAATGACATGAGCAGGTAATTGTTGTTCAGCAATAATATTATTTGTCACTATCAACAATCTTATTGATTATGAAAATAATTATCATTGCCATTATATTGTGCTAACATTACCGACTCGTAACCCATAACACAACTCTGAATTTATCTATGTTCCGACTTGTCGATGCTTCGTTTGAAATCGATGGTAAAGCGATTCTTTCTGCAACCAACCTTGCCTTTGAGCCAGGGAAAATCACCACCCTGCTCGGCCACAATGGCTGTGGAAAATCAACGATGATCAAGCTGTTAAGCAGGCAAAACCGCCCATCCAATGGCCAGGTGTTATTCGACGGAAAACCTGTCGATTCTCTCAGCAATCTAGAGTTTGCTCATCAAGTCGCTTACTTGCCACAACACCCGCCAGTCACCGACGGTATCACCGTCCATGAGCTGGTCTGTTTTGGCCGTTATCCATGGAGAGGCGCGTTTGGCCGATATACCCAGCAGGACTATGCCATTGTGGATCAAGCCATTGAGCAGGTCGGTCTGCGGGATTTCTCTGAACGCTTTGTTGCCACATTGTCAGGAGGTGAAAGACAACGGACATGGGTTGCGATGTTGCTGGCGCAGCAGACTCGCTGCATTTTGCTTGATGAACCCACTTCCGCACTGGATGTTGCCCATCAATACGAGTTACTGGCTTTGATCAAAGAGCTCAATCACACCATGGGGATCACTGTCATCATGGTTCTGCACGATGTGAATATGGCGGCCAAATTCAGCGATCACCTCGTTGCGCTGCACTCGGGAAAGCTCATTGCCTCCGGGTCACCGCAAAGCCTGATGACGCCAGATACATTGATGCAAATTTACGGAATGGAGCTGGCGCTGTTTCAACACCCGGAAACAGGTCAGCCGATCAGTTATATCCCTTAAACCCATCAGCAAAAGGACTCAGTTGTGAAAAAGCTCATACTGCTACTCGCATCGGTATTCACCGTTAGCGCACACGCGCTGGAGATCAAACATGAAATGGGCGTGGCCAGCTTTGCCGCCACGCCGAACAAAGTGGTGGCACTGGACTGGGTATTGGCCGAAACCGTGCTTAGTCTGGGTGTCGAGCTTCAAGGCGTCGCCGACGCTAAGGGCTATCAGCAGTGGGTTGTCGAACCGGCGCTAAATCCCGAGGTAACTGATGTCGGCTCCCGACGTGAACCTAATTTAGAGCTAATTACCGAACTCAGGCCAGATGTCATTCTTATCAGCCAGCACATGGCTGCAGCCTATCCGCAGCTGAGCAAAATTGCCCCGGTCCTGGTTTTCAGCGTGTACAGTGACAACAAACACCCGCTGAACGCCGCAAAATCGATCACCCTGTCGCTCGGAAAGCTGTTCGATCAGCAGTCGCTCGCGCAACAAGTTATTCTCCAAACCGAACAACGGCTCGTCGCCAACGGTGATAAGCTCCGTGCAGCAGGCAAAGCGGAAAAACCACTCATCTTCGCCCGGTTTATTAATGACAAAACCCTGCGTATCCACAGTCAGGGCTCGCTTGCCCACGCCACAATCGAGGCCATGGGATTGCGTAATGACTGGCGTGAGCCGACCAACCTGTGGGGATTTACTACCACCGGAACGGAGAAACTGGCCGAACATCAGCAAACTAGCGTGATGATGTTTGGACCACTAAAGCCGCAGCAACGTAGTCAGTTAACCCAATCGCCACTCTGGCAGGCGATGGCATTTACCCGCAACAATGCCGTTTATGAACTTCCTGCTATCTGGACATTTGGCGGATTGATTGCTGCTCAGCGATTTAGCGACCACATTGCCGAACAGCTTATCGCCCGCCAATGACGACCATCAACCCCGCGCACCCATCGCCACGCCATACGCCTGCCAATCAGCTGCTGATCGCGATAACTGTGCTGGGCCTGATAGGCATGTTACTCCAGGTTACTGCGCCGTATTCGCAAGGGATTGGCCTGATCTGGAATACGCTGGTTCATTTCGACGGCTCGAACTACCAGCACCTGATCACCTATCTGACTTATTTGCCCCGGTTAACGGTTGCCATGATTTGCGGTTTTGCCCTTGCGGTAGCCGGCGCTGTGATGCAGTTTGTGTTGCGTAACCCGATAGCCTCACCGACTACGCTGGGTGTTGCGGCCGGTGCGGAGCTTGGCATGGTCTTGGGCATCTTGCTATTGCCCGTTCAGCTCACGATGCCTGACTTTGTTCCCGCTTTTATTGGTGGCTGCCTGGCGACCGGGCTGGTATTCGTTCTCAGCGCTTCAAGAGGCTTTTCACCGTTGCATATGGTGCTTGCCGGTATGGTGGTCAGCCTGTTTTTGGGCTCGGTCAACACTATGCTGCTGATGCTGCATGAACAGCGGCTGACCACGATTTTTGTTTGGGGGTCTGGCGCGCTTAACCAAAACGACTGGTCTAGCGTACAACTGCTGCTGCCGCTCATCTCCGTACCGACCGTGCTGTTATTGCTGCTGCAAAGGCCATTGTCGACCTTGCAATTTGGTGACAATGTGGCGACATCGCTTGGCGTAAACAGTAAGCAAATCAAGCTGGTTTGCCTGTCTCTGGCCATATTCATTACCTCAGCGGTGGTCAGTGAAGTCGGTTTGATCGGCTTTGTCGGCATCGTCGCTCCGGCGCTGGCAAGAATGCTGGGCGTCAGGGGACTGAGCCGGCAAATCATCACCAGCGGCGTCATTGGTGGCCTGATGCTGCTGATAGCAGATTTGGTGATTCAACCGTTTTCCGGCGTGGGTGGCGAACTGCTGCCGACGGGAGCCATGACGGCCTTGATTGGCGCTCCCTTCCTGCTCTGGCTACTAAGGCGAACCCAGTTACAGTCCGACCTCAAGGCGCGACAAGGCCCCACCGAGCACTACCGTAAACGCGATATATACAAACTCTCTAGCGTATTGCTGTTCCTGCTGTTGGCAGTATCTGCGGCCGCCCTGCTGATAGGTAAGAATCAAGCTGGCTGGGCGATATCGACAAGCCTGGCGGTATTGGAACTGCGTGCGCCACGGGTAATGGTGGCCATGCTGGCCGGTATTGGGCTGGCATTGGCCGGCACCCTTATTCAGCGCATCTCAAATAACCCCATGGCCAGTCCGGAAGTGCTGGGGATCAATTCCGGCGCTGCGCTTGCCTTAGTGATGGGCACCTTGTTAGGTGCCGCCATTAGCAGGGAACAGCAAATGCTGCTGGGCACCCTGGGCGCCGTGTCCGTAACGGCCATTGTGTGGTTACTGGGCAGAAAACATAACTTTGCGCCAACGCATACCCTGTTGACAGGAATTGCGCTGAGCGCCGGTCTGGATGCGCTGCTCAGGATCGCAATGAGTTCAGGCAACGATAACGCTACCGCGCTGCTTACCTGGCTGTCTGGCTCCACTTACCTGGTGGCGACTCAAGATATCCTGTTGCTTTTGCTTGGCACCGGCTTGATCGGAACCCTGGCGCTGTCACTGCATCGCTGGGTGGCGTTAATCGGATTAGGCGAAATAACCGCGAGCAGTCTGGGGATTCAGGCGACATGGGTCCGGCTGGTGTTATTGCTGTTGGTCGCGGGCCTGACCACTCTGTGCACCATTGTCATCGGCCCGCTCAGTTTCATCGGCTTACTCGCCCCGCATATGGCGCGCTCGCTGCATCAGTACCGTGTTCGGCCGCAAATGGTCTCCGCAGCACTGCTGGGCGCGGTGGTAATGGTCAGTGCCGACTGGCTCGGCCGGACGTTATGGTTCCCGTGGCAATTTCCGGCGGGCTTGCTCGCCTCTATTCTTGGTGGTGGCTATTTCCTTTACCTGATCAGACGCTAGCCAGATTAACTACCGGATCTAGCGTTCATGCAGCAACACTTCAATTTGGTAGCCCAGAGTTCCGGTCACTCTGGCGCTACCCTGCAACAAAAGCGATTGATAGTAATAACAAATTACTCATTTCTGTCAGTTGAGATAAATTATCAAAAAATAGTTGATCATGCGAATGATAATAAATATCATTCATATTATTAACTCAATTGATAATGTCCAGATAACCATAATGAATTGCAAATACGAGCCGTTTGATCGCACCAGTTCAAGCCGCCCCCCCCAACAAAATGATCCGTCATTGGCATGTTTTCTCAACTCACTCGCCCGAGAAAGTTCCGCCATTCACATTCAACCGCTCGACAGCTGCTACGTTTACCAGATTCCGCTTTCCGATAATCGTGCTATCCATATCACGCTGAGCTATTTCTCTGAACTCGGTAGTCATGAATATCGTCTTCCTGCCCGGCTACACCGCGATGGAGAGATACGCAATATTTCCACTCAAGAACTGATTGAATTCGTTGTCCGCGAGCCTGCCCTGACAGGCAACGTTAATCCAGACCAACAAGCGATCTTCCTCACCCGCGTGCTGGAAAGTGTGCAAAATACTCGTTATGCGGTAACGCACTCGCCATACCAAACGCAGTTGTTCACCGACAAGCTGAACTTTCAAACGGCGGAACAGGGTTTATTGATTGGTCATTCATTCCATCCGGCACCCAAAAGTCGTGAGCAGTTCAGCTTAAACGACGCCAGAGAATACTCTCCGGAGCTTGGCGGACAGTTTAGTCTCTACTGGTTGACGGTGGAGCACAGCCTGTTGGCCACGGGTAGCTCAGCCAACGTCCCTTTGACCCAGCGATTGGGGGAACTGGTGGCCCAGGATCCGGTTTTGACCGATGCCCTCGCTGATGCGAGCACGCTAGGTCACGCTTTGTTGCCAGTACATCCCTGGCAGTGGAGCGTACTGAAACAGATGCCTTCAGTGCAGCTTTATCTGGAAACCGGCCAGATTCGTAACCTGGGACAAATTGGTGATCGCTGGTATCCGACCTCCTCCACCCGTTCACTGTATGCCCCGACACTGCCTTACATGTTGAAGTTTTCGTTGAGTGTCAAACTGACTAACTCAATTCGGAATCTGTCTCTGAAAGAAGTGATTCGCGGCACCCGCCTCAATGATCTGTTCCAGCATGACGACCTTGCTGCGCAACTTGGTAATGAACAAGGTTTCCAGCTGATGCATGAGCCTGCCTACATGGGATTAAAAGATCGCGACGGTACAATTATTGACGAGAGTCTTGTGGCATTCAGAGACAACCCGTTCGCAGACGATCCTCAGCAGGAAGCGGTGGTGCTGGCCACTTTAACGCAGCAGAATCCTTATGCGGCATCGAGCCTGGTCGCTGAACGGATTCGCCACTATGCCGGGGTTCAAAACCTTTCCGCTGCGGATGCTGCCAAGCACTGGTTT
This sequence comes from Vibrio sp., assembly GCF_050299255.1. GTDB lineage: Bacteria > Pseudomonadota > Gammaproteobacteria > Enterobacterales > Vibrionaceae > Vibrio. The sequence continues at coordinate 38,494 of NZ_JBNKVP010000002.1, forward strand.
CGCGCCTATTGCACCCACGCTGTCGTGCCGCTTTTTCGCCTGCAGGCCAATTTTGGCATCGTTTTTCTGGCCCACCAGCAGAATATTGTCATGCAGCTGGATAATGGTTGCCCAATCGGCACCTATTACCGGGATTGCCAGGGGACTGGCTACACTGATCTGGCGTTTGAGTTGTTTGCCGATAGATTACACGCAGATAAAGACTCACTGGAAAATTACTGGGACGAAGACAAAGTCAGACGCTATTTCGCCTACTACCTAATCATCAATTCAACGTTCAATGTTATCGCCGCTATCTGCGCCACACTGGAAGTTTGCGAAGCAGAGCTAATCCACATTTTGCATCAACAGCTGACGTCACTACTGCAGGAAGGGGTCAGAGATGACCGCTGTCTGCGCTATGTGCTAACCAGTGATGCCTTGTGCTGTAAAGGTAACTTCTTCTGTTATCTGCAGAACCTTAATGAAAATTCAATTCCCGATCCGGCGGTGATCTACTTCGACCTGCCCAATCCGTTAGCCCGCGTTAAGGAGGTCACCCATGGCTGACTTCAAAACCTTCATCTATGCTGAATCACCATGTCCAACGATTCAGGTCTCCCTGCAAAACAGTGACCTGTCCCAGCCAGGGACTGCGGTTCAGCTACAGGACGATATCGACCAACTGCTGTGCCAATGTAAGAGCATTGAATCGGTCGCGGTTGTCTGCCACGACCAAACCGTGAACCGCCATATCCTTGAGCAGTTACCGGTCATCGAGGGCAAGATTAACCGGCATGATTTTTATCAGCTGCCATTGAGCTGGCACCGTCACAAGTTGTCATCCGATTTTCCAAAACGTCTGATTCAGTCGGATAACCGATATCGGCCTCACCCGGCCAGACCGCCCATGCCGCAGGGATGCGTTTACCGCCGCTATGATTTCGATGCCAACCTCGAAGTGAGCTTTCGAGTGGTCGATCTGGATAAAGATATCGAACGCTTCACCCGCTGGATGAATGATCCCAGAGTCGCCCATTTCTGGGAACAGGCCTGGCCAAAAGTGCAGTTGGCTGAATTTTTGCGCGAACGCCTGGCAGACCCGCACCTTATTCCGCTGATCGGTGAAATCAATGGTCAGCCTTTCGGCTATGTGGAAGTTTACTGGGTGGCGGAGGACAGGCTCAGCCCTTACTACGACGTGCAGGATTTTGACCGCGGTATTCACCTGCTGGTTGGGGAACAGGCATTTCGCGGGCCTGAGTTCTTTCACGCCTGGATGCGGGCAATCAGCCATTATCTGTTTATTGATGAGCTGCGCACTCAGCGCATTGTTCTGGAACCAAGGGCCGACAATGAACGCCTGTTTACGCGCATTTTGCCAGTCGGCTACCACAAGTGCTTTGAGTTTAATTTCCCACACAAACGTTCGGCGCTGTTAATGCTCAGTCGTGATCGTTTCTTTGCGGAGCAGTGGTGATGGAACAGATCGCACTACACCAGTACTGGCACCAGGCCAACCGGAAACTCGTCGCCAAGATTCTGAGCGAATTCGCCTATGAGCAGGCGTTTCAGTTCCAGGCGACCGAACACGGTTATGCTCTTCATCTGGACGATGGCACCCGATATACCTTTACCGGTTCAGCCAACATCTGGGGGCAGATGATGATAGACCCAGAGTCCCTTGCAAGGGTTTCTGTCAGAGAGCCCTCCGCTCTGCCTTCAGCGGCTTTGCTGATGCGAGATCTGCAGCCTTTATTGGCCATGTCTGATGACGCCCTGGCCGAACATCTGGAAGACCTGAACGCAACACTGTTGGCCGATTGCCAGTTAATGCTACGTAAGGAGCCAATGACGGCCCGCGATCTGGCTTTTTTGCCCGCTGAGCGGCAGCAGTGTTATTTCGACGGCCATCCTAAATTTGCCTTTAACAAGGGGCGCCGTGGTTGGGGCAGTGACGATCTGAATCGTTACGCCCCTGAATCACAACAGCCATTTCAGCTCGAATGGGTTGCGGTGCATAACTCTATACTCAAGCTCGCCACCAATGACAACGTGGACTGGCAACAATTGCTGCTCGCCTCGGTGTCGCAACATGAGCTGGATAAAATGGCTAGCCTTGTAGCAACATTTGACGTGGACACCGCGCACTATACCTATATTCCCGTCCACCCTTGGCAATGGCAGCAAAAACTGTCACTGCTGTTTGTGCGCGAAATCGCCGCTAAGCAGCTCATTTATCTGGGACGGTTTGGTGACCAGTTTTTGGCTCAGTTGTCTCTTCGCACTTTGAGCAATGTCACCAGGCCCGACAGTTTTGATATCAAGCTTCCGCTGACGATCATGAACACCTCCTGCTATCGAGGCATTCCGGGACGTTACATCTTAGCCGGCCCCACGGCGTCTGACTGGATTGACTCACTGTTTAAGACAGACGAATTGCTGCGTACCAAACAGGCCGAGGTACTTCAGGAACCCGCTGCCGCCTATGCCGCACAAGCAGATTACGCCCTGCTCGAACAAGCTCCCTATCGCTACCACGAATTACTGGGCGTGATCTGGCGTGAATCCACTTCATCCAAGCTCAGACAAGGCGAGAGCGCCATTCTGATGGCTGCGCTGATGGAGTGCGACAACCAGGGGCGGCCACTGATCGCGGAATACATCGAACGTTCTGGTATCGGCGTGGCGGCGTGGCTAGGCGAGATGTTCGATGCCGTCGTCATCCCCTACTACCACTTGCTGTGCAAGTATGGCGTTTCTCTGATTGCCCATGGCCAGAACGTCACACTGGTACTGGAAAACGCCCGGCCAAAGCGAATTCTGCTGAAAGACTTTCAGGGTGACATGCGCCTGGTCGAGCGTGACTACCCAGAGCAAGCCACGCTCGATGAAGAGGTAAAAAAAGTCACCGTGCGCCTGCCTGCACAGCTGATCATCCATGACTTACAGACAGGTCACTTTGTCACCACGCTGCGCTTTATCTCGCCGCTGGTCGCCAGACTGGGATTCTCTGAGCGGCAGTTCTATCAGTTGCTCGGCGAAAGACTGAACGCCTACATGGCCGCCCATCCGCAATACCGCTGCCGGTTCGCTGAGTTTGATCTGTTTAAACCGCGCATTCTGCGTATCGGGCTCAACCTGGCTAAATTCCGCCACAGTACCGATTCAAGTGCCGCAAGAATGCTGCCGGATATGGATGACATGATTGATAATCCGCTGGTTATTGCGCAGCAGAGCAGCGACCACTGCCGAACACAATAACCAGCAACTCAGATTCAAGCGTGTTTAAGCCGCAAAAAAACAAACCAGAAAAGGATTGTTCGAATGGAACATACTAATAACGTCAAACTAGATTTAGCCGGTATCGGGGTTGGCCCGTTCAACCTGAGTATTGCCGCCCTGCTTGCGGATCAGCCGCAGATTAATGCGCGTTTTTTCGAAGGCCGGGATAGTTTTGCCTGGCATCCGGGGCTGCTGCTGGACAATACCAATATGCAGACCATGTTCTTAAAAGACTTAGTCAGCGCCGTTAACCCTGAAAACCCTTACTCATTTTTGGCATACCTGGTCAAAAACAAAAAGTTCTACCGCTTTCTGTCGGCAGAACTGCAGTGCATCAGCCGCCATGAGTTTTCTGACTATTTAGCCTGGACGGCCCATCAGCTCAGCAACGTCCAGTTTTCAACTCGCGTCGAGCACATCGAGTATACCGGCCAGGCATTTCACCTCCACACCAATCAAGGGGAGTATCAAGCTAACAACCTCTGTATCGGGACTGGCAAAGTACCGTTTGTGCCAGATTGCGCCAAACCGTACCTAAGCGAGCAAGTTTTCCATGCGGCCGAAATCGGCCTACGCGAGCATGATTTTACCAACAAGCGGGTGATGATTATTGGTGGCGGGCAAAGTGGCGCAGATATTTTCATCAACGCCCTGCAACATAAATGGGGCAAACCTAAGTCGCTGGACTGGTTGTCGCGCCGCTCAAACTACCAGCCTCTGGATGAAGCTTCATTTACCAATGAGTTTTTCGCGCCGGATTATGTTGATGCTTTTGTTCACCTGGCCCCCGAAGTGAAAAACCATGAAATTGCCAGTCAAAAGCTTACCTCGGACGGGATCACTCAAAAGGCGCTGCTGACGATTTATCAGGCACTCTACCATCGCTTCGACGTACTGAAAGAGCCTAAGTGGGTAAGACTGCTCCCTCACCGCACCTTGACTCAGATAGCAAAGCAGCACAATGAGTTCAGGCTATCGGCCACAAATGCCCTCGGCCAATGTGTGGAAACCCACCAGGCAGACGTGATCATACTGGCAACCGGATTTGCCGCCCATTACCCGGACTGCATGAAAGCGATTTTTCCGCTGTTAGATCTGGATGAGCAGGATCGCTATCAGATGACGCCAGATTTCGAACTCCAATGGCAGGGACAGAGCAGTAACAAAATTTTTGCCGTCAATGCCGGTATGCACAGCCACGGGATCGCCGAACCCCAGCTCAGCCTGATGGCCTGGCGCAGCGCACGCATTATAAACCGCCTGGCGGGCAAGCGATTGTTTGATACCGACTCCGGACAAGGAATGATCGAATGGCTGACCCCGACCTCCGTGGCATCCGCCTCCGCCGCTTGAGAGATTAATTTCACCCCATATTGTGGCCTGCCTTTCGCCTTCACAATGAAGAAGCAGGCCGCTGATAAATACCGAAACTAAGGTCATTCGCAAGTCACCTGGCTTGTGAAGCCTTTTCAAACCAACATAGAGAAGATAATGAAAGTTAAAAAAGGAAGTTTCCCACTATCGACCGTTGCATTAGCGGTCGCCGCCACCGGCGCGTTTGCCGTACAAGCAAATGAAATCACCACCGAGGAGAAGATGGTGGTGGTCTCAAGCCGGATGCCAAAAGCCATCAGCGATATCCCGGGCACCGTTTGGTACATCGAGTCCGAGCAGATCGAGCAGCAGTATCGCGGAGGTAAAAGCCTGGGGGATATCTTAGCGGCCACCATTCCATCACTGGATGTCGGCAGCGGTGGTCGGACTAACTTTGGCCAGAATCTGCGCGGCCGTAAGATGCTGGTGATGATTGATGGTGTTTCACTGCAATCTTCGCGTCAAATCAGCCGTCATCTGGATTCGATCGACCCGTTCAATATCGAGCGCATCGAAGTGCTATCCGGTGCCACCTCGATCTATGGTGCGGGCGCTTCAGGTGGGGTGATCAATATCATCACCAAAAAAGCCGATGGAGAAGAACTGCAGTTCGAATCGTATGTTGGCGCGACTTCTGGTTTCAACTCCGGCGAAGATTATGATTACAAATTAGGCCAATCGGTCTCCGGCGGGAATGACAGAGTCCAGGCCCGCAGCGCCGTGGTCTACACTGAAAATCAGGGCTTCTTTGATGCCGATGGCAACATCATCACCCCTGACATTTCACAAGGTTCGCTGCAGTTTAACCAAACCGTCGATTTCCTCACCACGGTAGGCGTCGACATCTCCGAGACGCAGAAGCTTAACCTGCTGGCGCAATACTACGATAGCCAGCAAAATTCGCCGTATGGTCTGTATATCGTCAACAATAACTTCGTCGACGTGCGCAAGGGCTTCGATTCAGACCGCGAACACGGTACAGAACGCATTATGCTGAGCGCCTCATACGTCGATGCGCAACTGCTCGGCCACCAGCTGATTGCAGAAGCGGCTTACCGCAAGGAAGACCAGACTTACACTCCTTATTATCAGTCTTCTGGTCAGCAGATCACCGATGTAATTTCGGCGAAAATGGCGCTGGCAAAAGAATTTAGTAACCTAAACCTGGTTTACGGGATTGACGCCTATCAGGATAAACTAGAAAGCAACCAGGCGCTGTATGACCCAACCATTGCCAATAATTCGGGCAACCTGATCAACCGCACTTATGCGCAGGTTGGACGCTACCCTGGCGTGGAAGTCGGCTCTTTGGCCGGTTTTATCCAGGCCGATTACGCCATTAGCGACGACTGGAAAGTTCAGGGCGGCTATCGCTATCAGTATCTGGTCAATAACATTGATGATTTTGTCGGCTATAGACAACAAAAACAGATCGCAGCCGGTAACGGCACCAGCGCCGATGCGGTTCCGGGAGGTAAGACAGACTACACCGTTGGGCTGTTTAATCTGGGGACCATTTATCACCTCGACGATGCCTCGCAGATGTGGGCCAACTTCTCCCAGGGATTCGACCTCGCCGATCCGGCCAAGTATTACGGTCAGGGGAGCTACAGCTTAGTAGGTGATCACTGGCAGCTAAATGACAGCATCAACGTCGATAGTTCGAAAATGTCCGGTATTAAAACCAATAGCTTTGAACTGGGCTACCGCCTGGATTCTGGTGACCTGAACCTTCAGACCGCGGCCTACTACTCTCAGTCGGACAAAAGCATCAGCTACAACCGTTCCACCATGTTGATTGAAAAAGTGGATGACAAAAAACGCGTTTACGGCCTGGAAGCCCTGGCCTCGTATTGGATCAGCGATAACATTCAGTTAGGCGCGTCTGGCCACTATGTCGTCTCTGAAGTCGAGAGCGATAACGGCTGGGGAAAACTCAACGCAGGCGAAGCCAGTGTGTCAAAAGCAAATGCCTGGGCAGGCTGGTCTGACAGCGATTTAGCCGTCAAACTGCAGAGTCAAACCATGTTCGACTATTCAGACGACGCCAACAATAACTTGAATGGCTATACAGTGGTTGATCTGTTAGGTAGCTACCAACTGCCTGTGGGTAGTCTCGGTTTTGGCATCCAGAACCTGTTCAACCGTAACTACACCACTATCTGGGGCCAACGCGCGCAGGTCCTTTACGCAGCACACTATGCGCCGGCAGCGTACGACTACAAAGGCCGGGGCCGCACTTATACCCTGAACTACCAGGTTAAGTACTAACCTCCACACAGCCATGCCGCCCTTCCCGGGCGGCTTTTTGTTTGGTCTATGCGACCTCAGGTACCGGTTTAGGCGGCGCATCCGGTTGTGGCTCTTTCTGCACCTGAGGAATCTGACCTTCTTCCAGTGCGTGCTGGTAGCAGCCGGTCAGTTTGATCGCCAGATACATGTCCGCACGCAGCACCAGACCGCCTTCCCCGACAGGCACGCCACTGCGCTCACACCAATTGCGCAGGCTGCGCTTTCGTCCGGCCAGGACCAGCCGAATCCCCCGCTTTTGCATAATCTTCAGCACATCCGCCAGCATCGCCATCACGCTCAAATCGAGGTGAGTAAAACTGGCGACCGCATCAATAATCACGCAGTTCACGTCATCCGGACTTTTCTCCACCAGCTCCAGCAACCGGCGTTTGAAGTACGGTGCGTTAAAGTAAGTCAGGGGAGAGTTGAACCGGTACAACACCAGACCAGGAATTGGTGACGCTTTGCCGCTCTCATCGAGAGTGCGAATCGTACCTTCTTCATTGAGGCCAAGGCTCTGATCGCTCGGGCGCATCACCACGCGCAAAAACTGAAACAGACCCAGCAATACCGCTAAAGTAATGCCGGGGATCACCCCAACCACCAGCACCGCAATAAAGGTGACCGCGGCGAGGTAAAAGGCATCTTTATCTCTTAGTCTCAGCCCCCACAGACCTTTCAGGTCCAACAGCGAAGTGGAGGCGATGATCAGCACCACACCCAATGCTGCGGTGGGAATATACGCCAGCGGCTGATAGAGAAATATCGCCACCAGACCTATTAGCACCGCGGCGATTATCGACACCAACTGCGATTTGCCGCCGTTGGCATCGTTCACCGCCGTACGGGAATCCGCGCCGCTGATGGCAAAGCCCTGGGCAAACGCGCAAGCAACATTGGCAATACCGAGGGCACGGAATTCTTTGTCAGCATCAATTTCATAGCCGTTTTTGGCCGCAAAGCTGCGCGCCGTCAGCATCATGCTGACAAAGCTCACCATGGCTAAGTTGAGCGCCGGCATCACCAGCTCCCGGCTGATCCCGATGTCAAACTGCGGGGCCTGGAATGCAGGCAGCCCGCCTTCTATCACCCCAACCACGCTAACGCCCTGTCCCTCTATATGGGTTAGCCAGACAAACGCCGCGGAAAACACAATCGCCAGCATGGCGGCAGGCCAGGCCGGGCGAAACCGTTTGGAGGCAAAATAGACCACCACAGTGAGCAGACTGACGACCAGGGTTTGCCAGTGAATATCCAGCACCCGCTGTGGAGTTTCCAGCAGACGTTCCAGCAGGTAACGCTGCTCAAAATCGATGCCCAGAACTTTACTCAGTTGCCCCACTATGATGGTCAGTGCGACACCGTTCAGCAGCCCGAGCAAAATGGGCCGTGAAAGGAAATCCGCCAATATGCCTAAGCGAAAGCGACTGGCGATCAGGCACCAGATGCCCATCATCGCCGTCATGGTCATAACCAGTTGCCAGTGCTTGGTACTATCGCCACCAGCCAGAGGTGTTACTACCGCTGCGATAACCGCACAGGTGGCCGCATCCGGGCCGACTATCAGCTGGCGAGAAGTGCCAAACAGCGCATAGACCATCATAGGTACGACGCACGAGTAAAGGCCGACAATGGCCGACACCCCGGTCAGTTGCGCGTAGGCAATGGCAACCGGCAACGCCACCGCCACCACCGATAACGCCGCTCGGAGGTCTTCTTTTAACCATTCACGCTGATAGTGTTTAAATTGGTATAGCCCCGGCATCCAGTTCCGGATCAATGCTGAATTCAATTTTTGCCGCCTTAGACTGTCACAACCGTTCATTTGTCGCTGCTCTTAAAAGCATAACTTAAATTAAACCGGTTCAAGTGGCTAAATAATTAAGCGAAGTTAGAAAATATTTTTTAATCAGAGAGTTAGCAGCCGCATATGTAACCAGTGGTCATTCTGTGAAAGTAGCAACACTCTGTACAGGAAAGTCATGCTAAGCTACTGAATATTAATGCTATATCACTCGCCCATTACAGATTCACATACTGTAATATTAACAACTATAAAAATAATGAGCTTGTCTATGCTATTCAAATCAAAAACAAAATCTGAACTGCAATCCCTACAAGAATTACTGCAACAAGAACGCGCGGCCCACGAGCAGGAAACTGCCAGGCTGAAACAGGAAATTCAGTTTTTGGAAACTGAAATCGCCCAGATAAGTGGCAACAATTTGCTCGATGCCGCCACCATGAGCAGCCATTTGCGCGGCTGTGGCATGTTGGAATCCATTCGCAATGGTCTGGCGCAAAGTGCTGAGAATCTGATGGAAGAGAATCAGCAGTTACAACAACTGGATGAGATGTTCAGCCAAACCACCGACGCACTGACACAGCTCTCCGGTTGTGCCGGCGATATCGGTCACCACGCCGACGCCAGTATGGCTTCGGCACAGACACTGGCTGAAACTTCCGTCTCTATCGGCCAACTGGTCGGCACCATCCAGGAGATTTCCGCCCAGACTAACTTACTGGCACTTAATGCTGCAATTGAAGCGGCCCGAGCTGGCGAAGCCGGCCGCGGGTTCGCGGTGGTCGCCGATGAAGTACGTACCCTGGCCAGTAAAGCCAATGACGCCAGCGGCAAAATCGAGCACCTGGTAAATCAGATCCAGCAGCAAGCCGATGAAATAAAGTCCTCTATCCACCACACTCAGGGCTACGCGCAACAAGTGCATCAGTCGTCTGACGCCATTTCAGACATCGTTTCGACGGTACTGGATAAAACTCAGCATATGCACGGTGTCATCAGTATTGCGGCGGCGCGGTCATTCTTAGATACCGTCAAACTGGATCATGCGGTGTGGAAATGTAATGTCTATATGCAGATCAAACAGCGACAGTTTGAATCCCCGCTCAATTCTCACACCGAATGTCGCTTAGGCAAGTGGTACTTCGAAGGCGCGGGGTCGCAGCAGTATTCTCATCTGCCCAGTTTCTCCCGTCTCAATACGCCACATCAGAACGTGCATGATTCCGGCCGGGAGGCGTTAAAAGCCGGCCTTAAAGAGGATAACTCCACTCTGATCGATCATATGGAGCAGATGGAAAGCGCCAGTGACCAGGTGGTGAATGTGATTGACGCGCTGCTAAATGACATCATCAACAACCAACAGCAGGGATCGTAAAACCAGCCGAACGTCACAAGGATAAGTTCTGTGCCGGGTGCTGACTGCCCGGCACTCTGCCGCGTGACTGATTAAGGTGACTTGGCAGCGTAGCATCGCACGGCGGAACAGGGCATACTGTCTGGCTATGGAACAGCACCAAATCACCATCTCATTCCCCGCCTTAATCCACCGAATTGGTGGCGATCAGGTCAAACTCGCCAGACAACAGGCCGAGACCTGCGGCTGTAAACTCAAACGGGTAAGACGGTCACGCAACTGGCAGGCATCGGGCAACATTGAGCAATTCTCTCAGTGGCTTGAGCAGCTAAAGCAGCTTCAGGCTCTCGAACTCAGTTACCTGATCAACCGGATACAAAGCCAGCTTAACGACAAACGCGAGGCTATTCAGCCGCTGCCGGAACGGCTTCAGCAGATGGTAAAACAGAACCCTAACCTCACTCTGGCGGAAATGATGGCAGAGACGGGCTGCACCATGGCCCAGGCTCGCCAGGCCCGCTTTGATGCCGAGTCATAATCTGCTGCCCGTGCTCACCAGCATAGCCAATATCAGAGCAACACCAGGCTGGCAGTACCGAGGAAAGCAAAAAAGCCGACCACGTCGGTGACGGTCGTCAGTACCACCGAGCCTGCCAGTGCCGGGTCGAGGTCAAACTTATCCAGCACGACCGGTATCAATACGCCAAACAGCGCGGCGGTAATGATATTGACGATGATCGCCAGAGCAATGGTCGCTCCCAGCAGTGCAGACTGAAACCATATCCCGGCGATGGCACCAATAATCAGCGCCCAGAGCAGGCCGTTAATTGAGCCGATACCCAGCTCATTTTTCAGCAGCGCCATCCGGTTGCCGGCGGTGATCTGATTCAGCGCCATCGCCCTTACCATCAGAGTCAGGGTTTGACTGCCGGCGATACCGCCCATCGAGGCCACGATTGGCATCAGTACCGCCAATGCCACCACCTGCGCAATGACATCTTCAAACAGCCCGATGGTAATTGACGCCAATATCGCCGTTAACAGGTTAATCCCAAGCCATATGCCGCGCTTTTTCGAGCTTCGTACCACCGGAGCGAACAGATCGTCCCCTTCATCAATACCGGTACCAGCCATCAACCTGGCTTCATACTGTTCGCGCTGCGTACCCAGAGCAAACTGCCAGTTAATTTCGCCCACTAAGCTGTTGTCATCTTTCAGTACCGCCACAACCGGTAGGTCGGCGAACTCCATCGCTTCGACTACATCGGACAGATTCTGGCTGGCATTGACGGTAACCAGCTCTTCCTTAACCAGACTATTCAACTTCACCCCGTCGTCAGCCTGCAGCAGATCACTGAACCGAATCAGTCCCTGAAATTTTTTGTTTTTGTTGATCAGGTAGATATAGTCTGGTGACTCGTAGTGGTGTTTATCCACTAACTGCTTTGCCCGCCGGCAACTGACGCTAAACGGCAGTGTCAGCACTTTTCGGTTCGCCCAGCGGCCAATCTGATCATCTTCAAACTGGTTGGCCTGGTCGTATAGCTCCAGCTCATCACGGCTGATCAGGCTTAACGCTTCACTGACGATCTCATCCGGTAGCGAATCTTCCCATTCGAGCAGTGCCAGGTTATCCAGCTTCGCCAGCACGAATTTCAATTCGGTCTCGCTGAGTGCCTTGATGATAGAGACCCGCACATCGGCGCGCATTTCGGTCAGTACATCAATATGCAGTTCCAATGGCAGGCTGCGCCACATGCGCTCACGTTGTTCCAGTGGAAAGGCTTCTAAGATTAGCGCCAGTGAGCCTTCATCAATCCCCTGCTCCACCATCTCGGATAACTGATCCAGCTGTTGCTGGGGTTCGGCTTTGGCTAACTGGGCGATCTGCTGGGATAAATCGTGATATTCACTCAAAAAACATACTCCGGAAAAATCACATACAAGAACTCGGATAGCGGCACCTTTCGGCCACCGGTGAGCCTATAACGAAAGTTAATTTCTTCTGGCTAAAAATAGCTTAAATTCAGTTAATTACAACCATATTCACAACAAGGTTGTACGGTTATTTTGTCTATGTATGCCCGTTGTCATCAAACCATTTTTCTATAGCGAAGCCGCCGCAATCTAATTTTTCACTTCAGTTGTAGAGAGTTAGCAACGAGTAACATAAGCGTCATTCGTTTTATCAACTTTGAAGATTAGTCATTCCAGGAGGAACCATGAACAAAGTAATCGTTGCGGCAGTGTTGGCTGCGTGCACAGCGGGCACCGCTCAGGCAGAGGGATGGGGATATCATGGCGCGCATGGCCCAGAGCACTGGGGTGAGGTCGCCAAGACCTGTGCGACAGGACAAAACCAGAGTCCGGTGAATATTCAATCGGCTACTGAAGCGAATCTTGAGCCGCTTAAACTAAGCTACCCAGGCATGGTGACTCAGCTCAACAATAATGGCCACACGATTCAGGCCAGTGTTGCCGGCGACAATACACTGGAACTAGACGGGCAGAAATTTACCCTGAAACAGTTCCATTTTCATACCCCATCTGAAAACCGGTTGAATGACCAACAGTTTCCGCTTGAAGCACATTTCGTCCATGCTAATGCAGACGGGCAGCTGGCGGTTGTTTCTGTGATGTATAAAATTGGCAGCCAGGATCCCGCCCTGAGCAAACTGCTTAAAACCCTGCCTGCAAACGGCCAGCAAGTCAGTGTCGCGTCACTGCCGGTCGAACAGCTACTGCCGAACCTGGATCACTACTACCGCTTTAATGGTTCGCTGACGACTCCTCCGTGTAGCGAAGGCGTCCGTTGGATAGTGTTACCGGAAGCAAAATCGCTCACTTCAGCACAGCAAGCCGCGCTGGTTGATACAATGGGCCATAATAACCGCCCAATCCAGCCTCATAACGCCCGGTTGATTTTGCGAAATCAGTAATCCGCCAACTTGCAGCACCGGAGTTAAAAGGCTTAGCTCCGGTGCTCTCCTTTGTACAGGTACCAGCCAGAAGCTAGCTGGGTTACAGTCGATTCACGACCGCTAACGCCGCAGTTAACACATCCTGGCCAAACAGCATGCTGCGCTCTGGCGACCAGCCGTACAGCGGATCCGGGTAATTATTGTTATCCTTAAACGGCATTTCGATGGTGTAAGACAAGCAGTTAAACTGCTCCGCAACCCAGTTAGAGCCAATAGTCAGATTTGCTTTACCAGGCTGGTCTTTGTCGTAGCCCTTCTCATCCTGAAATTCCGGTGTAATGGTCAATAGCGCCTGCTTAAACGCGAACTCAAGATCGGCTAAACGTTCATCGTAGGACGGAATACCCTCTGAACCGGCAACAAAGTTATAGGGAATGGCTTCGTCTCCATGAATATCCAGAAACAGGTCAACGCCGGTAGCCAGCATACGTTCACGCACCAGATACACTTCCGGGCTGCGCTCCAGTGACGGAGTTTGCCATTCTCGGTTAAGGTTGGCGCCCACCGCATTGGTGCGTAAGTGTCCTCGTATGCTTCCATCCGGGTTCATATTGGGCACAACATACAGCACGGCCTGCTCCAGGAGCGCGCGGGCTCCAGTATCATTATCATCCAGCAGGCGCTGAATCATACCCTCAACAAACCATTCTGCCATGGTCTCGCCCGGGTGCTGGCGGGCGATCAGCCAGATTTTCTTTTTGCCTTCATCTGGCTGGCCAAAGGTCAGCAGGCTCATGTCGTTGCCATCCAGACTATGGCCCAGAGTTTCCAGAGTGCAGTGCTCTGCGCTCTGCGCCTGATGCAGCAAATCCAGGTGCCGTTCATAACCGTACGGCGCAAAATAGGCGAAATAGATTGAACTGCTTTGCGGCAGAACGGAAAAACTCAGAGTGTCACCGTCAAATTCACTCGGGATGCGAAACCACTCTTCCCGGTCGTAGGATGCCACCACGTCATAGCCCTGCCAGCCTTCTGGGTAAGCTGACTTGGCCAAATCCAGGATACGCAAGGTATGCAGCTGCTCAGATTGAGTCTCAAGTCGAAAATGAAACCACTGATAGAATTCAGACTGATTGTCGTTGCGGATACGTAGCTGGATATTGTCCTTGTCTTGCAGGTCAACAATTTCAATATTGCCACTGTCAAAGTTGCTGAAAATCTTCATTAAATTGCTTGCTCCATTGCGTGTTATAGCTGCCCATTGGCGGTGTGAACGGGAGTGACTTCACAGCTAACGGTTACCACAGCGGGGACTTGAATCCTTTAAGCCTACACGATCATTGAGTGCATAACCCATTAGAAATTTCTATCCGAATAGATAGAAATTATCGTGCTACTCGTAGTCAATAAATGACATTTGTAACGATTTATTAATATCCACTAATGATAAAATATTTAGTGTTAAATACTACACAATCACAATAAGTGAGATTCTTATGTGGAATAAACTCAATAAGTCCATGATGTTCTGCCAAGCGATGTTTGGCTTATCTTTCTACGGCGTAATGGTCATCCTGACCCGCTTCTTCCTGGAAGACCTCGGCTACAGTGAGGCAGATACCATGATGGTAGTAGGCGCGTTCTCGTCTATTGGGCCACTGTTTGCGATCGCTGGCGGTTTTATCGCGGACAAGTTCCTTGGCGCGTACCGTTCACTGACCATCGCATACGGTACATTTGCTACCGGATACACCCTGCTGGTGCTGGGCGCTTCCGCCAACAATGTGCCGATGAGCCTGGTGGGTATTGCCCTGGCGAGTTACGCTCGCGGCCTGATGTCTCCTTCTTACCCTAGTTTGTACAAGCGCACTTTTAAAACAGAAGAAGACTTTGAAAACGGCTATCCAGTGAACTATTCGGTGAATAATGTTGGCGCACTGCTTGGTCAGTACCTGTTCCCAATGTTTGTTCTGGCAATTGGTTTTAACGGCAGTTTCGCCCTATCCGCCATAATGGCCGCTTTAGCCTTTATCACCCTGATTGTCTTCAATAAATCTCTGGTCAATGTCGGTGCGGATATCGATCAATCGTCTGTAAGCGGCAAAAACTGGATGGCATTCCTGGCTTTGTCTGCCGCGATGGTTGGCTTAGTGTTTTTCATGTTTTCGAACATGGATATCGGTAAAAACATCGTTTATGGCATTGGCGCGGCGGCGATTCTGTATTTCATCTCACTGATGATGAAGTCACAGAAATCAGACGCCCTGAAAATGGGTACCATTCTGATCGTCACCGTTCTGACGACCTGCTTCTTCGTCTACTACGGCCAGATGATGACTTCAATGACCATGGTGACCATCAACACCATGCGTGGCGATTTG
The DNA here is from genome assembly GCF_050299255.1 of Vibrio sp. Taxonomy (GTDB): domain Bacteria; phylum Pseudomonadota; class Gammaproteobacteria; order Enterobacterales; family Vibrionaceae; genus Vibrio. Next base: position 53,884 of record NZ_JBNKVP010000002.1, read on the forward strand.
TTCGGCATCATTCCGATTGCTCCAGAAGCCTCAATGGCAATGAACCCGCTGTGGTGTATTGTCGCCGGTCCTGTGATTGCGGTGACTTTTTCCTCACTGGAAAAACGTGGCATCAACTTTTCTACTGCGACCAAAATCGGCTTTGCCTTTATCATGACTGCCATCGCGTTTGGTATTCTGACTCTGGCCGTCACTCAAGTGGGAGCTGATGCGGTGATTCGTCCGGAAGTGTTCCTGGCCATCCACTTCTTCCAGGCGTTTGCAGAAGTGATCGTTGGCAGTCTGGTGGTGGCATTTATCCTGTCAGTGGCACCTAAGCACATTGAGAACTTCTCAGTCAGCCTGTTTTCAGTTGCCATCGCACTTAGCGGCATTGTTGGTGCGGTGTTCTCTACCTCTATCGCGCTGGAAAAAGGCCAGGAGATCACCCAGGAAATTGTACAGACCGTATACGGCGATTACTTCCAGCTACTGACGGTACTGGCCGTGGTAATGGTTGCTATCGCGCTGGTGTGTTCTGTGATTATTCGTAAGATGCTGGACAAAGCCAACCAAGGCGAAGAGACGCTTACGCCTGAACCTAAACAAGCCTAAAACCCTCTTAGCCCCTGTATCCGCAGGGGCTAAACCCACCTAACTCTGCCTGATTGGCAATTCAGATACGGATTGATGACCTGGCGAGCTCACTGACCAAGCCGCTAGCGGTTACTTATTCGGATGATTCAGGATATGGTCTTCCCAGTCCACCACATCGATTTCATAGACGACTTTATTGCGCACGCTCTCATCTGCGGCATGCATGGCGGCTTTTGAGCCGGTGATCAGCGGGTGCCACTCAGGAAGGGGATTACCCTCGGCTAATAGCCGGTAGGCGCAGGTGTCTGGCAGCCAGTTGAATTCGGCGATTTTGTCGCGGGTCAGTTTCAGGCACTCTTCGCCGGAATTGAAACGATTCGGGTAATCTTTGCAGGAGCAGGTGTCGCTGTTCAGCCAACTACAGGCCACGTTAGTGTAGTAGACTTCGTCAGAATCTTCGTCCATTAGCTTGTGCAGGCAACATTTACCACAGCCATCGCACAGAGACTCCCATTCCTGTTCGGTCATCTGTTCCAGACTTTTGCTCTGCCAAAATGGTGTACTCATCAAACTCTACTCAACTGCTGTGTGGGTGGGTTTTATACCGCTATCACCTATAAAGTTCAAGGGTAAAATATGAGCTGTGTCACGCTTGGAATTTTGCTACTATCCGCCCGAATCAATCAAGAAGGTCGCTAAGATGGAGTGTCGTCTAGGTTGCGGGGCATGTTGTATCGCTCCCAGCATCTCATCCGCTATTCCGGGAATGCCTCATGGCAAGCCTGCCGGAGTGCGCTGCGTACAGCTAAATGAACAGAATCTGTGTAAGTTGTTCGGTAAGCCGGAGCGGCCGAAAGTGTGCCTGGCGTTTAAACCGTGCCCGAGTGTCTGCGGCAGCTCCAACCAGCAAGCGATGGACACCATAGCCGAGTTGGAACGGTTAACCTAGTATCCTGAACCTCGATTATAAAATGTTAAAAAAGCCGCGATTGCGGCTTTTTGCTTTTCTCTATTGCTTACTGGTAACTTAGCGTTGCGAGCCTTTCGCCATATCAAGCCAGCCAGACTACTCTTGATCCTCCGCAGTCGGCATCGGGTACGTAAATTTGGGAATTTTACTGACACACTCCGTTGGGTCGATAGACCCGTTTGTTCGCTCGTTGTAGTACTCATCAAGAAAATTCGTCACTATGCCATCGATACATTTACGGTGCGGGTTATCTGATAACAGTTGAACATGTCCACCCCAATTATTGGTCGCCCTAAAGCCAGCGAACTTATGTTTGAGCGCAAGATCCCCCCATTCCGGAGCAGTCTGTTCGTCATTTCGGCCATTAAGTACCAGTGTCGGAAGATGGTTACTGACCGGTTGAGTTTCAATATCGCCTGCCGGTTTTACATCCCAGACTTTACAGTTTTCTTTACTAAAACCCATATGATTCATCTTATCGACCACAATCTGAGTGCCCTGAGACCAAAGTTTTTTATCGGGCTCGGACAATGCTGTTTGACCTAAAAACGGGTATTCTTCAGAACAGACTATCGAGAAGGCCATCGGGGCGTAAAAGACCTCCTCGTCTTCCTCTTCATCTTGTTCAATCGCATAGCTGAGATCGCCATCCACCGCATTGATGTACTGGATCACCCCGCTATTGCCCATGTTTTCCGAAATAGTACTGATGTAGCGCGCCGCAGCTTCTGGCTTACCCATGTTCTGCAGATCACTGATTGCCTTTTCAATCATCACATGCACCTTGTGCCCTTCACACCAATCAGTGTTGGTACAGGCCTGCACGACGCGGTTTAAATTGTAATAGTAACCCCATGGCGCATCGGAAATACCATTAACCTCTATCGGGAACACCCCATCCATGACTACGCTGTGGATACCACTTGAATCTTCCCGAACTATAGTTTCGGCCAGGCGAGTACCATAGGAAATGCCATACAGATTCCAGCTGTCAATTTTCAGTGCCTTTCGAAGCATAATAATATCGTTGGCCAGCTGCACGCTCTGGAAGGCCGCAAAATCCACCCCTTTATCAGCCAGGCGCTTGCGACACGCCGCCAACTGCGCAGACGTAGGTACCATGCCATTAAACTCAGAGCACGTATAAGACGGCTGCGAATACCCGGTGCCACGCGGGTCCACCAGATAGAGGTCCCTGTCTTCAATCAAATAGTTCATTGGCTTCTGGGTTAACTCTCCCGCCATATTAATAGCCGAGGAACCAGGGCCACCCGTCAGAAAGACAATCGGGTCCGGCTTGGCATCTTTGTTTATTGCCGGAATTTTCATCACCGCGACCTTGAAGCGCTTGTTCGAGCCTTTATCCTCACCTACCGCATGTTTCTCAGGCGTATTCAAATAGCCACAAACGGCATTTGGCGGGTATTCGTTGCTACCCAACATGGTTTTACAGCTGACAGTCGAATAAGTGCCCAGTTTCGCTTCCGTTTTCACTGGTTTGCTGGTTGAGTTGTTACTATTGCAGGCCGCAATAGCCATACTACCCGCCAGCACGAATGCAAAGCGGGTAAACTGTTTCGGGGTCATAGTTCAGTTCCTTCACTAAAGAGTAATCAAACCGCAAAATCCGGTAGGTTCTGGAGCTTGATTAAGCCAATCAGGTAATAAATACGGCCTTTAGTGTAAGTAGTATGCCTGGTCGGAAAGTAGCCAGAGTGTGTATGCAATTGTATAGAAAGTGTATTGGCACGGGATATCGGACTGAGCTCCAAAGCGAAGAAGCTGAGTATGAATGACAGCGGGCGCTGGGATGAGCCCGAATTTCTGCCACAAAAAAAGCCGCGATTGCGGCTCTTGGATTAAAGCTTGTGACGCCCTAACAGCGAGTGGGATAAGGTGGTGCCGTCCACCAGCTCCAGCTCGCCACCAACCGGTACACCGTGGGCAATCCGGCTGGCCTCAACCTGGTGCGCCTTGCACAGCTCGGCGATGTATTGCGCGGTCGCCTCACCTTCTACGGTCGGGTTGGTGGCCAGAATCACCTCAGAGATATCACCCCGGTTCAAACGGTGATCAAGCACATCTAAACCGATGTCAGAAGGGCCGATTCCGTCCAGTGGCGACAAGTGCCCCATCAGCACGAAGTAACGACCGGAATACTGACCGGTAGCTTCTACCGCAGCGATATCCGCAGGACTTTCCACCACACACACCTGGCCATTCTGCTGCCGTTTTGGATTGCTGCAAATATGACAGGTTTCTTCTTCGGTAAAGGTTCGGCACTCGCTGCAATGGCCAATTTCGGTCATCGCCTGACTCAGTGCATCGGCCAGTTGAACGCCGCCTTTACGGTCTCGCTGCAATAGATGAAAGGCCATACGTTGTGCTGACTTGGGGCCAACCCCAGGTAAGCAGCGTAAGGCCTCCATCAAATGATCCAGCATATTACTGGTACGCATTTAATCTATCCTGAATGGATTAGAACGGCATTTTCATACCTGGCGGTAACTGCATACCACCAGTGACTGACGCCATTTTTTCTTTCTGGGTTTCTTCAACTCGGCGAGCCGCATCGTTGAACGCAGCGGCGATCAAGTCTTCCAGCATCTCTTTGTCGTCTTCCATCAGGCTTTCGTCAATTTCAACGCGACGAACGCTATGGCTACCGGTAATGGTGATTTTCACCAAGCCTGCGCCTGCTTCACCGGTGATTTCCATATTTGCGATTTCTTCTTGAAGCTTTTGCATACGCTCTTGCATTTGCTGGGCTTGCTTCATCAAGTTGCCCATACCGCCTTTACCAAACATGTTTATCTCTCTGGTTTGATTTGTTAGTGAGTGAAATGGGGGTGTAATCTCAATATTCAACCCCACTATCGTTATATTGGACGCACACTTTCCCGGTCGAGTTCCGCAGCAAAGCGTTGCTGAATAAATTTAACATTGGGATCCGCATCTAAACTGGTGTGCGCCTGCTGCAATTTTTGCTGGTAGAGACGCTCTCGCAGCTCCAGCGGCGTTTCACCCTGCTCTCCCAATTGAATATTTAGATGACACTGTTCACCCAGCGCCTGGTTAATGGCCTGATTAAGTGCCTGCTGAGCGTTGTCGCTATGCAAATGTGCGTGGGCTTCACGTAGTGTCAGGGTCACTGTGTCACCGCTGCGCTCATATACCGAGTTAAGGGCCAGTTGCTCGACCAGTTTTGGCGTTTCTAACCGTTGGATTAACGCTGACCACGGATCCTGAACCACTGACTCCTCCACCAGCTGCTGGGCCATTTCCGGCGTTTTGTCGTGCTCTATCGATTTTTTCAGTAATGCCGGCGCCAATTGTGGCTCGGCAGTCTGTTCAACCGGTTGGCTGGGCCGCCACTGATAAGGTTCCTGCTCAGCGGGTTTCTCTTCTGTGGCGGTAGCATTAGCAAAATGAGCGGAGCCCGGCGACAACGAAGTGGAACTGCCCTGCTTTTTGGCAATTCGATCTAAAACAGATTCCTGCTCTTTCGCTGTCGCGTTAGTCTTTTTTGTACTGTCGCCCCGTCCGCCCTGGTTATCGAGATTTTTACGCTGCGAGCGCAGTTGATGGCGCAGGCCGCTTAGTTTAGGTGCTGAACCTGGTTTTGAATCAGAACCAGCCTGTGGCTGCGGAGGTTGGTTGTTAACCTCTGGCTCGCGCTCGGCAGTTTGAGATTCCAGATACTGTTGGTAACTCGGGTCAATGGCATCGTCTTCAGCCAGCGGCTCAGGTTCCGCACTGGATTGCGGGTAGCTTTGGGCTGGCTGGCGCGGCTCCTGTGCAGCAGGTGCTGGCTGAGATGGCGTTGTTGCTGCTGGCTGTTCCGAAGATACGGCCTGAGGCGTTTGCCTGGCCGGCTGAGCGGAAAGCTGTTGCGGAGCGGATACTTGAGGCGCAGCAACTGGAGTTTTGGCGGTTTCAGTGCTGATGATATTCAGCTCCGGCGTGACCGGGCGAAATGCCATCATCCGCAGTACCGCCATTTCCAGGCCGGTTCGCTCATTCGGAGCCAACGACAGGTCCTGACGGCTTTTCAGAGCAATCTGATAGGTTAACTGCACATCTTGCGGAGTTAACACTCGCGCCAACTGCTCTATCTTTTCACTGTCCGGCAACGACTTATCCAGAGTGGAAGGCAGTGCCTGATATAGCGCAATCCGGTGTAACTGGCTGGCAAGTTGCTGCAATAAGCCATCCCAATCGACGCCATTGAGGGCAAACTGATTTACTGCATCCAGCGCGCGCTGACACTGTTTACTGCTGATCGCCTCGAGCAATTCTATTGCCTGGTCGGTATCCAGCGTGCCGAGCATATGCGCAACGGCTTCAGTCTCAATCTGACCATTGCCCAGAGCGATCGCCTGATCGGCAAGGCTCAGTGCATCACGCATACTGCCGTCAGCGGCATGTGCCAGCATGCCAAGAGCCCGCGGCTCTGACGTGACCTGCTCTTGCTGCAGGATATAATCCAGTTGCTGATGGATGGCATCGACCGTGATCGGCTTGAGGTGAAACTGCAGGCAACGGGATAATATCGTCACCGGCAACTTTTGCGGATCTGTCGTGGCCAGCAAAAATTTCACATACTCAGGCGGCTCTTCCAGTGTCTTCAGCAAGGCATTGAAACTGTGCCGCGACAACATATGGACTTCGTCTATCAGGTAGACTTTGAAGCGGCCGCGTGCCGGTTTGTATTGGACGTTATCAAGCAGATCGCGCGTATCTTCGACCTTAGTACGTGACGCGGCGTCGATTTCAAGCAGGTCGACAAAGCGCCCTTGGTCAATTTCCTGACAGGTAGAACACTGGCCACAAGGCGTGGCGGTGATCCCCGTTTCACAATTTAACCCTTTGGCAAACAGTCTGCCGATGGTGGTTTTCCCGACACCACGCGTGCCGCTGAACAGGTAAGCATGATGCAGCCGGTTCTGCGCCAGAGCATTTTCCAGCGCAGTCAGAACGTGTGACTGTCCAACTACCTGATCAAATTTGTTTGGTCGCCATTTACGTGCTAAGGCAAGATAAGTCATAACAATTCCTGATTAATGACCTTCGAACTCACAAATGCTGTAAACCTGTAATCCAAGGCCAGCCAGACGTTCGTTACCACCGATTTCCGGCAGGTTAATGACAAACGCAGCGTGTTCGACTTCACCACCCAGTTGGCGGATCAATTTGGTTGTGGCTTCGATGGTGCCGCCGGTTGCCAGCAAATCATCGACAACCAGTACTTTATCACCGGCTTTAATCGCATCAACGTGAATTTCCAGAGTGTCGATGCCGTACTCCAGTTCGTATGACTCACCGATGGTTTCTCGCGGTAATTTGCCCGGCTTACGCACAGGAACAAAACCTACGCCCAGCTCCAGTGCCAGTGGTGCACCAAACAGAAAACCGCGCGCTTCCGTTCCTACGACTTTGGTAAAGCCCTTGTCCTGGTATCGCTCAACCAGCAGGCGAATGGTGGCCTGATAGGCGGTGGCATCTTCCAGCAGGCTGGTCACGTCGCGGAACAAGATACCTGGTTTTGGATAGTCTGGGATGCTTTTGATGCTTGATTTAATGAGAGAAATTGTGTCAGTTGTCATAATACGTGTTACTTAGGTGGGCCGAACGCTAACAGGCAAAATAGCCCTTTACTTGTCGTCGGCGAATATCTACAGCCCTGCTTCGCCCTGGTTATCCAAGTGAGCAAGAGCCAGAAAAACAAACGCCCACTAAAAGAGCGGGCGCACTTCTCTGCAATCTTAGTGATTTTCTTGTTGGTCAGCAAGGTGCTCTATCACAGGTATTCGGTTAAACCACCACAGTAAGATGATCAAAAACAAAAACAGCGTCACTTTTAACCAGATGAACGGGACTATTAGGATAGAAAAGGTAAAACTGATGACGATCATCCATCTGGCATTGCGCTTCACTTTGGCATTCAGGGCGCGGTGTTGATGCCAGTTAGTTAAAATGGGACCAAAGGTAGGATGTTGGTGTAACCAGCGATGAAATCGTGGACTGCTGCGCATAAAGCAGCCACTGGCCAGTAACAAAAATGGCGTGGTTGGAAGCAGAGGGACAAGTATACCGAGCAGACCCAGACAAATACAGAGACCGCCTATCAAGTTGAGCAGTGTATTGGTTATATTGATAAGCGGCTCCGTTAAAACAGTGATTAGAACACTGAATAACCGTTTACCACGCGGATCCAAGTTAGGGTCGCAGGCAAAAGCGGGATTAACAATGCGGCGATAAAGCCGAAAAAGTAAAAGATATTATACGGTTCCTGGAAATCGTGATCTGCCATGATATTACTTCTCTTCTGTTTTTTAGGGACTGACTTGCCAGAGGAGCCGAAGCTTCCCCATATGGCTATTATAATTTTGCTGGCAGACTATAACGTAATCAGTGCCGGACAAACACTGACTAAAGGTAGGGGTTTTATATCCTTGAGGGTGTACCTGAATCAGGCACACCCTCCCTGGTAAAGGTCAAAACTAAAACTGGAGCTGCCAACCCGACTAAGGGTTATCTGGCAGGCGGCGTGAACCGGTAAGTCCTGGGTAATAAAATTGCGACTACAGTTATCACCCAATTTTTCCCCTGCGGCAATATGGCAGGAAGAGTAACCGTTGGACCATTGGCATTCCAGCCCTGCCGGCATTATCGACATGGTCCCGCCGGATAAATCTACTACGCCAAACAGCGCTTTAACCGGACCAGTGCACTCAGAACATTCGATGCCTCGCTCCAGCGTTGACGTCATCTCTTTGAGATCGGCGTGGTAACTTTTCAGGCTGCGCAGATAGTCATTGAATAATGCCCGGACCAATAACGTAGTCGCGGCGCCGTGCTCCCCCTTGGCGTTGGAATCAACCAGGTAGAAGGCCAGCTGGCCGTTCATCAGCCAGGCGTAATCAAACACCAGTGGCATGACATCTGCCGATTGCAGCAGGCGATAGCTACATTTCCAGCTACCCTGGGCAGAGTCTTTGTCCGGCAATAGCGCATGTAAAAGATCTTTTGCTGCACTGGGGTTTTCCTGCAGGTATTCAAGATGCCAGTGCAGTTCCTGCTCTTCCGGTACATCACCGCTATCCACCCGGAACCACTGACTGGCGAAATCTCGCTGGTCGGTCAAATGGTCAAAGGAGTCTTCCAGCGTGTTTTCAATTGCGCTGAGCAGATGCTGATCGTTACTGATGGGTTTAGACAAAAAGTCTTTAATCCCATAGCGCAGTGCTTTGGCAACATCAGACATTTCATCCGTCGCAGATACCACAATCAACGGAAGAGATGGGTACTCCAGGCTCACCTCTTCAACAAATTCAATACCATCCAGCACCGGCATCGATAAGTCACAAATGACTAAATCCGGTTCTGCAGTTCGTAAATGATGCAGACCTTCTAAGCCGTCTTCGGCTTCAACTACCCGGTATCCATGTGTTGTCAAAATGCCACATGTAATTCGACGAAAAATAGGGTCGTCATCAACTACCATGATCAACTTACGTTGTGCGGCCAAATCCGCAGGGTGCATCACAACATTGTTTTCGTGAGATTTATGCATAAAAACTGAGCCTCACTTTAGTTTCCTAAAAGTGCCTAGATGTTTATGTTTGTATTTTTGGCTAGGTTTAAATTACTCCTTAAAAAGTAGCTCTAAAACCGTGTTTATACAAATATTCCACTACCACCATAAATCGCACACAAGATGTATGGATTTAGTAAATATTCAAAAGTTCTTGATGTGTCTCAAACTTTGACGTTTGATATACATTTAAATTAACCGAACTCTTAAAAAATATTCCCCCCCAAATGAAACTTGATGATCTAAACCTATTTCGGCTTGTGGTTGAAAATGGGAGCTATACCGCAACTTCTCGCAAGACACTGATACCGGTCGCAACTATTACACGCCGAATTCAGGCTCTGGAAGATGCGTTAAACTTGCGCCTACTCAATCGGCACGCACGCAAATTGTCTTTGACAGAAGCCGGTGAACGGTTTTATCAAGAATGTTCACCGCTGCTGGCCAAGCTCACTCACACAGCAGAAGAAATTAGCGATGATTGCCGCGGTGCCGCTGGCAAAATAAAAATCTCTGCGCCATCCAATTTAACTAAGCGGATGATGATGCCGATGTTCAATGCATTTATGCAGCGTTATCAAGGCATTAATATTGAGCTGTGTACCACCAACCAGGCTAGCCAGCTTGATCCCACTGAGTGGGACGTCATTTTCCGCGTTGGACCCCAGCGTGATTCCAGCCTGATAGCCCGCAAGATTGGCGAAGTAAAAGATATTCTGGTCGCCAGCCCAGATTACCTGCGTCAACGCCCTGCTCCTAAGCATGCAGAAGAGTTAAGCCAACACGATCTGTTAAAAGGTGCGCCGCTCATTAAGTGGCAGTTAACCAATTCCAGTGGCGAGACCGTTATCAATACCGACAAAGGGCGCTTCCAGGCAAACACCCTGGACGTTGTGCGCTGTGCCTGTTCAGATGGCCTGGGAATCACCCTGATGCCAGATGTAATGCTGAATAACTATATCGAAGAGGGCAATCTGGTTCAGGTGTTGACTGACTGGAGTTCCAACCCGCGTGATATCTACATGCTGTACAATCACAAAGACAACATTCCGGAAAAAGTTCGGCTGTTTATCGACTTTGTTATCGCCTACTGCTTGCAATAAACATAGCGGCAGCTTTTCAAGGGCTCTCCATCCATAGAGCCCTTTCTGATAACACAGGCTTAAAGGCCTACAAGTATTCCACAAAACGACTCAGTTCACGCTCTGGCACTTTCACCGGCGTAGAATCTGGCGTACCCAGATAAAGAAAACCGACGATACAGTCATCACCTTGTAAGCCAAATGCCTCTTTTACCGCAGGGTGGAACATCCACTCCCCGGAACGCCAGAACCCCTGGAACCCTTGTGCAACCGCAGCCAGTTGCATCGCTTGTACCGCACAGCCGGCAGACAGGTATTGCTCCAAAGCAGGGACTTTGGCATGTTCGGTCACTTTAGCGATAACCGTGATTACCATAGGGGCACGGAACGGTGCATTTTTGAGCTTGCTAATTACCGCCTCTTCACTGTTGTTCAGTTCAGCGGCAGCAACCAGAATGTTGGCCAGTTTTTGCAGCCCCTCTCCCTGTGATATCACGAAACGCCACGGCGTCAGTCCGCCATGGTCTGGTGCGCGCAACCCGGCACGAATGATGTTTTCCAGCGCCTGACCTTCTGGTGCAGGCTGATTGAGTTTTGCAACGGAACGACGGTTGAGCAGCAGTTCAAGAGCTTCCATTTGGCATCCTTTATACACGTTTATAAACTATTTGCTTGATAATAACTCTCATTTATAAAAAAGGCGAACCTTGTTGGTTCGCCTCAACTGTTTGAGTTTACAGTCTAACTGATCAACTTCGCTTAAGGATAGAACCGTTCACCCAGTCCGGCCCGGGTTAGCAAGCCATCACAAGGTGCGAATCGATCACCATACTTCTGCGCATGCTGGTTCATCAGTTCCACCAACTCTTTGATGCCGACCTGGTCCATATAACGGAAAGGTCCCCCCAAAAATGGCGGGAAACCAATACCGAAGATCGCGCCGATGTCGCCATCTCTGGGGCTAAGAATAATGCCTTCATCCAGGCAACGTACCGCTTCGTTCAGCATAGGTAATACGCAGCGCAGGGCAATCTCTTTGGCGGCCATATTTGGTTCTGGCTTAAGTTTAAGCAGTTTGTACACCGACTTGTCCACCTGCTTTTTCTTACCTTTGTAGACATAGAAGCCTTTGCCGCTTTTTCTGCCTTTCCGGTTGTCATTCAGCAGTGTGTCAAACACATCTGGCCCCTGAAAACGCTCGCCCAGTTCGTTAACCAGGATTGGCATAATCTTGGCACCGATGTCGACACCCACTTCATCTAATAAGGTAATAGGGCCAACCGGGAAACCAAAGTCCAGTAGCGCGTTATCCAGGCTCTCGATCGGCTCTCCGGCCATCAGAATCTGCGCCGCTTCATTCATGTAAGGCGCCAGTATCCGGTTGACGTAAAAGCCAGCACAATCTTTCACCACTATCGGCGTTTTACCCTGCTTGCGCGCGATATCCATCACAGTTGCGATGGTTGTGTCAGAGGTATTCTGGTGAGGAATAACCTCCACCAGCGGCATTTTTTCAACCGGGCTGAAATAGTGCAGGCCGACGATATTCTCCGGACGCTGGGCGTTGGCGGCAATTTGCCCGATCGGCAAAGACGAGGTGTTAGTGGCAAAGATTGTGGTCGCTTTGGCGTTGGATTCGACATCTGCCACCATCTGCTGCTTAAGCGCCAGATCTTCAAATACCGCCTCGATCACCAAGTCTGTCGTGCTGAAGCTGGTAAAATCAGTGCCTCCGGACAACTGCAGCATTCTTTCCTGCAGCTGCGCTTTGCTCAAAATGCGGCGTTTACGCTGTTTTTCAAACAGTTGATAGTTATAACGTAACGCATTTAACACGCCATCATTGGAGACATCTTTAACCCGCACCGGCAACTTGGCTTTCGCCACGGTTACGTGACTGATCCCCGCGCCCATTAAACCGCCACCTAAAACAGCAACCTTGGCGACTTTTTCAGGCTCAGCGTCACTGCCGAGATCTTTTTTCATCTCAGTGGTGGCGAAGAAAATGGATCGCAGCGCCTTAGACTCCGAAGTCATCACCAATTCGCCAAAGCGTTTGGCTTCCAGCTCCTGACCAGCCTGAAAACCTTTTTCCAGCCCAAGCCGAATGACTTCCAGGATCGCGTCTGCGGCCGGATAATTACCTCGGGTTTTACTCAAGGTTTGTTTGCTGGCCTGATCAAACACCAACTTGCGCCCCATACTGGTGTTGGCGATCAGTTTTTCTTTGGTGGCAAGTTTGCGTTTCGCTCTGGCTTTGCCTGCATGCTTTTCAACCAGTTGCTTGGCGGCATCCAGTAAGATGGTTTCGGCGACCACCTCATCCACCACGCCCAGTTTCTTGGCTTTTTTAGCACGCAACTGTTTACCGGTCAGAATCAAATCCAGCGAAGGTAGCAGTCCAATTAATCGTGGCAATCGCTGGGTACCGCCTGAGCCGGGTAAAAGGCCGAGCTGAACTTCAGGCAAGCCCAGCCGGGTTTTATCTGAATCCGAGCAGACTCGATAGTCACAGGCTAATGCCAGCTCCAGGCCGCCACCCAGACAAGGGCCATGAATCGCTGCCACTACCGGGAAAGGCAATTCAGACAAGGTCTGGAACATTTGCTGGCCCTGTTTCGCCAGACTCTCAGCCTCCGAGGCATCTTTGCACGCTTCCAGCATGCGCACATCCGCGCCCGCAACAAAATTATCCGGTTTTAGCGAATAAACGATCATCCCTTTCAGAGCAGATTTCTGCTGCTCTAACTCGGCAAATATCGCCTGCATGTCCTCAGCAAATGCCGCCTGCAGGGTATTCATTTTTTCGCCAGGGACGTCGATGGCTAGCCAGGCGATCTGATTATCGTCTACCTTCAGGCTAAATGCTTTTGTCTCACTCATTATTCAACCTCCAGTATCATCGCCACACCAAGTCCACCAGCGGCACAGGCGGTGTTAAGAGCCAGCCCGCCACCACGACGTTTTAACTCACGCAGTGTCTGAGTCATCATACGGGCACCTGTCGCTGCAAACGGGTGGCCGTAAGCTAGCGAGCCACCCAACACATTGAATTTATCCATATCGATCTCGCCTATTGCTTTAGAACGCCCCAGTTGCTGCTGAGCAAACTGGTCACTGGCAAACATTTTCACATTGGCCAGAGTCTGGGCTGCAAACGCTTCATGCATTTCTATCAGAGTGAGATCCGCCAGCGAAACACCGGCGCGGTCAAGTGCTATCGGAGTGGCATAAGATGGCCCCATCAGCATGTCGGTTTGCACGCCAATAGCTGAGAAGGCGTAGGAACGGATATACCCCATGATTTCCAGTCCCAGCTCTCTGGCCCGGCCTTCACGCATCAGCATCACTGCCGCTGCGCCATCGGTCAGAGGAGTACTGTTAGCCGCCGTAACTGAACCGTGTTTACGGTCAAACGCCGGACGCAACTTAGCGTAACTCTCGATGCTGGAATCTTCGCGAATGTTGTTGTCTTTATCTATCCACGCTTTGTAGGGCTCTGGAAAAGCGGTCATCACTTCGTCGCGAATTTTACCTTCCCGCCAAGCCTGTGCGGCCAGAGTGTGTGAACGGTGCGCCAACGCATCCTGTGATTCCCGGCTAATACCGTGACTTTTGGCCATCTGCTCAGCGGTTTGTCCCATAGACAGCCCGGTCGAATATTCGGCTACCGCTGGCGGAACTGGTATCAGGTCTTTCAACGACAGAGTCTTCAGAATATTGAGCTTCTGGGCTAAGGTTTTGGTTTTGCTCAGTGCCAGTAGGTTTGCCGCCAGCTTTTTGGACACGCCAATAGGCAGAACAGAAGAAGAATCCGCGCCCCCGGCGATACCAATATCGATGGTACCCGCCATAATACTCTCAGCCACATTCACCGCTGACTGAAAACTGGTCGCGCAAGCTCGGGTAACACTGTAGGCGTCAGTATTGACCGGCATGCCCGTCCCCAGCACAATTTCCCGGGCGATATTGGGCGCTTCCGGCATCTGTACCACCTGGCCAAATACCACCTGCTCAATCAAAGCAGGATCGATATCAGTTCTTGCCAGCAATTCGCTCACCACCATTTTGCCCATATCTACCGCCGGCACCTGGCTAAAAGCGGTGCTTTGTCGCGCGAAAGGGGTTCGTAAGCCAGCGACAATAGCAACGCGCTCTCCTGTGCGCGTTTTGACTTCCTGTGTGCCCATTATTTCTCCTTAGAATAAGAGGTCTGACCTGTTCATTGTAATCAGGATGTTAACAGAATCAAACGAACGTTTAAATAAACGTGATTCAGAATTGAAAAGTAAGCAACCCATTGCGAGATAATCGTCACGGTCGCGTCGCTAAAGTCGCTAAAGTCGCTAAAAGAGAGGCAAAAAAAAACCACACATAACTGTGTGGTTGGAATGTATAAAACAATTAACTTGTTACGCCAATTGAAATAATCAGTTACCTGATTAGGAGAAAGTAAAGTCAGCCTTCAAAAGGAAGTGTCATCTTGCTCAACATGTTAGACCAACAGACTAACTAGATGACGAAAGTTAATATAACTACATTCTCGCCAGAGATTTTGAATCAGATCAATTTTATGTTGATTTATGCTGCTAACAGTTTTTAATAAGTGTGAATACATACACTACATCCCATTCATCGTGTATCGCCCCGCGGATTCAATCCGGAGGATGACGTGGCTATCAGTAACTTTTTCAGAAAGAAAAAACCTAAACGTCCGGTCAACTCAGACATGGACAAGCATAGAAAGTATGAAGCTCTGGTTAGAGCCTATCACAGAGACCTTTATCGCTACGCCTACTGGTTGTGCAAAGATCCAACCGTGGCAGAAGATTTAGTACAGGAGACCTGCTTAAGGGCCTGGAAATCTCTGGATAGTTTACAGGAAGAAAAAGCCGCCAAAGCATGGTTGATTACCATACTGCGGCGAGAGAACGCGCGCCGGTTTGAACGCAAGCAGTTAGACATTGTCGATATCGACAATCCGGGGAATGAAGGGAAAGTGAGTGACGATGCTTTCCATCAAACCGAGTGGATGCAGGCGCAAATCATGAAACTCGACCTCGATTACCGCGAGCCACTATTTTTACAGGTAGTCGGTGGCTTTAGCGGTGAAGAGATCGGTGAGATTTTAAACTTGAACAAAAACACTGTCATGACGCGACTCTTTCGTGCTCGCAATCAGTTGAAAGAGATGCTGGACTCAGATAATGCACCAAGGGGGCAACAGAATGGATGAACTCGAATTCCGTCGTCGCGTATTGTCGGATCCTAAGAAACGTGACAGCGATATACTCACCGCCATTCGCGCCAGCGACGCCAACAGTAAATTTGTCGATGACGCGATGGATCTGGACGTCAAAATCGCCAAAGCGATGAATGTAGAAGTCCCTGAGGGATTAGCGGACCGTATCCTGTTCAGTCACAACTCCAAACAGTCGGCTGATATTGTACGCCCTAGCTTTACCCGCAGAGCCATGTCGCTGGCCGCTTCAGTGGCATTTGCTTTCGGTCTGTTTGCCGGGCAAGTCAACTGGGGCAATGTCATCGTGCCACCGGTGCAGGCTAGTCTGGCCCAGACTGCTATCAAGCATGTGATCGACGAACAGGGCTTTATTGCGCCGATAGACGAGCAGGTAGGTTCGGTTCAAATCAATGCCAAAATGCTGCCCTTCGAATCCAAACTGGTCAATCAGTTTCCATATCACGTTTATTACCTGAATCACTGTGGTTTTGGCAAAGCAAACGCCGTACATATGGTTTTCCAGGGCGAAAAAGGTAAGGTAACGCTGTTTGTTGCCGGTATTGCCGCAGATCAGTCTCTGGATATTAGCGAGAAAGGCTTTAATGCAATCGTCGAACCCCTTGGCAGCAACAGCCTGATTCTGGTTGGTGAGAAGGGTGAAGATATGGCTAAAATAGCCGAATCGCTTATTCCCATTATTCAGCCGATGAGCTAATTCACACTGGCCAGACTCTTTCTGGCCTTTTCTCCACTTTCTTTATCTTTCGCCCAAAATAGAGCTAATGCTCTATTTAATGCATTTTCACCACATTTTCCTGCCAGTTAGCCTTCAATTATTGAATTTTGTAACATTTATTACTAGTGGTCGGATTTGTTTCCGGTATGCTAAATGACAGGATTGGCCACAACTGAGCAATTGCTCAATTTTATCGCCCAATTAGAGGCGAAATATCAAATAGGAAATAAGAATGAATAAGACGCGTCTGTATAAACAGTCACTATTAGCAGTGTCTATCGCCATCGCTTCTCAGCAGGCAATCGCAGCAGGTTTCCAGCTTAACGCTCAATCAGCGACCGGTGTTGGCCGCGCATTTGCCGGTGATGCCGTTATCGCCGACAACGCCGCAGTAATGGCTCGTAACCCAGCCGCTATGGCTCTGTTTGACAAAACCTCCTTCTCAATGGGTTTTGAAAGCATTACTTCCCTGATTGAAGCCAAAAATGTGAAGTATCTTGGTGGTGCATTACCAGTAAATGATCGTGATGACATCGGTACCACTTCTATTGCGCCTAATATTCACTTGATCGTACCAGTAGATGAAAAATTGGCATTCGGTATCAATGCCTACTCCAACTTTGGTACTAAAACTGAATTTCCCGATGACTATCCAGCGTCTGAATACGGTGGCCTGACCGACGTAAAAAGCTTTAACTTTGGTATGGCCGGTTCTTACCGAGTAAATGACCAGTTGAGCTTAGGTGCTGGCTTGGATATTATTTATGGCCAAGGCACTATGAAGCGCTATTCTGGCCAAGGTATGCAAATTGGTGCGTCAATTCCACTTGGAACGCCTTTAATAAATGTCGACAAAGCCGATGGCTGGGCAGTTGGTTTTAACGTTGGCAGCGTCTATGAACTGGATGAAAATAACCGTTTCGGTCTGGCTTACCGTTATAGCCCTGAATTTAAAGCTAAAGATGACAAAGGTCAGGAAATTACTCTGCCGCTGCCGGATATCGCTGAATTCTCCGGTTACCACAAAATTGAAGATACTAAGTTCGCAGTTCACTACAGCGTGCAGTGGATCGGCTGGAGTAAGTTCGATCAAATCGAATTCCGCAACCTACAAGGTTCAATACTGGGCTCAAGCTACGATAAACAGTACCAGTGGCAAGATGGCTGGCACTACTCTATCGGCGGTACTTACTACCTGAATCAGGACTGGACGCTACGCACCGGCTACATGTACGACACCAGTGCTCAGGATCAGCTAACCTCGATCTCTGTACCTGACTCTGACCGCCAATGGTTCTCAGCGGGTGTAAGCTACCATCTTGATCAGGCCTCTGCGATCGACTTTGGCTTTACTTACCTGATTGGTAAAGACGTAAACGTTAAAGAAGAGACGCCAGCAACGTCACTTACTGCAATCACTCGTGCTAACGCAATTCTGATGGGCTTGCAGTACAGCCGCAGCTTCTAAGCGCTAACCGCTAAACTAAAGGCCGCATTTGCGGCCTTTTTTGTATCTGCGTTTCCTCGTTCAACTGAAAGTTTGCTAAAACTCTTCCATATAGCTGTCGAGATACGCTTCTTCATCCGGATTGTAATCATCCTTCTCCACTTCGGCTTTAAAATCCCGGTGCTGGATATAGATATCGCGGGAAAGAATATAAGGATCAGGTGAATTTTCCAGTGTGCTTTCCTGTGACACTACCGCAGCACGTTTTTCCATCCCTTCCAGCGCCCATTTCCCCAGGCTGGCCCAGAAATTCAGGTAAGAGAGTGGCAGATAGGTACCGTCGACGAAGTTTGTCGCCTCACGTACAGTCCAGGGACCATAACCAGGCAGCATAACAAACGGGCCATTCCCTACCCCATAGTGGCCTACCGCGTCGCCAAACTCTTTATCTCCGTGGTCGGTAATACCAGCCGCCGAGGCAATATCGATAAAGCCCAGCAAACCAAAGGTACTGTTAATCCAAAAACGATTGAAGTGATCCAGCGCTTTTCCGCCATTGCCCATAACCAGGTTGTTCACCATACTAGAGGGTTGATCCAGGTTGGCGAGAAAATTCGCGATACCCTTACGCACCGGAACTGGTGTGTAGTTCACATAGGCCAGAGAGACAGGACGAACCAGATAAGGATCGAGGTAGTCGTAGTTGAGCGTCCACATGGTACGGTTAAACCCTTCTATGGGGTCGTACACATCGGTTCCCGACGTTACAGGAGGCGTCTGCTCTTCTTGTGGCTTTGTGGAGCACCCTGTCATAGCCACTGACAGTGAAAGTGTGAGCCACAAAGCGCGAGAGGTGTTATTCATTGTTATTGTTATCCCTATAACAAAGGCCGATCAAAGACCGGCCTTTCACGCATCCATTGATAGTACTTTTAATTAATACTGGCTATCAATCAATATTTCAACTGGTTCCCCTAGTTTAACTACTTCGCTTTCACCAAACCAGTCCCCTGTTTTGGTCATCACGTTACCATCGCTGTCCAGACGAACCTTGACGATTAGCTGTTCCAGGTCAGAAATTTTTCGTCCCTGAACCATACTGTTGGAATCATCCAGTTCGACATTGAGAGGAAAATCACCCATCTGATATCGCGCTGCAGCTACCGGCATTGGCGCGCCATCTGCGGTGTGAACCGACACGATAACAATCGCACTCGGGTCTGGCTGGGCATTGGCACCAAGGTTGATGGTGACGGGTACCGCTTTACCATTGGCCGACTGCACTTCTTTATTCAGATTGCGTTCTGCGCTGGCGATGCTTTGCGTCAACATATCGAAACGAGGATCGTCTTCACCGATCATCTGCTGCATGCTGCTCCAGTAGCGAATTGCCAGTTTGAAGTCCTGGCGTTCAAATGCATCAAACGCCAACAGCGACATCACACGAATATCCGGAGTTTCTTTCATAGCCAAACGCTGCAATAGCTGACGTGCCAGTGTCTGATCGGCTTCGTCCCGTGAACTCATCAATGCTTGAGCGTAACCCAGCTGGATATCCTCATTGCCGCCATCCAGTTTGTATGCCCGAGCCATGGAATCTATCGCGGTATTCAAATCGCGTGTTGCCATCGACAAACGACCTAATAACAACCAGCCAGCGGCATCATCAGGTTTTTTATGTAGCTGGGTCCGCAGAGCAAGGCTTAAATCCGTCAGTTCCTGCTCTGTCATGTTACGCGCTTCCGGAGACATGAGCTTTTTAGACAGTGCAGGCAACTCAGCGCTGATTTTCTGCCAGTCTTGTACTTCTTGATATGCCCCAAACTGGAAATACATCGCGTAAGACAATCCCGTAACCAGCAGCGCTGAAGGAATAAATATCTTCAGTGCCGAGACCCGCCCCGCCTGCACCTGTTTATGGGCAGGAATATCATCGAGCAGAGACTGCTTCAAGTCATCAATCAGTTCCTGCTGATTCTCTACCAAGCCTTCATCAACTTCTTCTTCCAACTCTTTAAGGCGATTTTTAAAGAAAGCCTTATTCAGTTCGTCACGCAAGACTTCGTCATTGTGTCTGTGTTTGCTGATCAGCGGCAATGCAACTATCACCAAGCCAGCGATGACAAGTAGGGCAGTTAACAGCCAAAATACAGTCATTACTTTTTGTCTCCCTGTTGGTCATCATTCAGTAAGGCCTGCAGTTTCGCCTCCTTGTCCTGATCCCACTTCTCTACCGTCTGCACCGCCTGCTTAGCTTTTCTGCTGCGACGCACAATAAAACCAAAGCCGATAAGCAATACCACCAACGGACCAAACCACAAAATAGAGGTCGCCGCCGTAAAAGGAGGTTTATACGTCACGAAGTTACCGTAACGGGCAATCATATAATCGACGATTTCGCTTTTCGATTTACCTTCTACAGTCATTTCATACACTTTTTGGCGCAGGTCTTTGGCCAGCTCAGCGTTTGAATCCGCGATGGTGTTGTTCTGACATTTCGGGCATCGCAGCGTTGCATTCAGCTCATGAAACTGCTGCTCTTGCTCGGGCGTTTTGAAGTCATACACATCGATCGCAGCAAAACTGGCACTGGTAAACAGCAGCACCAGTGCTATTAGCCAATGTTTCATTGTGAAGCCTCCATGACCATTTGTTCATAAAGTGGTTTCAATGTTTTTTCCCAGTTCACTGGATTTACATCTCCCACATGGCGGTAACGAACAATCCCTTTGCTATCGATCAGGAAGGTTTCAGGAGCTCCATAAACCCCGAGGTCAAGCCCTAACATACCATCGCCGTCAAACAGGCTGATAAGGTATGGATTGCCAAGGTCGTTCAACCAAGTCACTGCTTTATCGCGCTGATCCTTGTAGTTGAGACCAATAATTTTTACGCCATCACCCGAAAGTTGGTTTAAGTACTGGTGTTCGGCATAACAGGTCGGACACCAGGTAGCCCAAACGTTAAGCAGCAGTGGCTCACCTTTAAAAATGGCCTGATCATACAATTTACCCGGTTCGGCCAGGTCTTCCAGCCGGAAATTCGGGACAGATTTGCCAATTAAAACAGACTCCAGTTTGGTCGGATCATCACCGCCAGAGTTCTTCACCAACTGGGTGGCAAACACACCGACCAAGACCAGAAATGCCAGCAGCGGAATAAACAGTATCTTCTTGTTCATTTATGCCTCCTGCTCTTTGAGAGTACGACGGAAACGGTAGCGTTTATCACTGATGGCAATCGCACCGCCTAAGGCCATAAGCAAGGCGCCGGCCCAGATCCAACGGACAAACGGTTTATAGTACAACCGGACAGCCCAGGCATCGGTGTTGCCAAGCCGTTCGCCCATAGCAACATACAGATCGCGCATAACGCCTGCATCAATCGCGGCTTCAGTCATCATTGATTTGGCCGTGGTATAGAAACGTTTTTCAGCATGTAGCGTATTGATTAGCTTACCTTGGTGGCGAATTTCGAAATCAGCGATATAGCCGTCATAGTTCGGACCGTCTTTATCTCTCAGACCAGTGAAATGGAAATCGTAGTTCTGGATCTGGAACTGTTCGCCCGGTGCCAGGCGCACATCACGTTCAACACTGAAATTCTGTACCATAGTGATACCGATAACCGTCACTGCCAGGCCAATATGGGCCAGGGTCATTGACCAGTGGCTGCGTGGCAATTTCTTAATCCCGGTCAGCAAATCATGACGGTGGGTCGCACGTTGGTACATCTCCAGACCATGCAGCAAGATAATCCACCAGGCCATCAGCCAGCCGACAAAGGCCATTGCGGTAAACTCATCAGCAAGCAGAGCAACCATTAACGCTGCCAGGACGACCGATGCAACACCGGATACCAACATTGGCTTTAACAGGCTAGACAGGTGGTCGCGCTTCCAGCGGATCAGCGGGCCAATGCCCAGCAGGAACGCGAACGGCATCATCAGCCAGGCAAACAACATGTTAAAGAACGGAGCCCCTACCGATACTGAACCCAGACCAATCTGTTTGTGTACCAGCGGCAACAGTGTTCCAACCAGTACCACGACCAGAGCCGTCAACAGTAGAATATTATTCGCCAGCAGTGCGTTTTCACGTGAGAACAGATCAAATTTACCCCGCACCCGAATTGCAGCCCCTTTCACCGCATACAGCAGCAGCGAACCGCCGATGACAAACACCAGGAAGGCCAGGATAAACATACCCCGAGCCGGGTCGGACGCAAACGCGTGTACAGAAACCAAGATACCGGAACGTACCAGGAATGTTCCCAACAGGCTCAATGAAAACGCCAGAATCGCCAGTAATACGGTCCAGGCTTTGAAAGTGCCGCGTTTTTCGGTGACCGCCAGTGAGTGCATTAACGCCGTACCAGCCAGCCAAGGCATGAATGAAGCATTTTCTACTGGATCCCAGAACCACCAGCCACCCCAGCCAAGCTCGTAGTATGCCCACCAGGAGCCCAGCGCGATGCCCAGGGTCAAAAATAGCCATGCTGCGGTTGTCCATGGACGAGACCAGCGTGCCCATGCCGTATCCAAACGGCCGGTCATCAGCGATGCAATAGCAAAAGCAAAGGCAACCGAGAAACCTACATAGCCCATGTAGAGCATAGGTGGGTGAACGATCAGGCCTGGATCCTGTAACAGAGGGTTCAGATCGCGGCCATCAACCGGGAAACTCGGCAGTGTACGCAGGAACGGGTTTGAGGTAACGATGATAAACAGCAGGAAACCCACTGAAATCATCCCCATGACCGCCAGAACACGCGCCACGGATTCTTGCGGCATACCGCGGGAAAAGCTGGCGACCGCCACGGTCCAACCTGCCTGGATCAGTACCCAAAGCAACAGGGAACCTTCGTGGGCACCCCATACCGCGGTGAGACGATAGTACCAAGGCAGTTGACTGTTAGAGTTCGTCGCGACGTACTGAACGGTAAAATCATTGGTGTAAAACGCCCATGACAAAATGCCGAAGGAGAGCAGCAACATCAAAAACATGCCCCACGACAGTGGTCGGGCTGAATTGAGCAACAGAGCGTTATTCTTGGACGCGCCAGCTAAAGGCAGAATACTCAGCAGTACCGCCATAGCCAGCGAGACGATTAAGGCAAAATGACCAAACTCAGCAATCATTGATCGCTTCCTTGTTGTTGTTGTTGAGTGTATTTAAGCGGCTGATGATTTTTTTCCATCGCTTCAGCGATTTCAGGCGGCATATACTCTTCGTCGTGTTTGGCTAACACTTCGTAAGCTTGTACCGTGGTTGCGTTGATCAACTCACCTTGAGCAACAATGCCCTGACCTTCTCGGAACAGATCCGGCAAAATACCTTCATAAACGACTTTGACCTTAGGGCCAACATCATGCAGGTCAAAAGTGACTTTCAGAGACTGAGGATCACGCTGTACTGAACCTTCCACTACCATACCACCGATTCGTAACCGTTGGCCGACCTCAGGTTTGGTTCCGTCTGGTTTACCATTGACCAGTTCGGTCGGTGTATAGAACAGATCCATATTTTGATTTAATGCATACAGAATCAAACCGATGGTGGCAGAGATACCAATCAGCACGGCCAGCACAATGCTGAGTCGTTTTTTACGTCTTGGGTTCATAGTGTGTTCTCCAGGTTTTTAGCCGCATCAATACGCTGTTGACGCGCAACTTTAGCTTGCACTTCATCCAGTAACTGATGTCCTCGCCGAACGCTAACTGCCAGCAAAATTAATAAAGATAAAAAAGTAATTCCGAAGGCACTCCACACATAGCTGGCGTAACCTCCCATATTAAAGAATTCTGACAACGTCTCAAAATGCATGGTGGGTTTCCTCCTTATCGACGTTCACTGGCGAGTTTAACCACCCACGGGCGGTGGCTTTCACGGCTGATGATTTCATTTCTGAGCCGAACCATAGTGACGGCACCAAAGAAAAACGCAAAGCCAAAGATATTCAGCAACAGTGGCCAGAGCATATCACTAGAAATGGACGGCTTAGCAAATTTTGTAATGGTGGCACCTTGGTGAAGCGTGTTCCACCACTCGACTGAGAAGTGAATAATCGGCAGGTTCACTACGCCAACAATGGCAAGAATGCCCGCCGCTTTTGCCGCCGTCTTTTGGTCATCAAACGCGCGCGACAGAGCAATAACGCCCAGGTAAAGGAACAGTAGAATCAGTTCTGACGTCAGACGGGCATCCCAGACCCACCATGTACCCCACATAGGTTTGCCCCAGATGGCACCGGTTAGCAGAGCGATGAAAGTGAATACCGCGCCGATCGGAGCCATCGCAGCGGCGGCCATATCGGAAAGCCTGACTTGCCAAACCAGCCCGATAAACGCCGCAATAGCCATTGACATGTAGGCCCCCATCGACCAGATCGCGGCAGGCACATGGATATAAATGATCCTGAAGCTATCACCTTGCTGATAATCAGCCGGTGCAAATGCTAACCCTAAAACTGTTCCGGACACCATCAACAACAGCGCTAACAATGCAAACCAGGGCAATAACTTACCGCACAGTTGGTAAGTGGTCTCGGGCTTAGCGTAAGGATGTAGCCATTTCCACATTGTTCTTTCTCACTCTTCACTTTCAGTTGACGATCGGCACGCTTTTCCGAGCGGCCAACCGATATTTTGACTTAATCTGTTTCGCAGTGCTTTGATATCAGTTAACACTGACGCGCAACGCTGCACTAATCGCAAATGGCGTTAACGTTAACGCGCCCATAAACATAGCACCCAATATCGCTAATTGTCCGTTATACGCCATCCCCAACGCAGCAGCATCAATCGCGGAGGTGGCAAAGATCAGAATTGGGATATAGAGCGGCAAAATCAGCAAACTGAGTAATACCCCACCCTTTTGCAAACCCACCGTCAGTGCGACCCCTATCGCGCCGATAAAACTTAATGTCGGCGTACCGACCAGTAAAGTCAGAACCACGGCTGCCCAGGTAGCAAAATCCAGTGACAACAACACTGCCAGTAACGGGCTGATCAGAATCAAGGGTAAACCGGTCAGCAACCAGTGCGCTATCACTTTACCGATCACCACTATCGGTAGTGGGACAGGCATAAGCATCATTTGTTCCAAAGCACCGTCTTGATAGTCATCACGGAAAAGACGCTCCAGTGACAACAGTGCCGACAGCAACGCCGCCACCCAGACGATACCCGCCGCAATCCTGGCCAGCAGTTGAGGCTCCGGACCGATACTGAGCGGAAAAAGGGTAATGACAATAATGAAAAACCACAGCGGATTAAGAATATCCGCTTTACGACGAAATGCTATAAGCAGCTCACGTCGAATAATACTGTTCATAATGGCCAGCATAATCAGTTGCCCAGTTTAATTTTTCTTAGTTTCGGGTTATCAGCAAACATATCCTGGTGCGTGGTCAGGATAACAATGCCACCATCATTTGCGTGTTCAAGGAACAGGGCTTCCAGCACCTTGACACCTTGTTTATCAATCGCGGTAAGAGGCTCATCCAGGATCCACAGTTGCTGCTTGCTCAGCCATAACCGTGCCAGGGCCACCCGGCGCTGTTGACCAGCCGATAACTGACCTACCGGAACGTCTTCCCGACCAGCCAGGCCAACCTTAACCAGCGCTTCGTAGATGACTTCCTTGCTTGGCGTCTGCCCTGAATAGACCGCCTGATAAAACCGTAAATTTTCATACGCGGTCAGTTCGCGTTTAACCCCGGTCTGATGACCAAGAAACAACAAATCACTGTGGTAGACATCGCGGTACGCTTCGATCGGTTGCTGCTGCCAAAAAATTTCACCGTCGTCTCGGTCGCCGAGTCCGGCAATAATACGCAATAGGGTGGTTTTACCTGTCCCGTTCCGGCCCTCTATCTGGACCAGTTCACCAGTCTGAATGGTGAACGAAAGGGATTCGAACAAGACTCTTTCGTCGCGGATTGCGGCAAGGTTTTTAACTTCTAGCATGAACTGTCTATAAGATGAAGGTGAGGTGTTATTTTATCACAGCAACAAACCGACAAAACCAAATTACTCGACTTCACATCACGAAACTAAGTAAGAAACTGTTAATAATTAATGGATTTGATTTCAAGACACTATTTATTACAGTGGCAATATAAAAGAGGATGCTATCGCATCCTCTTTTGGTTAAATCTGCTGGTACTATTTTCTCATCCTGCGTGGCGGCCGATTCTGAGCACGCTGTTCCGGGCTACTGGCCAGTGGCGGCACTTTCTCTTTGCCCGCCAGCTTCTTCTGCAGTGACATCATCAGCTCCGCTTCCGCTTTAGGCAACTCACACTCTTCAATCAACTCGTTGATATCCGCGCCCAGCTGAACCATTTTAGTCGCTCTGGAATAGAGTCGTCCATCGCTGTCGGCCTGTTCCAGCTCGACAATCCGTTCATTAAGATGCTGGATGATGTCCTGCTGTTCACTCAACTTTTGTCCGAGCCCGACCATAACCGATCGTACTTCAAGCAGCTGTTTAGTGTTTTTCTGCAGCTCTTTTTCCAAAGAGCGATTTTTCTGCCTGAGACTATCCGCCGTAACTCTTTGCGAGCGCTTAACCCGCAACAGCATGATCAGCAACAGCAGTAACAAAGCGGCCAGGCCTGCTGCAATTGCAGGCCCATGGCTTGCCAGAAAAGTATCCATTACAGGTGGGCCATCTCGTCCCATTCGTCTTCGGTCAACAGTTTGTTTAAGTCGACCAAGATCAGCAACTTACCATCACGGTTGCTGACACCCTGGATAAACTTGGCGCTTTCATCGGTACCCACGCTTGGCGTAGTATCGATTTCAGACGAACGCAGATATACCACTTCAGCCACGCTATCGACCAGAATACCAATCACCTGACGTTCTGATTCGATCACTATGATTCGGGTGTTATCGGTGATTTCACCTTCCATCAGACCGAAACGGGAGCGTGTATCAATAACCGTTACCACGTTACCACGCAAGTTGATAATGCCCAGAACGTAATCCGGAGCCCCCGGTACTGGAGCAATTTCGGTATAGCGCAACACTTCACGCACTTGCATGACGTTGATACCGTAAGTTTCTTCTTCAAGCTGGAACGTTACCCACTGAAGAACTTCATCGTTTGCCTGCTCTTTTCTCACTTCCAGTTCGTTCGTTTGAGACATACCTTATCCTCTTGAGTCGTTTCCGACATATTGAATTAATGTTCCAGTGCTTTAACGTCCAATCCGGCATTAAGCATCGCGATCAATGCCTCAACATGGATTAGAGCGCACATTTTTTCTTTTACCATTCCCGCCAGCCACGGTCGCTTACCGACCTGTTCACGCCAGCGGATTTTATCTGTAGTGAGTAGCTCAGTACCCAGCAGCTGCACACATGCCAGGCCCCACATACTTTCACCAAGCATCACAATGTACTGATAATCGGCCTGATGGCTGTCGTCCTGAAGTTTTTCTGCCATGACCCATTTCGCGGTATCGACCACATCTAACTGATTGTCACGGCTGGTCTGCAGGCCAAGATACCAGGCAGGGCGACCTATCAAATGATTTAGTTCAGTCAGGCGATGAATACCACCCAGCTCGTCCAAAGGTACCGCAAAGGTCACGCTATTAACTTCAAAGTAGAGAACCTGAAAGTCTTCGTTACGGATTCGGTTTTGCCAGTCGCTAAAATCGGCGCCAGAAGATTGCGTCTCTGGCTGAGTCAACGATTCAGTTTCAGTATTAACCTCTTCGGTTAGCGACTCTGCAGGCTCAACCACTTCCGCCACGGCAACCT
The DNA here is from genome assembly GCF_050299255.1 of Vibrio sp. GTDB lineage: Bacteria > Pseudomonadota > Gammaproteobacteria > Enterobacterales > Vibrionaceae > Vibrio. Next base: position 81,309 of record NZ_JBNKVP010000002.1, read on the forward strand.
CAGCCTCGGGCTCTATGATATCCCACTCCTGGATTTCGTCCGGTTGCGCGAGCGGAGTTGAGTCCGCTTCCACACTCTTTTCCGCGCCGGCATTACTGCTTAACTGTTCAGTATTCTGCTGCATGACCTGTTCAAGCTGCAGCTCTGCCACCGGATTAGCCGATTCAAGTTGTTTCAGCAGACGTTCCACATCTTCCAGGTTAGGAACTTCCACTTCGGCGTCCTTCGGATCAATGAAACTACGCGGTTCAACCTCAGTTTCTGCAGCAGCCAGTACTGGTTGGGGCTCCAGCTCAACAGGTTCAGGGGCTGGCTGCCATTGGTTGTCGTCTGGCAGCGATTCAGCCGCTGGCTCTTCCAATAGCGAGTTAAAATAGTCGTCCAGCGCCTGCTCACTGGAAAGCAAATGACCGTTACTCATTCAGCATTAACCTCTCGAGATAGAGTAACAACTGTTTGTAAGCGAACACGCCCCGGCTTCCGGCGGCAAAATGCGAGGCAGGCAGATGTTTCAGGCTGGCATCGCGGAATTTGGTGTCAATCGGTACTGCCGAGCCCCAAACCTGACTGGGGTAATCTTGCTTTAACTGATTCAGGGTCTGTAACGATGCTCGGGTTCGCTTGTCGTACATCGTGGGAACGATCGTGACTTTGAACGACTCTTTACGGGATTTCTGCATAATCGCTAAGGTACGGACCATACGCTCCAGACCTTTCATCGCCAGAAATTCCGTCTGTACCGGGATCAGAATCCGGTCACTGGCCGCCAGTGCGTTGACCATCATAACCCCCAGGATCGGCGGACAGTCGATCAACACATAGTCATACTGTTCTCGCAATGCCAACAGGGCCCGCTTAAGGATAAGCCCCATGCCGTTACGGTTGCCCATTACCCTATCCAGCGTCGCCAGCGACATATGGGCAGGGATAATATCAATGCCGTCAATATTGCTGCTCAGTACCAGAGGCGTGACGCTCGCCGGGTTAAATTCTGTCAGCTGAAAAAGGTCAAACAAGCTGTGCTTAACCGCATCCGAATCATAGCCGAGGTAGGTGGTCAACGACGCGTGAGGGTCAGTATCGACAAGCAACACCCGCTTGCCCTGCTGACTCAATAATCCGGCTAACGTCACCGTTGTGGTGGTTTTACCTACGCCACCTTTCTGGTTTGCGATACTCCAAACGACCATCCCAATTCCTTATCCTAGGCCTACTTCTACTAACATCCGCTCTGCAATGCGTTCCAGCGGAAGATCTTCGCTGGAAATGCCCGCTTTAGCGACTGCTTGTGGCATGCCATACACGACGCAGGTTTCTTCGTCCTGAGCCCAGATAGTAGCGCCGGCACTTTTCAGCATGCGGGCCCCTTCTCGACCATCTGCGCCCATGCCCGTCAGGACCATAGACAAGACCTTATCCTGATAAATTTTGGCCGCACTGCCGAAGGTCACATCCACACACGGCTTGTAATTCATTTTTTCGCCACCATCGATAATGCGCAGCCTGGCGCTACCCGGACGGCCATCGATCATCATTTGCTTACCCCCCGGAGCCAGGTACGCCGTACCCGGACGCAGAACGTCACCGTCTTGCGCTTCTTTCACCTGAACTTTACACAGGCCGTTAAGACGACTGGCAAATGCCGCAGTGAAGGTCGCCGGCATATGTTGGATCAACACAATTGGATGCGGGTAATTGGCCGGCAGTTTGGTTAGTATTTTCTGCAGCGCTACCGGGCCTCCGGTAGACGTGCCGATGGCGGTCAACTGATACTTTTTCCCGCTGGCACGATACCGTGGCGATACCACAGGCGCACTGCCAGGCGCGGCAGCCGCTGTGCTACGCGTTAACGGCGCTGGCTTGACAGCAGGCCTGGCCGCAACCGGTCGCCGCAGCATAGCCCTTCTGGAGGCAATTTGCAGAATCCGCTGCTGCAACAAGCTGACAGCCTCATCACGATTACGGGCGATGTCTTCAAATTTTTTCGGCAGAAAATCCAGCGCGCCGGCGTCCAGCGCATCTAAAGTTGCTTTGGCGCCATCATGAGTCAGTGATGAAAACATCAGGATTGGCGTAGGCTGCTTGGCCATGATCTCGCGTACAGCGGTGATCCCATCCATCACCGGCATTTCGATATCCATCGTAATGACATCCGGTTTGATACTGAGCGCTTTTTCTACTGCTTCTTTGCCATTACTGGCGACATCCACCACTTCCAGTCTGGGGTTGGCGTTGACAATTTCACTCACCCTGCGACGGAAAAAACTCGAATCATCAACTACTAATACTTTAATCGCCATAGTTTTCCTTATAAGCCTGACGAAAATTAAATTCGAGAAGCAGCGGCATACTGCTTAAGCAAATCCGGCACATCCAGAATCAGCGCGATATGGCCGTCACTGGTAATAGTGGCACCCGCCATTCCTGGCGTACCTTGCAGTAATTTATCCAGAGGTTTAATGACCACTTCTTCCTGGCCGATCAGGGTATCGACGACAAACCCGACCCGTTGACTGCCAAGCTGCACAATCACCACATGACCATGGCCTTTACGCAGTTCCACTTTGCCGCCGTTAGGCGCCAGCCAGTTCTGCAGATAGAACAATGGGATAGACTTGTCACGAACGATGATGGTCAGTTGGCCATCGACGATATTGGTCCGGCTCAAATCGAGATGGAATATTTCATTCACACTGGCAAGTGGCAGAGCGAACGGATGACCGGCCACACCGACCATCAAGGTTGGCAGGATCGCCAGAGTCAGCGGCACTTTGATAGTGATCTTGGTGCCTTTACCCAGTTCTGAGTCAATATCGATAGAACCGTTCAGGGTGTTGATGGCGGTTTTGACCACGTCCATACCCACACCGCGTCCGGAGATATCTGAAATCTGCTCTTTGCTGGAGAAGCCAGGCATAAAGATAAGGTTAAAACACTCTTTGTCCGTCAGGCGGGACGCAGCATCTTCATCCATCACTCCGCGTTTGACCGCAATCGAGCGCAGTTTATCCGGATCCATACCGCCACCGTCATCGATGATGGCCAGCTCAATATGGTCACCTTCCTGAGAGGCAGAAAGAATAACTTTACCGGTTCTCGGTTTGCCTGCAGCTACCCTGGCTTCAGGCATTTCTATACCGTGGTCGACAGAATTTCGTACCAAGTGGATCAGTGGATCAGCCAGCGCTTCCACCAGGTTTTTGTCTAAATCGGTATCTTCACCACGCATTTCCAGCGTGATGTCTTTGTTCAGGTTGCGGGCAAGGTCCCGTACCACGCGCGGAAAACGGCCAAACACCTTTTTAATCGGCTGCATGCGGGTTTTCATCACTGCGCCTTGCAGATCCGCGGTAACGACATCCAGATTCGATACCGCTTTTGACATCTCTTCGTCGTTGCTATTGAGTCCCAGGCTTAGTAGGCGGTTACGCACTAACACCAGCTCACCCACCATATTCATAATGGTATCCAGGGTTGAGGTGTCGACACGTACGGTGGCTTCAGACTGACTTTTCTTCGCCGGAGCAACTGCGGTGGTATCTTTAGTTGCAGGTGGATTCGCTTGTGCTGCCGCGGCCGGCTTAGGCGTGGCAACAGGCATTGCCGCTTCGGCCGGCGCACTTGGCTCTGGGCGATTTACCGGCGCCGCAGGTTGTGTGGCGAGCTCCAACTCTTCAGCTGACGGCCCTTTGCCTGTGCCATGCAGCTCGTCGAGTAACTTTTCAAACTCGTCGTCGGTCATCAAGTCATCCCCTTCGGATGGACTGGATGAAGCAGCAGCTCCCGTCGGTGGATTAGTGGCCGGAGGATTGCTCACCGCTGCTGAGCCCGATGCCGACGGGCCTTTACCCGAACCATGCAATTCGTCTAACAATTTCTCGAATTCATCGTCGGTAATATCGCCACTGCTATCACTTGCGGGCTCAGCAACAGAATTGGATCCAGAAGCCGCGGCTGGAGCTGAAGCGCCCGGCGCGGTTCCTTTACCATGCAGTTCGTCGAGCAGTTTTTCAAACTCATCCTGCGTAATTTCATCGATGGAGCCAGCTGAGGATAACTCGGTATTTTCCGGTTGCGGTGGCGGCGTTTCCACTTGCGGTGGCTCTGGCGCCACTTCGACAGTTTCAACACTATCAGCTTCTGGGTGACATAGACGATGAAGCTCATCCAGCAGAGCTTGTTCTGCTCGCGGCAGTGGATCCCGGTCCTGTACTGCCTGGAACTGCACGTTGATGGTATCCAGCGCCTGAAGCATGGTATCCATCAGACCGGCAGTCACCTGGCGCTGACCGTTCCTCAGCACATCAAACACGTTTTCCGCGCCGTGGCAGGTATCAACCAGCTCGGTTAACGACAAAAATCCTGCGCCACCTTTTACCGTGTGGAAACCACGGAAAATAGCGTTCAGCAGATCTTTATCTTCCGGATTGTTTTCCAGTTCTACCAACTGTTCAGAAAGCAGATCGAGAATTTCGCCTGCTTCAACCAAAAAGTCCTGAAGAATTTCTTCGTCTAATTCATAGCTCATATGTTACCCCTAAAACCCCAGACTAGAGAGCAGGTCATCGACTTCGTCCTGAGATGAAACGGCATCCGCTCTTTCATGAGGGTTCAATATCGGTCCCTCAGGGTCTGCTGAAACTTTGTTATTTTTATCTGCTGCCGGTTCGGGATTCGTGTTCCCGAACACAGTAAGTATTTCGACCAGGCGCGTTTCAACTTCATTCACCAGCGTAATGACGCGGCTGATGATCTGCCCGGTTAGGTCCTGAAAATCTTGCGCCATCAGTATCTCGGTTAACTGTCCGCGCAGTTCGCTGCTGTCACCTTCAACCACTTGCAGCAACTGGTCGACTCCGTGGCAGAGCGTTTTAAATTCAGACAGCTCAATTCGCCCGCGCATGAGTTCGTTCCACTGGGGACGGACTTGCAGCAACCCTTCGTGTAGGTTGTCCGCGATCGGCATACAGCGATCGACGGCATCCATGGTTTTGTTGGCGGCGATTTCAGTCTTATTGATGACGTACTGAAGACGATCCCTCGCATCGGGGATATCGTCATTGGCAATCTCTCTCATACGCTCATCGAGACTGAACTGTTTCAGTGAATCATGGAGGTCGCGAGTCAGCTCTCCAATTTCCTGCAACATCGGCTTTGAGATGCCTTCAGATATATTTTTGACAAGAAGGTTGGCTTCCTGCTGCTGGTCGGACTCAAGCAGTTCAACCAGTTGTTTTGCCTGTTCTAATGAAATCATCCTGGATTGGCCTTGCTACGCTCTATTAGTGACTAAAGCGGTAGGTGTGCTTATAAGCGCTCAAAAATTTTATCGAGCTTCTCTTTCAGGGTCGCCGCAGTAAACGGTTTAACGATATAACCATTGACGCCGGCTTGTGCCGCTTCAATGATCTGTTCACGTTTGGCTTCTGCGGTAATCATCAGAACCGGAAGATGCTTGAGACTATCGTCAGCACGGATGTTTCGCAGTAAGTCGATACCCTGCATACCAGGCATATTCCAATCCGTGACGACAAAATCAAATTCGCCTTTTTTCAGCATTGGGAGTGCTGTTAAGCCGTCATCTGCTTCTGACGTATTGTTGAAGCCAAGATCACGAAGTAGATTCTTAACGATACGGCGCATTGTTGAGAAGTCATCAACAATTAGGATCTTCATATTTTTGTTCAAAATTGCCTCCACTGAGTACGAAATCAGTGTCTTTAGTCTTGGTTTGTCCACGCACTCAATTTAGTGCGCAGTCGTTGCATGGATTGGCTCAGTATCTGGCTAACTCGCGACTCGCTGACGCCAATTACTTCACCAATTTCCTTCAAATTCAGTTCTTCATCATAATAAAGCGAAAGAATCAAAGCTTCACGCTCGGGAAGCGATTTTATTGATTCTATCAACGCTTTGCGGAAAAATTCGTCTGCTACACCATTAAAAGGTGTGTTGTCATCCTCATCATCGGGACTGGAAATCACATCATCGGATACGCCCAGGTCCTCAATACCAACCAACCGTGAGCAATTTATGTCCGTCAGGGCGGTGTGGTACTGATCCAAACTCAGCCCCATATGTTTTGCGACTTCTGCATCGGTCGGATCGCGGTTCAATTCTCCTTCCAGAGTGGCGATCGCCTGGCTGATTTCCCGGTTATTTTTATGTACCGAGCGAGGCACCCAGTCACCTCGTCGAATATCATCCAGCATGGCGCCGCGAATACGGATTCCCGCATAGGTTTCAAAGCTGGCGCCTTTGCTGCCATCATAATTTTTTTGCGCTTCAAGCAGGCCTATCATGCCTGCTTGAATCAGATCTTCGACTTGAACACTTGGTGGTAATCGACCCAACAGGTGATGAGCAATCCGTTTTACCAGGACAGAGTACTTTTCCAAAAAGGCTCGCTGGCTATTGTGATTAGCGTATTGATCGTAGGTCAGCGCCTTATTCACCAAATGGTTCCTCTATTCTTTCCGATCGATTTAGCAAACGTTCTACAAAAAACTCCAGGTGTCCACTTGGCGTCTTAGGAATTGGCCAGGTTAACGCCTTGTTAGCCAAAGAGCCCAACGCCAGGGAAGCGGGAGAGCGAGGAAAAGCATCGACGACGATTTTCTGTTTTTTCACCGCTTGTCGCACTTTATCATCTAATGGCACACATGCTACGAGCTCGAGACTCACATTTAAGAATCGCTCTGTGACCAAGGTCAATTTTGCAAACAATTCTCGCCCTTCCCGATAGCTTCTGACCATGTTGGCGACAATCTTAAACCGCTCCACCTGGTGTTCTTTGCTGAGCAGTTTGATCAGAGCGTAAGCATCTGTAATTGAAGTCGGTTCATCACACACGACGATCACCACATCCTGAGCCGCTCGAGAAAAACTGACCACCATATCGGAAATGCCTGCCGCGGTATCGATCAGCAGTACGTCCATTTCATCTTCCAGGCTGCCAAAAGCGCGGATCAAACCAGCGTGTTGTGCGTGACTCAGCTCGGTCATCGATTGGGTACCGGAAGTCGCGGGAATGATTTTAATTCCGTGCGGACCTTCAACAATGGCGTCCTGCAGATCGCATTCCCCGGCCAACACATGGCCAAGATTTTTTTTCGGTCGAATTCCCAACATGACATCTACGTTGGCGAGCCCCAGGTCGGCATCCAATACCATGACTTTTTTGCCCTGGCGGGCCATACAAATTGCCAGGCCAAGGGTCACGTTCGATTTACCAACACCACCTTTACCACCGGTAACCGAAATCACTTTAGTCAGCGAAGGTTGAGTTAAGCGGCGCAAGCCACTTGCTTGGTCATGTATCATATTCTCTGTCATAATCGTCCGCCGCCTAGAACCCTTCGGTCTCGTTAGTCCAGTAGTGTGGTTCATCATCCGTCGACTTCTCTAATAATTCGTTCGCTTTCGCCACCATGTATTTAGGCTGAGCGATAACGATATCTTCTGGCACCCGTTGACCATTGGCGATATACGCCACCGGTAACGCATTTTGAACAATAACACTGACGAATTCGCCCAGGCTCAATGACTCATCCAACTTAGTCAAAATACAACCCGATAAAGGAATCCGTTTAAAATGGTCGATAGTTTCCTGTAGCACTTTGCGCTGTGCGGTGGCAGGTAACACCAGATAGCTGTTGATGACCTCTCCGCTCTCCTGCATCAGGGTATCCAGCTGCTCGGAAAGCCTGACATCCCGCTGCCCCATCCCCGCTGTATCGACCAAAATCAGGCGGCGATTTCTTAGCTGATATATTACATCGGCTAACTCATTGGAATCTTTAGCAACTCTTACCGGACATCCCATAATTCGGCCGTAAATAGACAGCTGTTCATGGGCACCGATCCGATAGGTATCTGTGGTCACCAGAGCCACGTTGTCGGAGCCGTACTCCATCGCAGCACGGGCGGCGAGCTTGGCCACGGTAGTGGTCTTGCCGACGCCGGTCGGGCCGAGCAGTGCCACAACTCCGCCGCGTTTTAAGATGTCCCGGCTCGATACTGGGATCTGGTCGGCGACCAGGCCGAGTAACGCTTTCCAGGCTTTGGTCGGTGCGGTGTCTTCAGGAATGTAACAGGCTAACTGATCTGCCAGTTCGGAAGAGACGCCCATCCGCTCCAGTCGCTTGATCAACATGGCGCGCAACGGCTCGCGTCTTTCGACTTCCTGCCACATCAGACCGGACACCTGATGTTCCAGCAGACGACGTATCGAAGTCATCTCCTCTCGCATCTCTTCCAGTTCATGGTGGTCGATGGCCGGTTCCTGCGGACGGCGGCGCTCATAGCGAGTGGGATCTAACTTGGGCGGTGTGCGCGGTGCATTGGTGTCTTCCGCGATTAAGCGGGCAAGCGGTGAATCTTGTTTTAGTCTGATGTCGTTGTCTGTGGCACTGGCTCGCCGTTTTAACAGTGCAGACAGCGAATCTTCATTTTCTGCCGTGTGCTCCGCTTGCGGCTCGTGGCCACTACTCTGGCTGTACTGCTGCAACATGTTGGCGAAACGCTTGGTCATAGAGCGTCCGGAATCCGCGCTGCTGCGCAAACTGACTTTGTCGTCTTCTAACTCACGCACCGCGCCTCTGGCTTGTGACGCGGCCGGGTTATAGCCCCCTTGGGTTCTTAGTCCTGTCGATGCACTCTTTTGTGCAGCTTCACCATCAACGGCTGCCACTATTTCAACGCCACCAGCGACTTTTTTATTCGACATGATTACCGCTTCTGACCCTAGCTCCTCTTTAACCTGGAGTAATGCAGAACGCATGTCTTTGGCAAAAAATCGTTTAATTTTCAAAATCGATATCCATTTCTGAATGAGCTAAGGGTTAGTTACCGACCGCTTGTACAATTCGAATCTGTTTTTCGTCCGGAATTTCCTGATATGACAGCACCCGTAACGACGGAATGGTATTTTTCACAAATTTAGCCAAGGTTGAACGAAGTACGCCGGAAGTCAGTAACACCGCAGGTTCACCTTTCAGCTCCTGTTCTTGCGTCGCCTGACTCAAAGAAGACTGCAGGCGTTCTGCCAGGCCAGGTTCAATACCGGCGGATTCCCCACCTGCTGCCTGCATTGTCTGATGCAATAATTGTTCCAGCTCAGGGATCAGGGTGATCACCGGCAATTCTGGTTCTATCCCATTGATTTCTTGAACAATTAATCGTTTCAGCGAGATGCGACAAGCCGCGGTGAGGATGTCAGGTTCTTGACTCTTAGACGAGTATTCAGACAGGGTCTGAACGATAGTGCGAATATCGCGGATCGGAATTGCTTCGTTGAGCAAGTTTTGCAGTACTTTCACCACCACGCCCAGTGCCAGCTGGTCTGGCACAAAGCTTTCCACCAGTTTCGGTGTTGAGCGGCCAAGCATTTCCAGCAGATTCTGTACTTCTTCATGCCCCAGTAGCTGAGAAGCGTTATTGGTGAGCAGCTGACTCAAATGGGTCGCCAGCACAGTGGCCGAATCAACCACAGTATACCCGAGCGCCTGGGCGTGCTCGCGCTGCTCTTCGCGAATCCAGACCGCTTCCAGGCCAAATGCCGGATCTATGGTGGGTTCACCGTCGATCATGCCGTAAACCTGCCCAGGGTTAATCGCCAGTTCCTGGTCAGGGCGAATCTCGGCCTCCCCAACGGCCACGCCCATTAGCGTGATGCGGTAACTATTGGGCGTCAGTTCCAGATTATCGCGAATATGCACCGCCGGGATAAGAAAGCCAAAATCCTGGGACAATTTTTTGCGTACCCCTTTGACCCGCTCCAGCAGCTCGCCGCCCTGATCCCGGTCAACCAGAGGGATCAAGCGGTAACCCACTTCCAAACCTATTACGTCTACCGGCTGAACATCATCCCAGGACAGCTCACGCTGGGAGGGGGCATCCTGTTCGACTTTGTCCGGCAGTTGACTCTGTTCTTGCTGCTGTTTCTGTTTGCGCTGAATCCAATATGCTGCCCCTCCTGCAAGCAGGGCGAGAGATAAAAACGCCAGGTGCGGCATACCGGGGACAACCCCCATCACCGCCAAAATTGCCGAGGTAATCATCAGCGCCTTGGGGTTGTCGAACATCTGGAACACCACTTGCTGTCCCATATCTTCGTCGGTATTTTGCCTGGTCACCATAATGGCGGCACCGATAGAGAGCAACAGCGACGGGATCTGCGCCACCAGGCCGTCACCAATGGTCAGCAAGGTGTAGATCTGCAACGCCTCACTAAACGCTAAATCATATTGAGCCAGACCTATCGACAGGCCGCCGATGATGTTGATAAACAGGATCAGGATACCGGCAATGGCATCCCCTTTGACAAATTTTGACGCACCATCCATCGAACCGTAGAAGTCGGCTTCCTTGGTCACTTCAAAGCGGCGCAAGCGAGCCTGCTCCTGGTCGATCAACCCGGCGTTCAAATCCGCATCGATGGCCATCTGTTTACCCGGCAAGGCATCCAGGGTAAAGCGGGCACTCACTTCAGAAATCCGGCCGGCACCTTTGGTCACTACCATAAAGTTAATGATCATCAGGATCAAAAACACCACCAGACCGACGGCGTAGTTACCGCCGATTACCACATTACCAAATGCTTCAATCACACTACCAGCAGCACCGGAACCTTCATGACCATACAGCAGGACTACCCGGGTGGAAGCGACGTTGAGCGCCAGACGCAACAGGGTAGCGATCAGCAATACGGTTGGAAAAGCAGCAAAATCCAATGGCCTGCGGGTATACACGGTAACCAGCAACACCACCATCGCCAGGGCAATATTAAAGGTGAAGAACAGGTCAAGCAGGAAAGGCGGGATGGGCAGTACCACCATTGCTAAGGTGGCAAGTACCATCACCGGCGCCCCTACTGCAGGCATCGCTCGCTGAGGAATCGGTGGGATTTTGTCCGCAAATGGCAGAGTAAACTTCATAGATGAATTAATTATTTGGCCGTTAATTAAGCAGTTAGCTCAGTAGTGACCGTTCCATGCAATTTTTAGTCCACTGATAACTGTCAAAAATATGGCAAGCCACGGTGACAGCACCACCGTGGAAGATCGGGTCAATTAGTTACGGATTAATGTTCCAAAGATGCTCTCCACGGCGGGTGACCGGGTCATACTCAATGCACATCAAACCGGAAGTTGGAAACATTGGCGGCACAGTTTCAGGCACAAATTCCGCAGTCAAATATCCGACAAGGGGAAGGTGGGAGACCAATAATACCGAGTCTAACTTTTCCACTTCTATTAAGGCGGATACAAATTCAAACACTTGCTCTGAATGGCCATAGGGGGTGATATCGTCACACTCCACAACACTGTCTGCACTCATGCAACCTGCCAGCACCTGCCAGGTTTGTTGGGCGCGAGTATAAGGGCTGACCAGCACTTTGCTAAAGTGTCCGCAACCTTGTTCCTGACACGCTCTGGCAACGGCGATAGATTGTGACCGTCCCCGCTTGGTCAATTCCCGTTCAGCATCACTGTCCGCAAACGGCTCCGCTTCACCGTGACGCATAATAAAAATCTTCATACTGCATTCCTAACACAAGCGGTGTTACTTCTCTAACCCGCTGATATTTATATTCTCAACTAGCGATTTTTATCTTTAATTAAGCTATACGTATATTTTTAATAATTATATCAACTGCCTTGTCAAAGAACTCGACTTTGTTAACAATCTATTCGTTACAACTCAAAAATAGTTTCATTTTCAGACGATAAATAAATTAATTGCTAGCGTTGGCAGGCTGACTATTCAACGTCATACTTATAATTAGCCCAATTTCCGGAGACCTGAAGTGCACTTAAGCCCGAACGACCGTAACCAGTACCGATACCTGACGTTAGAGAACGGGCTGAGAGCGTTGCTGGTGCAAAACCAGGAAGCTCAGAAATCTGCAGCCGCACTGGCGGTAAACGTCGGTCATTTTGATGATCCACTCGATCGCCAGGGCATGGCCCACTATCTTGAACATATGCTGTTTTTGGGCACGGAAAAATACCCTAAAGTCGGCGAGTTTCAAAGTTTTATTAATCAACACGGCGGCAGTAATAATGCCTGGACAGGAACCGAGCATACCTGTTACTTCTTTGACGTCACTCCTGCGGCATTTGAAAAAGGACTGGATCGCTTCAGTCAGTTTTTCACCGCCCCCTTGTTCAATCCGGAAGCGTTAGACAAGGAACGCCAGGCGGTCGATTCCGAGTACAAACTTAAGCTCAACGACGACAGCCGCCGGCTGTATCAGGTGCACAAAGAAACCATTAACCCCGCCCACCCTTTCAGTAAATTTTCCGTGGGTAATATGGAGACGCTGGCCGACCGTCATCAGGTCTCGATACGCGACGAAATCGTCGCATTTCACCAGCAGCACTATTCGGCCGATCTAATGACCGTGACTCTGGTCGGCCCGCATTCACTGGATGAAATGCAGCTCTGGCTGGAAGGTAAATTTGCCGCGATTAGCAATCAGCAGCTGGCCGGGAAACACATTGAATCACCTTATGTACTGCCACAGCACACCGGCATCTGTATGACGGTGGAACCGCTGAAAGAGATTCGCAAACTGATCCTGGCGTTTCCTATGCCCTGCATGGACCAGCACTACCAGACCAAACCGCTGTCGTACTTTGCCCATCTATTGGGGTATGAAGGCCCGGGCAGCCTGATGCTGGCTTTGAAAGAGAAAGGCTGGATCACGTCGCTTTCCGCTGGCGGCGGTGCCAGTGGCAGCAATTATCGGGAATTTAATGTCAGTTGCACTTTGACGCCGGACGGCATCGAACACAAAGATCAGATTATTCAGGCGGTGTTCGACTATATCGATCTGATCCATCATCATGGCATGCAGGACTGGCGATACCAGGAAAAGCAAGCGGTATTAGAATCGGCCTTTCGCTATCAGGAGCCGACCCGCTCCATGGACATGGCCAGCCACTTAGTGGTCAACATGCAGCACTATTCTGCGCAAGATGTCATCTATGGTGATTACATGATGCTCGGTTACCAGGAAGCGCTGCTGAAAGACTTGTGCCGCTACCTGACAGTCGAGAACCTCAGAGTCACCCTGATTGCCAAGCAACAGCATTATGATCGGGAAGCAGACTGGTACGGTACCCATTATTCGGTGGCCCAACTATCCGATCATCAGCGGGATTTCTACCGCTCCATGGGTGAACTGAAGCTGACTCTGCCAGAGCCGAACCCCTATATCAGCTATCAGCTTGACCCGTCGGCAGTCGAAGAGCATCACGACAAGCCACAGGTCATAGAAGACCTGGCCGGCTTCCGGCTGTGGCATCTGCAGGATAACGAATTCAGGGTGCCAAAAGGGGTCATCTACATCGCGATCGACAGCCCGCATGCGGTTGCTACCACGAGCAATATTGTTAAAACCCGCTTGTGCGTCGAAATGTTCCTCGACTCACTGGCCAAAGAGACGTACCAGGCTGAAATTGCAGGCATGGGCTACAACATGTATGCGCATCAGGGCGGCGTGACCTTGACCTTGTCCGGCTTCAGCCACAAGCAGCCCGAATTGCTGAAAATGATCCTGACCCGGTTTGCCAAGCGTGAATTCAGTAGTAAGCGCTTTGAGAGCATCAAGCAGCAGTTATTAAGAAACTGGCGCAACGCGGCTCAGGACCGGCCTATTTCTCAACTTTTCAATGCCTTAACTGGGATTCTTCAGCCCAACAACCCTCCCTATAGCAAACTGCTGGAAGCGCTGGAGCAGATCACGGTAGAGGAACTTCCGGAGTTTGTTGAACAGATCCTGGCGCAGTTACACGTTGAAATGTTCGTCTATGGCGACTGGCAACGACACCAGGCACTGGAGATGGGTAACACGCTGAAAGATGCTCTACGAGTCAAAGATCAACGCTATTCGGAATCACTGCGCCCGCTGGTGATGCTGGGCGAAAATGGCACATACCGTAGCGAAGTCAACACTAATCAGGACGACTCGGCGGTGGTGGTCTATTACCAGTGTCCGGATATCTCGCCGCACAGTATCGCGTTATATTCGTTGGCCAACCACTTGATGTCGGCGACATTTTTCCATGAGATCCGTACCAAACAACAGCTCGGTTATATGGTTGGCACCGGCAATATGCCGCTCAACCGCCATCCCGGTATTGTGCTGTATGTCCAGTCGCCTACTGCGGCACCGGTCGATTTGATGAGCTCAATCGATGAGTTCCTCAACGCCTTCTATCTGGTCTTGCTCGGACTCAGTGATTATCAATGGCACACCAGTAAACGCGGGCTGTGGAACCAGATCGCCACACCTGACACGACCCTGCGTGGCCGTGCCCAACGACTGTGGGTCGCCATAGGGCATAAAGATGAGCAATTTAACCAGCGCGACCAGGTGCTGGAGCAGTTAAAATCGCTGACTCGCTCCGATATGCTGCGTTTTGTGGTCAATGTTCTGAAACCGCGCACGGCACATCGACTGATCCTGCATACTCAGGGTAACACCCACCAGCATGCCGATCCGCTTGAGGTAGGCCATGAAATCGGCTCGATTCACGAGTTCCAGCTCAGACCAAGAGACTGTGATTTGGGCTAACTGCTCTTTCGTACCGTGCATATGCTACCGTGTAGTTCACTCGTTGGAGGCGCTGGGCGTCTCCCAACCAACCACTTTATTGTTCAGAAGCGATAATGGTACTGAGCGCGTGCGGGTGCAGCTTGATACAGACGCCCTGGTATTTAAAGGCGATGGTGGGATTGGCCAGCCGTTCCCCCTCACCCTGAGGGCTGGATAATTTGCTCTTCACGCCGAGTTGAGTCAATTTTGGCCAGACCTCTTTCAGTCCGCTAAATCGCTGCTGCACATCCGCCAGGTATCCGTCAGCACTCTGGGCATCGGAAGGTATGACAAACTCCACGTGTTCCCAACCCTGCCGCGGATACGGTTTTCCCGCCGCCGGGTACGGCAACTCCAGACACTCTATCTGCCAGCTTGATGCCCGCAGAGGCTGGTCAAATTTTATTACTATGATAGGACGGCCATTGATCTGAGTGGCGGAGATCTGCTGCCCGTAGCTCAGCCAGGCTTGATGGGCCAATTGAGCCACTTCAACATCATTGATTCTGAGGGCGATATGATCGGCCTGAAAAGCCGACAAATCTAACCCTATCAGCTGGGTCAGTTCAGTGATTTTGCTGATAAATTCATTGACCGAGCCGAGCATTTCGGCAGGCGCTAAGCCGGTATTTTCCAGAGAAGTATGCATGGTAACTATCCTTTCTATCCAGCCGCCATACTAGCTCAATTTCAACCTCTGTTTGAGCATTAGGGCCCCTTTTTTAGCGCAATTAATTCAACTGAGCAATATTTCATCCAGCTGCGTTTCAGGTGGTGAATTTTTCATCAATTAATTGCGGTTCGCTCACCTTGCGCTGACATTACACGGACTTAGCAAGCAGAACAGGAAGGTAAATTTTGCCCGTTCCTAAAAATCGCTATCGAATCAAAAGGTAATCATGTTTAATTTCCGTAAAAGTCTCTCAGTCGCGGGTCTGGCAGCGCTGGCCTTCACTTCTTTATCAGTGGCGGCCAAGCCCGGTGATATGTTTGAAATCAAAGCCGGTTATGACTACTGGCTCAGCTCAACGAAAGCGGATGGCCAAACAGCCGGTGGGACACAAAATCAGTCCTCCTACTATGTCGGCTTTGAGCACTTTGTGCCGCTGCTGCCAAACGCTAAACTGCGTTATACCGATGTCAGCAGCAATCCTCTGGCAATGTCGTTCTCGCAAATGGATGTGATTGGCTATTACCGCCTGCTCGATTCCAACCTGATCGGTCTGGATATCGGCCTGAACATGCAGCAGTTCAGAAATGGTCAGCTGGATACCAGGCAGTTTGATTTTTGGCATCCTGCCCTCTATGGCGATCTGGAAGTGAATCTTCCGGTGCTGCCAATCGCGATTTACAGTACCGTCAGCGCAGGCAACTTTGGCGATAACAAAACCATGGATGCTGAAATCGGTGCCAAGTGGATTGTCGAAATGGGTCCGCTCGACCTGGGCCTCAAAGCGGGTTACCGCGCCATCGACCATAGCATTGAAACCTCACAGGCAGGTACGCCGGCCCAGCAACAAAGAATCAAGCTGGACGGTGCATACTTTGGGGCAGAACTGAAATTCTAAACTGACCTGAATCCGCAACGGTTTCTTCAAGCGGCCTTTATGGCCGCTTGTCTGTATTTGCCGGTTTGCCGGGCGCCATGGCAGAAATCGCAGTTCCAAAACCGGGCACCGACAAGCCGTGAATTGATCGGATTGCGGTCATTTGCCACTGAGTTAAACTGGTTGCGCTAAATAACTCCATCAAACTGAGATAAAAGTGACTTTGCCGACTACTCCAACCTGAACAAAATTGTTATGATTGCCTCATTTTTGTGATCCCAGATAGATATCGCCTTCTTGTGTGGCTGCAAGCGCCCCAGAAACTGAGCAATTCTAAGAGTTGAAGGAAACACGTGTGAATATCCAAGCATTAATTAACGATAAAGTCTCTCAGGCTTTAGAAGCCGCCGGTGCACCTGCAGGTAGCCCTGCCGCAGTTCGTCAGTCCGCTAAACCTCAGTTTGGTGATTACCAGGCCAACGGCGTAATGGGTGTGGCCAAAAAATTAGGCACTAACCCGCGTGAATTCGCGCAAAAAGTTCTCGATGTTCTTGAGCTAGACGGAATTGCCAGCAAGACCGAAATTGCCGGTCCGGGCTTTATCAACATCTTCCTCAGCGAAGAATTTCTGGCCAAACAAGCCGATGCAGCGTTGGCTGATGAGCGCCTGGGTGTTGCCAAAGAAGCACCACAAACCATCGTAGCTGACTACTCAGCACCGAACGTGGCAAAAGAAATGCACGTAGGCCACCTGCGCTCAACCATTATCGGTGACGCGGTCGTTCGCACCTTAGAATTCCTGGGACACAAAGTCATTCGCGCCAACCATATCGGCGACTGGGGTACTCAATTCGGCATGTTGATTGCCAACCTGGAGCGAGTACAGGCCAAATCCGGTGAGATCTCCATGGAGCTGTCTGACCTGGAAGCATTTTACCGGGAGTCGAAAAAACTCTATGACGAAGACGAAGCATTTGCCCAAAAAGCACGTGAATACGTAGTTAAGCTGCAGGGCGGTGACGCTTACTGCGCTGAAATGTGGAAGAAGCTGGTCGATGTAACCATGGAGCAAAACCAGCGTAACTACGATCGCCTCAACGTGTCACTGTCACGTGATGACGTGATGGGTGAAAGCATGTACAACGACATGCTGCCAGGTATCGTGGCTGACCTTAAGCAACAAGGACTGGCTCAGGAAGACGACGGCGCTCAGGTGGTTTTCCTCGACGAGTACAAAAATAAAGATGGCGAACCTATGGGGGTCATCATCCAGAAGCGTGACGGTGGCTTCCTGTACACCACCACCGATATCGCCTGTGCTAAATACCGCTATGAACAGCTGGGTGCCAACCGTGTGCTGTACTTCATCGACTCACGTCAGCATCAGCACCTGATGCAAGCCTGGACTATCGTTCGCAAAGCGGGCTATGTACCAGAGCAAGTAAGCCTGGAGCACCACGCATTCGGCATGATGCTGGGTAAAGATGGCCGTCCGTTCAAAACCCGTGCTGGCGGTACCGTGCGCCTGGCTGACCTGCTGGACGAAGCGCAAGAGCGTGCCGTGAAGCTGATCGAGTCGAAAAACCCGGAGCTGGCTGCGGACGAAAAAACCAATATCGCCACTACAGTGGCGATGGCTGCAGTCAAATATGCTGACCTTTCCAAGCACCGTACCACTGACTACGTGTTCGACTGGGACAACATGCTGGCCTTTGAAGGCAACACGGCACCATACATGCAGTACGCCTACACGCGTGTGGCTTCAATCTTTGCCAAAGCCGGGGTTTCAATGGACTCCCTGGACGGCGAGATCGTGATCAGTGAAGAGAAAGAAAAAGCGCTGATCGCCAAACTGCTTCAGTTCGAAGAAGCGGTGCAAAGCGTCGCCCGTGAAGGTCAGCCACACATCATGTGTAGCTACCTGTTCGAACTGGCTGGTCAGTTCTCCAGCTTCTACGAGGCGTGCCCAATCCTGTCTGCTGAAGACGACAGCGTAAAGCAGAGTCGCATGAAACTGGCAGCGCTGACAGCGAAGACCATCAAGCAGGGTCTGTCACTGTTGGGTATTGATACGCTGGAGCGTATGTAATCTCCGATTAGCGGTTCAATTGAAGCAAAAAGGTTGGCTCCAGGGCCAACCTTTTGTTTATCCAGCGACAATACTCTACACTGATCTCTCTCTATCAAACCGGATAACTGACCATGAGCTTTTCTCTCCATCCTCAGCTAGCAAAAGACACTGACCTGATCGGTGAGTATCCCCTCTGCCTGGTACTGCTGCATAAAGACGCGGCGGTACCTTGGGTGATCCTGGTGCCGAAACGGGAAAACGCCCGTGAGCTGTATCTGTTGCCGATGCAAGATCAGCAACAGTTCCTGTTAGAATCGCAGGCTGTCTGCTCAGTGCTGGAGGCTGAATTTCAGCCCGACAAGCTCAATACCGGCGCACTGGGTAATATGGTACCCCAACTGCATCTCCATCATATCGCCCGCTTCAGTGATGACCCGGCCTGGCCCGGCCCGGTCTGGGGCAATACGTCTGGGGAGCAGCGCTCCGAACAGCAGCAACAGAAGCTGCTGGCCAGATTACAGCAGGCGCTGTCAGCAAACGAGTCATTTACTGCCGCACAATAATCGTTGTTGTGCTGATGTTAGAATGCAGACACGCCACCCTTGGGTGGCGTGTTTTTTTGAGGTAATTGAGTTATACGGTGACGGAAAGGGACAACTGATCGGGCCGGTTGACCGCGTAACGCACCCGGATAACGTGACCGGTCTGGCTGATATCTTCGGTCCGGCTCACCACACCTTTCCGGATCCACACCGCCAGCATCGCCGCCACGCCATCCTGGCTCAGGCCGAACTGCTTGGCCAGTTCCGCTTCACTGGCAGAACCGTGGCTGTCCAGATACTGCTTTAATTCGGTCAATATCATACCAGCTGTAACTCCAGCGTTCGCTGTCTACGTCCCTGCCACTTAAGCCCCTGATAGACAATCACTGCCGCCAGTGCAATCCCGGTGATCCACGCCGCACTGCTGGCCGGATGCAGGGCAAACTGAGTCGCCTGGTGGTAGAGAGTCGCGCCTAAATAGGCCAGCCCAAAAGTCCACAGTGCAATAAAGCGGGCAAATTTGCTACCAAATTCACGTACATACGCCCCCATTGCCGCAACACAAGGTGTGTAGAGCAGAATAAATAACAGGTAGGCAAAGGCAGCGTGACCGCCGGCAAAATTATGCTGCAGATTGCTGAACACCGATGTATCGACTTCCTGATCCTGTGCGACTGCCTCGGTATCCGATAAGTCCCCGACTTCAATCCCAAGCGGGTCGGAGAAGTTCAACTCTGCTAAGTTAGCCGGAACGCTCAGCACCGCGTCCTGCAACGAGGCCAGCAGGTCATAGCCTTGCTCTTCCTGCTGAGGATCCGCGTATAAATTGTTCAGTGTTCCCACCACGGCTTCTTTGGCGAAAATACCGGTGATGATGCCCACGGTAGCCGGCCAGTTATCCTCTTCAATACCGATTGGAGTGAAAACCGGGGTGATCACCTGGGCGGCTTTCGCCAGTACCGAGTCTTCACTGTCCTGATGGCCAAAACTGCCGTCGGTTCCCACCGAGTCAAGAAAGCTGAGTAAAGTCACCACCAGTACAATGGTTTTCCCGGCACCCAACACAAAACGTTTAAGCTTCTGCCAGGTTTTGATCAGTACATTCTGCAGCGTTGGCAGCTCGTAATTAGGCATTTCCATCACCAGGCTGTCGCTCGATCCCGGATAGAGTGTGTGCTTTAAGATCAATCCGGTCGCCGCTGCCGCCAGAATACCGATAATATACAGCGCAAAAACGACGTTCTGACCGCTGGCCGGGAAAAAGGCCGCTGCGAACAAGGCATAAACCGGTAACCGGGCACCGCAGGACATAAATGGAGCCATGGATGCCGCCAGCTTTCGCTCGCGTTCCTGATCCAGCGTTCTGGTCGCCATGATCGCCGGTACATTGCAGCCAAATCCGAGCACCAAGGGGACAAACGCCTTACCCGGCAAACCAATGCGCTGCATCACCTTATCCAGCACGAACGCGGCACGCGCCATATAACCGGAGCTTTCCAGCAGCGCCATAAACAGATAGAGGCAGGCAATCACCGGAATAAACGTCGCGACTGTCTGTACGCCGCCGCCCAAACCGTCCGCAATCACCGTTACCAGCCAGCCGGGGAGCTGGTCATCAAACAGATGGTGACCACCATCCACCAACAACGCGCCGACACTGATATCAAAGAAATCGATAAATGCACTGCCGATGTTAATTGAAAACATAAACATCACGTACATCACACAGAAAAACAGTGGGATACCCAGCCATTTATTCAGTAGCAGGCTATCGAGGCGTTGGGTGAAATGATGGCTGAGTTTGCCCTGCTCTCTGCGCACGCGCTGACAAAGCTGGTGTAAGAACGTGTATTTGGTATCCGCAACGGTTAAGTCGATATCCAGCGATATTTCACTCTGGAGCTGTGCCAGTGCCTCACGCCCTGATTCACTCATTTCTGAGAGAACCAGATGATCCTGTTCCAGCGCGCGGATTGCCATAGCCCGCGGTGCCACCTGACCGTGGTTGAACTGTTTAGCCAGTTGGGTTAACGCCGATTCAAATTCCGCTTGATAGTGCAGTTGCAGTGGATCCAAGCTCACCCCTTCAGCCAATAAGTCGGCCAGTTGAGTTTTGAACTGACTGACCTGATCTTTCTGGGTTGCTGCGAGGCTGAATACCGGACAACCCAGCACTTTTTGCAACTGCTTGCTATCAATGGTCATCCTTGAGCGTTTAAGCGCATCCATTTTATTCAGCACCACCACCATAGGGCGGCCCAGCTCGCGCAGTTGCAGCGTCATATATAAGCTGCGCTCAAGGCAGGTTGCATCAACCACATTGAGAATGAGGTCCGCCGGTAAGCTCATCACTGCGTTTGAGGCAATGGATTCATCCAGACTGTTGTCATCATTACCGCTATCGAGGGCATAGATCCCCGGCAAGTCGGTCAGTTGATAGCTCGATTGCTGGTGCTGGTAACGGCCGGTTTTCTTTTCTACCGTAACACCAGCCCAGTTTCCCACTTGCTGTCGGGCACCGGTAAGGGCATTAAATAACGTGGTTTTGCCGCTGTTTGGATTACCAACTGTCAAGATTTGGTAGCTCATTCGATAACCTCCAGCGCAATCGACTTGGCGATACTGTTTCTAACGGCGAGAGTGACGCCGCGCGCCTCTATTTGCAACGGGTCTCCCATCGGAGCCCGACGGATCAAGGTAATCGGCGTGTCGGGTAACAAACCCATAATCATTAACTTCTTACGCGTCTCTTTCGCCATATTGCAAAACCCGGTGATCTTGGCACTCTGTCCGGGACTCAGCTCTGATAAGGTCATTGTCTTGCTTCGCCTCAAATTGTAATGAGAAGAATTATTATTTACCGTTGTGATAATACGCCGTCTGATTGCGGTAAATCTTGTTTGAAATCAAAAGTTGCCATTTTAGCCACGTTATTTTTGTCACGTTCGCTTCCGTCAAATTCGTCAATATCTGCCAAAACCAACTGCGATTAGTTTTTAGTCAGCATTTAACCCGTCGGTCATTCCATATATAAATTCATATAATTCAGTTAGTTAAAACCTAAAAGGGAAAATTGTCGGGTTTGTTATGTTAGGGTGGCGTTAATTTTATAAGGAAATTAAGTGGGTATGCTTATAGTGAATCTTGTCAGCGACACTGAGGTGTCAAAGGCAACAATTGAATTCCAGAGGTGGTGCTCAGTGCACCGCTCCGGCAGCAAGCGAAGGTGTCATTGGCACCCGTGGTATGGTCCCCCCGGCTATACCACGATCTTTTTTTTCTTCTTATCTCCTTTTTTATCTCATCCACAGCCGATGACAGCCAGATGCACATTTGCGCTCCGATGGCGAACCAACTCGACCCCAGCTAACCCGGTATAAGACAAAGCTCAGTAAAGTATCGATTCGTCGTGCCAACCGGCATCGAGAGTAAAGCGAGGGAAGCGATCAGGGTAAAGCCAGCCGCAATTAACAGGATTCACTGTTTGATTCAACAAACCGGGTTGGAGAGACTCCGAAATAGGTCTTAAACCTCTGGCTGAAATACGAGGCGTCGTTAAACCCACAAGCAAAAGCAACATCCACCACTTTTTCACCGTCAAGCAACCGTTGGCAGGCGTATTCGAGCCGGATCTGACTCAAGTGCTCTTTGAAGGTTTTGCCTGTCGCCGACTTAAAGCGGCGCTGAAAGCTGCGCTCAGACATATATAAAGACTGCGCCGCGGAAGCCGTGCCAAAGTTGGCATCGGTATAGTGTTGTCGAACCAGCTGCTCCAGTTTTTCCAGCCAGGGTTCGTGCTGCTGTGAGGCCGCGGTTTCCACCTCTGCTTGGTCAAGGTCTAACTCGGAATGGTTATCATCAAAGGGGTTTCCCTGAGGCCATCCAAGCTCGGTCAGGTTTCGAGCCGGTGAACTATGGATACGGATCCAGCCGCCACTTTTATCAACGGCTTGCTGGAGTTGCGTCCACTCAAAGCCGGCTGCCAGGCCCGACTCATGGCTGGCTTCTGTCTCTAACGCTCTGCCCTGGTCAATAAGTTGCAACACGACCTGGCCTTCTCTAAGCCCGAGTTCCAGCGTAACGGACTGGTTACGGTAACAGCGCTTGAGTAACCCGGAGAAGAGTGTGTTAAGGATCTCATCCAGATTGAAGTAGTCCAGTTCGATGGGTAACGCCCCCGCCTGGAGCTGACCATAGTGGATTTTTATCCCCAGCTGCTCAAAATCTTCCTGCCAACTGTCGAGTACTGACACCAATACCAGTGCTAAGTCGTGTACTGCCCGGCTTCCTGAGCCATCACTGCGCACATGTCGCAGAATATTCAGTTCGTTCAGCACCATAGTGTGCAGTTTGTTGGCAAACTGCTGCTCCGTGAGTGGGGACTGCTGCACCGCACGCTGTAACTTGAACTCGATAGTGCTGATCACCTGGTCAAACAATGTATGCCGGATGTGCAGCTGTTTTCTCAGTTGACGGTTATTGGCCATAAGCAGTCGGCTCTGGTGACGCATTTGGCTCTGTTGCAGCGCTACGTCAGCCTTCAGCTCACGATTGTCGGTCAGTAACCGGTGACGCTGCCACAATAGTAAACCGGAGATCAAGGCCGCTAACAAACCGAGCAAAATCACCCACACGGTGTCACTTTTGTACCAGGCCGTTTTTACCTGGAAACTGAGTGTCTTCTCGGGCCAATGTTCAACGGTCAGGCCGCTGCTGACCTGGCGTACCGTCAGTTGGTAGTCGCCAGACAACAAATGTATCAGGGTCAACTCACTGGCCATCAGCCGCTGCCATGGACCACTATTGAGCCGATACTCAAGCTGGGCGCCCGCCCGGAAAGGGAACAGGCCAAACTGGATGCTGAGGCTGTCTTCGCTTTCCATTTCAAACGGTTTCAGTTCACTGTTGGCCTGACTGATCACCTGTTGATTTCGCCGCACCTGACTGAGGACAATCGCAGGATGGGGAGTAGAATGTCGGCGCAAGCTGTCGCTGCTGACCTTGATAACACCTTGCCGGGAACCCAGAAGCAAACTGCGTCCCTGCTCGGAACTGTCACTGCACACGCCAGGTAACAACTCATTGTTGAGTAGCCCGAATGGCGCGCCAAAATGCTCTAAAAGCTGCCCCTCCCGGCTATACTGAGACAATCCCATTGACGAGGTCAGCCACACGTGATCATTGCTGACGATCAGACAATTGGGCGACAACTTGCTGTCTAACAGCGGGATGGCATTCACTTCATTGCGCAGTGGGTCAAAACGGTATACTCCGTACTCTGCAGCAACCCATACCGTGTTATCTGCCATTTCCAGCAGGTCAACAACCGGGCCAAACCTGGCACTGTCACGCCGGTAACGCACACTGTTCAATCTGACCTGGTATATGCCATGGTCAGTCGCGATATACTTGCTACCGGAGTCACCAGAAATGATCCCACGAAACGTATCTCGCCCTTCGCTCTGCGTCAGCCAATGTTGTCCCAACTGATGGACGTAGCCGGAACGAGTATCGTAAGACCACAGTTTGCCGGATGACAATCCCCACACCAGCCCTTTCGAATCGGCTTCTATAAACTGTACTGACAGCATGTTCAGCTCTGCCGGTAATGGCAGTGGCTCGGCACTGGCACTGTCCAACGCCACCACCCCCTGTTCCGTTGCCAGCCACAAAATGCCGGATCGTTCAGACAGATCGTTGACGGCTCCGGCATAAATCGAACGTCGAGATAATTTCCCGTCCAGTTCCAGATAGTCAACGCCCCACGAGCCCACGGCCCAATAGCCGTGGCTGTTTAGCCTGCGGCGGATAAATCTTACCCCGGTTTGCTCCCAGTCCTGGCCGAATAATGACGCAGGGAAGCGCTCAAATTGTTCGCTAAACTGTGAGTAATACAGAATGCCCTGGTCAGTCGCAATCCAAATCCCCTGTTGGTTGTCACTGACCAGTGCCCGCACCCCCAACGGCGTACCTGGCTGCATATTCCCGGAGCCCAATGGTTGAGGCTCAAACTGACGCAGACTGTGTCGGTATAACCACAGACCATCGGCGGTGCCGACCCAGACTCCACGGTCGGTGGCCGTCATACTGGTAACCCGGCTGCGGGTAGCGTGTTTGATAACTGACTGGGGCCGGCTGAAACTGGTCAGTTGTACCTGCTGCTCTCCGCCAATCAGCAACAAATCTTGCCCGGGCAGGTACAGAATCGAAGTGACGACCTGACGGCCCACAGCCCGCCAAAGGCTGAGTTGGCCATCCTGATAGTGAAACAGGCCATGGTTGGTTGCCAGTAACCACCCCCGGTCAGTCCACTCAGCAGACAGCACCTCTACCGCCTCACTATTACTGTATTGCCGCAGTGGCGTCAGTGAGAAACTGTCACGTTGACCGGTTACCGGATTCAGAAAATAGAAACTGTCGCGGCTGAGAAACCAGAGTTGCTTACCGGCCTGCCCTAGCCGGAGGATTTCGGCTCCTGGCGGCAGAGAAGTCGCGACTTTTCTTGTCTGACCTGGTCTGGCGCGAAACAGTTCATTGCCGGCAAAGCTCCAGATGTCGCCGGCAAAATAAATCGACTGACTCGTCGACTCGACCTGACTGGTACCGGTCTGCGGCCACAGTTGCTGACCATCAAAAAACTGCAGCTGATTATTCATATCCTGCAGCCACAAGCCTCCTTGCGGCGCAACATAGAGATTTTTAGCGATGAGATTTTGGCCTTTGGCCTGAAAGGGCAACGGATAAAAGACAGAGGTACCACTGCCCCACGCTAAGGTGGCAGGCAACAACGCCAGCATTAAAAACCATCTGAACAACTTGGCTATCCTCTCTGCCTTGATCAAACTGTAACTGCGTGCCGTTAGAGAGCACGAAGCTAAATAATCATTTTTTGCGACAATAATTATCTCAGTTTACACAATTCATGATTTGAAAGCAGAGTAGGAATAAGGAGTGGAGCTGTAATTTTACGCCTGGATCACATCCAGGCGCTTAATTGGGATATTAGCGAGGGGTGAGACACTGGCTGAAGCTATCGGCCATTGCCTGCAGAAACTGGAAGTAGCTATCCTTGCCGACAGGGATATCCGTGCCGATAGGGTCGAGTTGACCAACCTGCGCCTGGCTGCCACGCATCACAGAATCAATCACCGCCGGGGTAAACTGAGGTTCCGCGAATACGCACTGAACTTGGTGGCTTGTCAGCGCCTTTCGTATGGCAATCAGAGTCTTGGCACCAGGCTTGCGGTCCGGCGTCACAGTGAAATGACCCAGGTTGCGTAACTGGTACTGCTGCTCGAAATAGCCATAGGCATCATGAAATACATAGTAACCTTGCTGTTGCAGCGGCTGTAACTGCTTAGCCAGCGCCTGCTGTAACTGCTGCAGTCGCTGTTGGAAGTTCTCCAGGTTCAGTTGGTACTGCGCGGCATTATCCGGATCAATCTCAGCCAATCGGCGACTTAACGCGGTGGCAACCTGGATAGTCGGAGTCATTCCCAACCAGAAGTGGGGGTCGTAATGACCATGATGGTGCCCATCGTGGTCTTCATCAGATGAATCAAACTCACGTAGCGACAAGCCTGGCAGCGCGCTAATGGTCACTGTATTGGTGTTATCGCGTAGCACCTTGGTCAGGAATGGCTCCAGATCGTCACCATACCAGACCACCAAATCCGCATCGTGCAACCGTTTAACATCCGATGGGCGCAGTGCGTAATCATGCGGTGAGCTGTTGCCACTGAGCAGCACCTGTGGCTGAGTGACGCCAAGCGTCAATTCATAAGCGATCATCTGGATCGGCTTAATGCTGGTGATCAGAGTCAGGGCCTGCGCCATCGACGGTAACAGCAGGCACAGACATAAGGTAATAGAACGAACAAACATACAGGCAATCAATATCAGTAATGGCGTTAACAGGTCGCAAATGTTACATTATAACATTATAGATTTGCAAATGAGTTTCCTGCATGACGACACTAGCCGAGCTGGACAAAATCTCGGTGCGATTTGACGACCGGACAATTCTCGATAAAGTCTCACTCCAATTAAACCAAGGAAAAATCACCACCCTGATAGGGCCCAATGGTGCAGGTAAATCTACCCTGGTAAAAGTACTGCTGGGCCTGGAACGACGCTTTGAAGGTCAGCTCATCAAGCCGGCGACACTGACCATAGGTTATGTACCGCAAAAACTGAAGTTAAACGATACCCTGCCCCTGAGCGTACAGCGATTCCTGCAACTGGCTGGCAAGTACAGCCGTCAGGAGCTGTTGGATTCGATGAAACTGGTGGGTATAGAACACCTGTTGACCGCCAGCATGCATGCCTTATCTGGCGGGGAAACCCAACGGGTGCTGCTGGCTCGGGCGTTGTTACGCCGGCCGCAGCTGTTGGTGCTGGATGAACCGGCACAGGGCGTGGATGTTCAGGGTCAGATTGATCTCTATGATTTGATTGACGATATTCGTAACCGCTTCCATTGCGGTGTGTTTATGGTCTCCCACGATCTGCATTTAGTGATGGCCAAAACGGACGACGTTATTTGCCTGCATCATCATGTCTGCTGCTCAGGTACCCCGGCGGATATCTCCAGACACCCCAGTTATCTGAACCTGTTTGGCCATACGCCTAAGGAAACGCTGGCGTTTTATCAGCACCACCACGAGCACCATCACCACGATTTGGCCGGTCAGCCGGTCAGCGGGGATGCGGAATACTGCTCTCAGCACGACCACGGACACCACCATGATTGAATTTTTACTCCCGTCACTGTTCGCCGGACTCGGTATTGCCGCCATCGCCGGGCCGTTGGGCTCATTCGTGGTCTGGCGCAGAATGGCTTATTTTGGCGATACCCTGGCCCATGCTTCCTTGCTTGGTCTGGCACTGGGTCTATTGCTCAAGATCAACCTCTATCTGGCGCTGCTGTTGTGCTGTCTCTGTCTGGCGGTACTGTTGGTGACACTGCAGAAACAGAAGCTGGTCGCGACCGATACCCTGCTGGGCATTCTGGCCCACAGTGCGCTCTCGTTGGGTCTTATTGCGGTCAGCTTTCTTGATGACGTCAGGATTGATTTGATGAGTTACCTGTTCGGCGATCTACTGGCTGTTACCCCGGTTGATCTGATGTTTATCTATTCCGGGGTCGTGGTCGTCGGCCTGGTGCTGAGATATTTCTGGCACTCTTTGCTGTCGATTACCGTAAATGAAGAGCTGGCAGCAGTCGAAGGCCACAATGTCGACCTGATGCGGCTGTTGTTGATGTTATTGGTCGGTGTAGTGATAGCAGTCGGAATGAAGTTTGTCGGCGCGCTGATCATCACCTCGCTGTTGATCATTCCTGCTGCTACGGCCAGACGTCTGGCATCGACACCAGAGCAAATGGCGCTGACCGCTTCACTGCTCGGCACAATAGCCGTGGTGCTCGGTCTGGCAATGTCCTGGCACTGGGACACCCCCGCCGGTCCTTCCGTGGTAGTCAGTGCCACGCTGCTGTTTTTGTTCAGCCAGTTCACTCCGGCCAGGCAGTAAGCAAATCGACCTGGCAGATTTGTCAGGGCCGGCAGAGATAAAAAAGGCTTCCTTAGGGAAGCCTTTTTCGTATGAATATCAATCAGACTGAATTACGCGCCTTCGTTGTGCAGTTCCAGGTTGGCCAGATCCTGCTGGATTTCACGCTGCAGTTTGGCGTCGTCGCTGCGCAGTGACTCAAGGAAATCGAGGTATTTCTGATCGATGTCACCGGTCACGTACTCGCCGCTGAACACGGAAGTTTCAAATTTAGTCACATCCTGGTTGCCCAAGCCTACTGCGGTCACCAAGTCTTCCAGAGTCTGGAAGATCAGCTCATCGGCACCGATTTGGGCACAAATTTCGTCGTTGTCACGGCCATGGGCGATCAGCTCGTTGGCACTTGGCATATCGATACCGTACACGTTCGGGAAGCGAATTTCCGGTGCCGCTGACACCATAAAGACTTTGTTCGCCCCGGAGTCACGGGCCATCTCAATAATCTGCTCAGAAGTGGTACCGCGAACGATGGAATCATCAACCAGCAGAACGTTTTTGTCTTTGAATTCAGAGCGAATCGCATTCAGTTTACGACGCACCGACTTACGACGCTGCTGCTGACCCGGCATGATAAAGGTACGACCGACATAACGGTTTTTCACGAATCCCTGACGGTATGGCTTGTCGATCGCTTGAGCGATTTGCAGCGCGATATCACAGGAAGTCTCCGGAATCGGGATCACTACGTCGATATCCAGGTGGCTGAATTCGTCGCGAATACGTTCACCCAACTTCTTACCCATCTCTACGCGAGCACTGTAAACGGAAATTTTATCAATGAACGAGTCCGGACGAGCGAAATAGACAAACTCAAAAATACATGGGTTCAGTGCCGGATTGTCTGCGCACTGCTTGGTATGCAGTTCACCGTCAAATGTAGCGTAAATGGCTTCACCAGGCGCGACGTCGCGGACAAAATCAAAACCGACTGCATCCAGAGCAACTGACTCAGATGCCACCATATATTCTGTACCGCCTTTAGTTTCACGTTTGCCGAGGCAAAGCGGACGAATACCATTCGGGTCACGAAACGCAATCATACCGTGGCCGATGATCATCGCGACCACTGCGTATGCGCCGCGAATGGTGCGGTGAACATTGGTGATGGCACGGAAGACATCATCTGACGTGATATTGCCTTTTACGGTGTCAATCTCATGAGCCAGAACATTCAGCAACACTTCTGAATCAGAGGTGGTATTGATATGACGACGGTCTTTTTCAAACAGCTTGTCGCGAATGTCATTAGCATTGGTCAGGTTGCCGTTGTGCGCCAACGTGATACCAAATGGTGAGTTAACATAGAAAGGCTGGGCTTCAGACGCACTGGAGCTACCAGCCGTCGGGTAGCGAACATGGCCGATACCAACGTTGCCTTGCAGGCGCTGCATGTGTCTTGCTTCAAACACATCTTTTACCAGTCCGTTCGCCTTACGCAGACGAAAACGATTGCTTTCGATGGTACAAATACCCGCTGCATCCTGGCCACGATGCTGTAAAACTGTTAACGCGTCATAGATAGACTGGTTAACCAGCGATGTGCCCACGATTCCAACAATACCACACATGTCCTAACCCTCGATTTGCGACAATGGCTGGCGCTATTTCACGCCAGATAAAAAACTCGATGTTGCTTGTAAATGGTCGAAGAACGGCGCGATGATCCGGCTGAATTCCGGGACCAGTTGCGAGCCCTTCCACCATTCTGAATTTGGGAATGCCGTAAAAGCATCCATAAAAAATAACGCGGCTGAAACGATCAACACCCCGCGAGCGGCACCGAATACCACACCCAGTACCCGATCGGTTCCTGATAATCCGGTCTTTTGCACCAGTTGGGAAATTAGGTAATTCACTAAGGCGCCGACAATCAAAGTGGCGACAAACAGCGCGGCAATCGCAGCGCCGTTGCGGAATAGTTCATCCTCAATACGGGTGAAATAAACCGCTAACTTAGCGTAGTAATGGCTGGCGATAAAAAAAGCGCCAAACCAAATCACCAGTGACAGTGCTTCCTTAGCAAAGCCACGAACCAAACTGATCAAAGCCGACAGCCCGATCACACTTAAAATGACAATATCTAACCAGTTCATATCTTCTTTACATTCTAAGTTGGCGCGCATTTTAACAGAAAAAATGCTGACGCAAACGTTTTCTTATGGATTTAGTGGTTTAAATTTCAGCAGTTGACCTTTTGAGCCGGTAATCTTTTCCAGCTCAATGAGTTGCTGCTCCAGCTTCGACTTAGAGACATCAGGGCCAATAATCACACGAGTAAAGCCATTTTCCCGCTTGGTATGGGCCTGATAACCCCTCTTTTGCAAATCTTTTACGACGTTTTTTGCGTTCTCGGCATTTTTCAATGCCATCAGTTGAATAATCCAACCGCTATCCTGGTAGGCGTTAGGTTCTACCACAGGCTCGATCTTAATCGCTACCTGTTGTTCTGCCGCCACTGCCGATGAGACAGCCGGTGCTGGCTCCGCCTCATCTAACGTTTGCGCGGAAACCGGCGACTCGGGCAACACCATCTCCTGCTCTACCGGTTCGGCGATGGCGTAGGTTTCAATATCCCTTTCCAGTTCCGGCTTGATCGGGATACTGGCAATTTCTTCACGGTAGTGGGTTTTCTGACCATCTAAAACGTCTGGCAATACAATGACACCAATCGCAACCAGAACGATAGTACCGACTAGACGGCTTTGAAACTTGCTGGCCATTTATGCTCCTTTACTCTGCCAATGCTCCAGTACCTCACCCACAGTGTGGAATGACCCAGCCACTATTATGATCGCTTCCGCGTCCGCTTGTGTCATTGCCGCTTCAAAAGCGTTAACCGGATTGGCAAATTGCTGGCAATCTTGCGGCAGGTAGCGTGCTAATTCATCAGCGCCAGCGGCTCGAGGACCGGACAACGAAGCGGGATACCAATAGTGGCTGATACGCGCCAGTTCTTTGAGCGTGGCCTGAATATCTTTGTCGTGCAACATACCAACCACCATGTGCACCGTTTTATCCGGGTAATGCCTTGACACCTGTTCGACCAGGTATTGGGCTGAATGGGGGTTATGCGCGACATCCAGCAGGATGACTGGCTTTTCGTGGATCTGCTGCATGCGGCCGGCGAGACGAGCTTGTTGCAAACCGTTCACCACATTGACATCGGATATCTGCAACTCACTACAGCCCAGCGCCATCAAGGCCGTTGCCGCATTTGGCAAAGGCAGCCCTGGCACAGGCAGTTCGTCCAGTACAAAGGCACCACTTTGCCAGCGCCAGCGGTTCTCTGAGGTCAATTGATAGTCGAACTGGATACCAACCTGGAAAAACTCAGCACCGATATCGTCGGCATGGGCAGCAACCGTAGCCGGCGGCTTAGGCTGGCCACAAATGGCAGCGCGGCCGGAGCGGAAGATCCCCGCTTTTTCAAAGCCGATCACATTGATGTCATCACCCAGCCAGTCGGTATGGTCGACAGCCAGGCTGGTGATCACCGAGACATCATGATCTACCACGTTGGTGGCATCCAGACGCCCACCAAGCCCCACTTCAAGCAGCACCACATCTACCTGGTGAGTCATAAACAGCTTGAGTGCGGCCAGTGTTCCAAATTCGAACAGGCTCAGTGAGATGGTGCCACGCTGTTGTTCGACAAAATCAAATGCCGCGGCATGTTCGCTGTCTGCCAGTTCCTGGCCATTAATGCGGACTCGCTCATTGTATCGGATTAAATGCGGCGAACTGTAGACACCTACCGTATAACCGGCATCCAATAAAATCGCTTCCATCAGCGCACAGGTCGAACCTTTACCGTTAGTTCCGGCAACCGTGATGACGGTAGGGGCTGGTTTGGTGAGTTGGGCTTTTTCGGCTACTGCCTGAACGCGTTCCAGTCCAAGATCGATAGCTGAGGTATGGATATGGGATAAATAATCAAGCCACACCGCTAAGGAGGATGTGGCTTGAGGAATTGGCTGTTGAGTCATCTAACGTGAACCACTTTAGTCAGGGTTTTCTGTTAGAGCCTACTTTACCCTTTTTCGTCCGCTTCTGGTACAGAATAAGGTTCTTCATTTGGTGAATCGTTCACAGAAACCACCAATGGCGAGGTATGGTTTGTCATTTTCGCCACCAAACCGGCCACGCGTTGACGCATCTCGCGACGGTCGACAATCATGTCGATAGCACCATGGTCGAGCAGGAACTCACTGCGCTGGAAACCTTCCGGCAGATCTTCGCGAACGGTCTGTTCAATGACACGACGGCCAGCAAAGCCGATCAGTGCTTTAGGTTCGCCGATATTGATATCACCCAGCATCGCCAGACTGGCGGAAACGCCACCCATAGTCGGATCTGTCATAACAGAGATAAACGGTAAACCTTTCTGAGACAGGCGTTCCAGCGCTGCACTGGTTTTTGCCATCTGCATCAGAGACATCAGCGCCTCTTGCATACGGGCACCGCCACTGGCCGAGAAACAGACCAGGCCGCAGTTGTTGTCGATCGCCGCGTCAACCGCACGAACAAAGCGGGCACCAACCACAGAACCCATTGAGCCGCCCATAAAGGAGAACTCAAACGCACAGGCTACCAACGGCATACCAAGCAGCTCGCCTTTCATGACGATAAGCGCATCTTTCTCACCGCTGCTCTTCTGAGCGGCAGAAATACGCTCTTTATAGCGCTTGGAGTCTTTAAATTTAAGCTTATCTTGTGGCTCCAGCTCATTGCCCAGTTCGACCCGGTTGTTATCGTCGAGGAAAGTTTCCAGGCGACGACGGGCTTTCATGCGCATGTGGTGATTACACTTAGGGCACACTTCTAAGTTACGCTCTAATTCAGCGTGATACAGTACCTGCTCACAGGAGGTACATTTAGTCCACACACCCTCTGGGATGTTTGCTTTACGTGAACTTACGATGTTGCTTTTTTCTAAAATCTTTTCAAGCCAACTCATGGAAGACCTTTTTCTCTTTACTCTCCCGCCTGATTGCGAAAGATGACAATTCTGAATAAATGCGACACGGATTAAAGCATATTAAATGCCAACTGTAGACAAAAAACTGGTTGTACCTATTTCCTGTACAGACATCTCACGTGTCAGCGTATGACATATTTGAGCCAGATGAATGATATTAGTTCAAATCATCCGGCAAAAATAGCGGACCGATCGGCACTTGTGGCAATTCAAACTGTAACGGGTAATCCACATCGACCAGATACAGCCCTTCAGCCTTCGCCGTCGCCCCGGCCAGGGTGCGATCTTTAGCCTCCAGCAACCATTTGATCCATTCAACTGGCTGTTCACCGCGACCGACAACGATCAGGCTGCCGACAATATTGCGCACCATATGGTGCACAAAGGCATTGGCTTTGATGTCCACCACCACATACTGACCATGGCGGCTGACATTCAGATGCATGACATTTCGCCATGGACTGCGCGACTGGCACTGTACGGCGCGAAATGAGGTGAAATCATTTTCCCCCAGCAGACACTGACCGGCCAGATGCATTTTCTCCACATCCAGATCGCCGTGATAGTGGCTGACCCCATTATTGAGAATCCCTGGCCGTAACGGGCTGTTGAAGATGATGTAACGATAACGCCGCGCCGTGGCGGAAAAACGGGCATGAAAGTCGTCAGAGACGGGTTTGGCCCAACGAACCGCGATATCCAGCGGTAAGTTAGCGTTCACTCCCATGGTCCAGGCGACCGGTTTGCGGATCGCATCGGTATCAAAATGCACTACCTGCCCGGTACCGTGTACGCCGGCGTCGGTCCGCCCGGCACAGGCAACTTCGACAGGGTGATTGGCGACAGTGGACAGTGCTTGCTCCAGTTTGGCCTGGACGCTCACCACTTCACGCTGTCGTTGCCAGCCAAAGTAGTGGCTGCCGTTATACTCAATACCCAGTGCAATTCTCATCATCTACTCTCAAGGGGAAATCAAGCCGCGCAGTATAATATCAATTGGACCAAATGATAAGGGGAACCCTGACGAGTTCCCCCCTCTGTATGCTGCGAATAACCGCGTCAACTAATTGGCATTTATCTCATCAATCAGACGCTTGGCCTGGCGGCGGATGTCATCGCTGCCATCCACGATGGCCGATTCCAGCAATTTTTTTGCCCCGTCTGAATCGTTCATTTCCATATAGATTTTGGCCAGATCCAGCTTTCCGGCGGCCTCTGCGTTGGCGTCCACGTCGGTTTCCCCCACCTGACCAATCACATCAGGAAACTCATTTAACCCTACGTCCAGGTTAAGAATCTCCTGCTCTTCGTGATCCAAATCCTGCCCTTCCATCTCCGCCATTAGCTCTTCAATGGTACGTAGCTGATTGGACTTAGGGTCAAAATCGGCCAACAGTTCCTGATCCGCCCAGTTTTCATCCATCGCTGCCGCAATCGGATTACTTTCATCCCAGACTTTGGCTTCTTCTGCCGGAATCTCGTCTGGAATTTGCGCCTGTTGCTCCGGAGACAGAGTAAAACCGTTCCAGTCTTCCCCGCCCACATCTAACATCGCATCCAGGTCCATACCCGCACTGTCGGCGATGGTCTGGTCTAACTGGCCTTGAATATCAATGGCCGGTTTTGCATCTTCGGCCTCCTCAAGCATCGAATCAATACTCTGTTCATCAAAGCCCGAAGGTTTATCCGTATCTGCTGCAAACTGGAACGCGGCGTGCAGCGCATCCTGCTCGCTGCTCAGATCTTCCGTACCGAAGGTTTCTTCCATGGTCGGAATGTCTACAGGGCTTAGGTTAAAATCTTGCAGCTCCCCGGTTTCGGATGGCATGTCCGCCTGAGCGTCTTCTTCACCATATTCCGGCAGGTCATCAATGTCGTAGTCCAGATCATCGGACGATGCTGGCAACGCTTCACTATCCGTTGTGGCAGGCTCATTCGCCATCGCGGCTAGCGCTTCCTGCTCGTCGTATTCCGGCAACTCGGACAGGTCTATCTCTAGCTCGTCATCAGCCGCTTCTGCTGGTGAGGCCGATTGCGCTTGTGGCTCAACTTCCTCGGGTAGCTTATCGTCAACTGACTCCAACCCCATATCCGCCAGCGCATCCTGCTCGCCGTACTCCGGTAACTCGGACAGGTCTATCTCTAACTCGTCATCAGCCACTTCTGCCTGTGGCCCGGCGACCTCAACCGGTTCATTGTCTACTTCTACTGGCTCTCGTGCCAAATCCGCCAGCGCGTCCTGTTCGCTGTATTCCGGCAGCTGTGACAGATCGATATCCAGCTCATCGTCGCTCTGTTCGGCTGATACACTGGCTGCCACTGCAGCTTCATCAAGTGAAAGTTCGCTGGATTCGGCGGTTTCCGCACCGAAATCATTGCTTACCGATGCTTCACCATCGAGTAGCTGGTTAATTTGCTGTAACTGATCGTCGTCAACCAGCCAGTCGTCGTCCAGAGGCGTACCAAATTCATTTGCCGCCGGTTCAGGTTTGTTTTCCGTTGCCGGAGCCTCGTGAGCGGAATGCAGAGAATCGCTCTGCTGCTCGTCAGCCAGATCTGCAACCGTTTCCGC
Source organism: Vibrio sp. (assembly GCF_050299255.1). Taxonomy (GTDB): domain Bacteria; phylum Pseudomonadota; class Gammaproteobacteria; order Enterobacterales; family Vibrionaceae; genus Vibrio. Next base: position 117,194 of record NZ_JBNKVP010000002.1, read on the forward strand.
TGGACTCGCTCCTGTGCTGACTTCCGGATCAGACGCGAATGCATCAGCCAGGTCGGTCTCCACATCAGCGTCAGCGAAATCCTGTTCGGCGCCTTCAACCTGAGGGGCGAAGTCGAACCGCTCGTCAGACAGTTCATCTGGCTCTTGCACTGCTTGTTGAACCGAGTCTTCTGGCGACTCTTCAAACAGGCTCGTTTCATCAGCTTGTTCGATTTGAGCGATCGCCTCACTTAACCAGTCGTCATCAGACTCCTGCGCATCTGCTACTGTCTCGACATTGCCCTGCTCTGCGGACGATTCGGGTTGTGACTCACTCTGGGCTTGATCCGGCAGCGAATCACTTTCTGGAACCGAGTTGATCAGGTCATCGATAAATGCCTGACTGGAGTAAGCCTGCTGTTCATCGTCAGCTTGATCGAGCGGACTGTCAGTAGCCGCCAGCGGCTGGTCTTGTGCTTCTTCGCTGTCGATACTGAGCAACTCATCAAACAGCGCCAGACTGTCATCATCGAGCGGCTCCTGATCAAGTTGATCCGTTTCGCTAGCGTGCTGCGAATCGAACAACTCATCCAGTGACTGGGCAAACAAATCTTCGCCGTCTTGCTCTGGTTCATCGTCATCCAGCAGTTCATCCAACAACTCGGTACTATTCTCATCAACCAGCGGTTGCTCATCAAACAGCGAGTCATCAATCGACAGCTTGTCGGCGTTTTCGGTCGTGGCAGCTTGCGGCTCTTCGGCCTGAGTATCATCCAGCCCGATCAACTGTTCAAATTCATCTTCTAGCGACGCTGGCTCCCGATCGGTTTGCGTTAACTCGCGATCGATCCATTCATCCAGTAGGTCGGTACTGTTTTCATCTGGCAGCGGTTCGTCGTCCAGCATATCATCCAGCAGCGTTTCGCTTTCTGATTGCGGTTGCGTCGGTTGAGCAAATTGCTCGAACAGGTCATCGATATCCGTATTGTCGAGTTCTGATGCATTGTCCTGATCTACCGAAGCGACACTCGGTTCATTATCTGACTCATCGCTCAGGTCAAAATCAAACTCATCCAGCTCATCGGCAGCGGAAGACAAATCCAGTTCTGAGACTTGTTCAGCCGCCTGCTGGTCTTCTGCCAGCGGCTCTGAGTCTTCAAATTCACCGGCCAGTAAGCTCTCGATATCTTCCTGCGACAAAGCACCTTCATCGGACAAATCAAAATCGCCGCCGTCACTGTCATCTTCAGACACCGCCTGCTCAAGCGCCCGCTCCATTTCTTCCAGACCGAGGGCTTTCTCATCACCACTGACGCTGATATCAGTGGTTGACGTATCAAGTTCAGTTAAATCGGCTCCCAACTCGGCCAGATCAGTGTCCAAATCTCCGTCGTCACCGATACTGGCAAAAGGATCGTCTCCATTTTCGTCTTCGAGGTTGAAATCCAGTTCGCTGCTATCGAGATCGGCAAAAATATCATTCTGGTCCGCTGCTGGTTCATCATCTTCGAGATCAATCAGCTCATCGGATTCGTCATCCAGTTCACCAAACAAGTCATCATCCAGCAGCAGGTCGTCTTCGATATCGTCATCGATGGCGTGAGCCAAACCTGCCGCCATCATCGGATCGGCAACGCTCTGGGTTTCTGCTTGCGGCGCCTCTGCCGTCTCTTGCTCGCTCTTACGTGAACGGCGGCTAAATAGCCACAGACCCAATGCCACAATAAACAGACCCGGAATGCTCGCCAGTGCAGCCAGAGACCAGCCATTAGACAATATTTTATCCAGGGTGGTTGGCGCCAGTTGCTGCTCCTGAACTTGCCGCGCCCGCTCTTCGGCCAGCAGTTTTTCTACTTCGCTGCGAATACGGTTTTCGTCGCTCAGTTCACCTTTCAGAACTTCAACTTCAGACTGCACCTCTGACAACATCAGGCGTAATTTATGGTTTTTTTCTTCCAGCGCCAGTAGTTCCGTTTCCGAGTTATTCTGTGGCTCGGCCAGTTTCGGCACTTGGTTGGCCGCGTTTTCCTGCGCAGCAGGAGCGACTGGAACTGGTTTGGCAGACGGTTTGTCAGCAGTGGGCTGACTGGCTGAGCTTGCCTGGCTGTCCGCTGTTTGAGCGTCATCGACTTTAACACTTTGGCGGTTGCTTTCGACTTTCTCCGCCGTGAGCGGCTTAACTGGCGTTGCCGGCTGTAGTTTGGCAACCGGTTCTACCGGCTGCGGAGTGGCTGGCGCTTGTTGCTGATTTAGCCGCGCCTGATGCGCTTCCATGATGCGCACCGCTTCCTGGGTCGAGACGCCTCTGACCTGAGCCAGTGACGGAATACGCAGTACACTTCCCGGGATCAGGCTGTGAATATTCTGCTCTTCAAAAGCCTTAGGATTTAGGCGATAGATTGCCAGCAGGGTCTGCTGCACGGAAAGGTTGGCTGCGGGGCGTAATCGGCTGGCGATACTCCAGAGTGTATCGTTATCACTGGTTGGTCCGTAAAATCTTGAAGGCTCGGACGATTCACTGGCAGAGCGGTTGATTGGCTCAGCAAACTGTGGCGAGGTCTGTACTTCACCATTAGGGCCAATCAGGCGAATACTTTCTGCATTAACCAGTGAGGTTTGAGTCATAGCGACCATTGCTAGTGGCAACAGCAACCGTTTTAAAATTCGAAGCATAGGAGACTCAGCGAGTTGTGTTCTCGGTTTGAAGACAAAGATCCGTTAAATATATCGGATATCGTGGGCAAAACTATAGCCCGTAGGGTAAAAAATGTGTGGCAAGCATGATAATCGCAGTAAGCTCACACAAATTGCCGCCTGAGATGAGCATTTAATTAAAAGCCCCGAAAAACGGGGCTTTCTATACCGGTTAACCAGGCTAACAGGTGAACCTTAGTAGTAATCGCGGATCAGCACTTCGGCGATTTGCACGGCATTGGTCGCCGCCCCTTTGCGCACGTTGTCCGCCACCACCCACAGGTTGATACCGCTTGGGTGGCTGATGTCATTGCGAATACGCCCTACCATCACATGGTCCTTACCGCCGGCATCGCGTACCTGGGTCGGAAAATCTTCGCCGTGGAAGACTTCCACACCCTCGGTGTGTTCCAGCAGCTCTACCACCTGTTGCGCGTCAATCGGTGCGCGGGTTTCCAGGTGAATTGCCTCAGCATGACCATAGAACACCGGTACCCGAACACAGGTAGGGTTGACGGCAATGGTCTGGTCATTAAAGATTTTCTGGGTTTCCCAGACCATCTTCATCTCTTCTTTGGTGTAACCGTTGTCCATAAACTGGTCGATTTGCGGAATACAGTTAAACGCGATCTGCTGGCTAAACTGGCTCGGCTCAGCCGGAAGACCATTCAGCAGCTTAGCCGTTTGACCGGCCAGCTCATCAATACCCGATTTGCCCGCGCCGGAGACAGACTGATAAGTGGACACATTAATCCGCTCGATACCCACCGCGTCATGGATAGGTTTGAGCGCCACCAGCATCTGAATGGTTGAACAGTTTGGATTGGCAATAATATTGCGGTTACGAAACTCAGCAATCGCTTCCGGGTTCACTTCCGGTACTACCAGCGGAATGTCGTAGTCGTAACGGAAGTGTGAGGTGTTATCGATCACCACCACACCGGCATCGGCGGCGATTGGTGCCCACTGTTCCGACAATGCTCCCCCCGCTGAAAACAGGCCAATATGCGCTTGCGACCAGTCGAATTCTTCGACATTTTGTACCCGAACTGTTTTACCATTAAAGCGGTATGTTTTACCTTCACTGCGTTCACTGGCCAGCAGGAATAATTCGCCTACCGGAAACTTTCGCTCCTGCAGTACTTCTAAGATGGTTTCACCCACCGCACCGGTCGCGCCCAGCACGGCGACATTATATTGTTGGCTCATTGAGTTACCTCTACTTTAAAACCTAGTTTAGCCAGGGGAGCGAGCTGACAGTGAGCATCACCCACCAGAGTTATTGCGCTGTACTCGCGGCGATCCCAATACTGTTTACGCATCTGATCGAAGGCTCCCGGTCTGGCTATTTCACGCCGGAATAAGGCGTCATCTTTGCGCACATCATAGATGATTTGAGTCAGATTGTGCAGCGTTGCTTCATCCCAGGCACGGTCCAATAACACTCTGGGCAGCGGCGCAGTCGGCAACAGATCACTGGCCTGGGCCGAGAGGGAAATGCCCAGAAATTCGCAGTAACTATTGAAAATCATCGTCGTTCCGCGCGCCTTACCTTCCAAGCCATAACCGGCGACATGAGGAGTGGCAAAGGCCAGCAGCGGCAATAGTTCCATATCCACTTCGGGTTCAAACTCAAACACATCCAGCGCTGCACTAAAACCGTCATTCCGGGCCAGGCGCTGTTTTAATGCCTGGTTATCCACCACCGGGCCACGGGCAGCATTGATCAGAATCTGGTCAGGGCGCAGTGCAGCGAGTTCATCGGCGCCAATCAGGTGGTGGGTCGGATGCTCACCCGCACGGGTCAGCGGTGTGTGCAGGGTAATGATATCCGATTGTTCCAGCAGCGTATTCAGCGGGGTAAACTCGCGGCTGTCACCTCCGGCCTGCTTAGGTGGATCGTTAAGCAACACCCGAATACCGATCCCTGCCAGGCAGTCGGCCAGATAGCTGCCAACCTGACCGGCACCAATGATACCGACGGTTTTATCAAACACCGAAAAGCCCTGTTGCTGCGCCAGCACCATCATGACGCTGAACACGTATTCGGCCACGCCGACTTTGTTGCATCCTGGCGCTGCGGTGAAATAGATGCCCCGTTCGGCCAGCAATGGCTGGTCAACGTGGTCCATGCCTGCGGTCGCGCTGCCGACAAATTTTAGCCGGTTGGCTTTAGCGATCAACGCCTGGTCAACTTTGGTTACCGAGCGGATCATCAGCGCATCAACATCAACCAGATCATCTGCAGTCAGATTGCGCCCCGGTTTTAAGATCACTTCGCCAAGTTGGCTGAACAGCTGCTCGGCATAAGGCATATTTTCATCAATCAGAATTCTCATAGCGACAGGTAATCAAATGGTTGGTGGATTAGGGGCTAGATTGTGCAAGAAAGGGCTGGCGCTGTCGAGGGATTCCGGCTGTCCCGGCAGCAGAAAATAAAAGGCCCGGCCGAAGCCGGGCAAATATCCAGAACCTAATGGTTTTACCCCGCTCTCCATGGGATAAAACCGGCGTCTGTTCGGTCAGTAGTACTGACCCGCTCTGGAAACTGGTCGCTTAACCGCTTGGGGATTAAGCTTGATACTTTTTGATCACCAGAGTGGCGTTAGTGCCACCGAAACCAAAGCTGTTAGACATAACCGTGGTCAGCTCGGCTTCGCGAGTTTCAGTCACGATATCCAGGCCAGCAGCCGCTTCGTCAAGATTGTCCACGTTGATGCTTGGCGCGATAAAGTTGTTGTCCAGCATCAGGGTTGAGTAGATGGCTTCGTGCACACCTGCCGCACCCAGCGCGTGACCGGTCATGGCTTTAGTCGCTGAAATCGCCGGGCTGTTACCACCGAATACGTCTTGAATTGCACCCAGTTCTTTTACATCACCAACCGGTGTAGAAGTACCGTGAGTGTTAACGTAATCGACGCTGTCGACGTCCTGCATCGCCATCTTCATACAACGAATTGCGCCTTCACCTGAAGGAGCCACCATATCGTAGCCGTCAGAAGTCGCGCCGTAACCGACGATTTCGCCGTAGATTTTGGCACCGCGAGCCAGAGCGTGCTCCAGTTCTTCAACCACAACCATACCGCCGCCACCAGAGATCACGAATCCGTCACGGTCAGCGTCATAAGTACGGGAAGCTTTGTCTGGAGTGTCATTGTATTTGGTCGACAGGGCACCCATCGCATCAAACATCATAGTCAGTGACCAATCCAGTTCTTCACCGCCACCGGCGAAAACGATGTCCTGTTTACCCAGTTGGATCAGTTCCATCGCGTGGCCGATACAGTGAGCAGAAGTGGCACATGCCGAGCTCATTGAGTAGTTCACCCCACGGATTTTGAACGGCGTTGCCAGACAAGCTGAAACGGTTGACGACATGGTACGAGGCACCATGTAAGGACCAACGCGCTTAACGCCTTTTTCACGTAGGATATCGACTGCAGCAACTTGGTTCGCAGAAGAAGCGCCGCCTGAACCGGCCACAATACCGGTACGCTCGTTAGAGACCTGGTCTTCAGACAGGCCCGCATCCGCGATAGCTTGTTCCATTGACAGGTAAGCAAACGCCGCCGCATCACCCATAAAGCGCATTTTTTTACGATCAATATGGTCAGCTGGGTTCATTTTCAGATTACCCCAGACTTGAGAACGCAGACCAACTTCCTTGAACTGCTCTGAGGCTGTGATACCTGATTTCCCCGCCTTCAAAGACGCTAGAACTTCTTCGACGTTGTTACCGATACTTGAAACAATACCCATACCGGTGATTACGACTCGTTTCATGAGACCTTCCTAATAATTCACAAATCCGCTAGATAATAGCGAAGATACATTACAAAAGTGGTCAGCTTTCCCTTAAATTCGTACAATCCGTTCCAATTTATCGTCCTGAAGACAAGATACAGCCAATATGACTATTATCCGCAATGCACATCTGGACTGGAATGAAGCCGGTACCCCGGTCTCCGACCAGTTTGACGACGTCTATTTTTCCAATGTAAACGGCCTGGAGGAAACCCGTTATGTGTTCCTGACCCAAAACCAGTTGCCCGAGCGTTGGCAACAGTTTGACCAGCGTCGATTTGTGATTGCCGAAACCGGGTTTGGCACCGGCCTCAATTTTCTCGCCGCCTGGCAATGGTTTGACCATTTCCGTCAGCAGAATCCCGAGGCTACCATGCAGGAACTGCACTTTATCAGTTTCGAAAAATACCCCATCAGCCAGTCTGACCTGGTGAAAGCTCACCAGGCCTGGCCCGAATTAGCCCGCTACGCGGAAAAGCTGCAACGCCATTATCCAATAGCCGTACCTGAATGTCACCGCATAGTTCTGGACGACGGTGCCGTCACGCTGGACTTGTGGTTTGGCGATATTAAAGACTGCCTGCCCCAGGTACCTACCCAAGCTCCAGGCCTGGTCGATGCCTGGTTTTTGGACGGTTTTGCCCCGAGCAAAAACCCCGAGATGTGGAACCAGACTCTGTTTGATGGCATGGCCAGGCTGGCGAAGCCGGATTGTACCTGCGCCACTTTTACCGCCGCCGGTTTTGTGCGCCGGGGGCTGATTGACGCCGGCTTTGCGATGAAAAAAGTCAAAGGTTTTGGCACTAAGCGGGAAATGATCAGCGGCAGCTACCAAGGCGACGGAACAGCCGGGAATTTGCTTCCCTGGTATCAGCGTACTGGCAGCGCAACCTGCGATGACATTGCCATTATTGGCGGCGGGGTGGCCAGTGCGACTCTGGCCCAGAGTCTGGTCCGGCGCGGTAAAAAAGTGACCCTGTATTGCCGTGACGGTAAACCGGCCCAGGGGGCATCGGGCAACCGTCAGGGCGCGGTTTATCCGCTGCTCAATGGCAGCCACAGCGGCGTGTCGCGGGTCTTTGCACCGGCATTTCTGTTCGCCCGCCAGTTCTACCAGCAGGTAAGCCAGTCGGTTAAGTTTGACCATGACTGGTGCGGCGTCACTCAGCTGATGTGGGATGATAAATCCCAGGCCAAGCTGGAGAAAATGCTCCAGGGCGGTTTCCCTGCTGAGCTGGTTGTTGCGCTTAACCCACAACAGACCAGCGACACCATCGGCCTGCCGGTGGATATGGCCAGCGTCAGCTATCCGCTTGGTGGCTGGCTCTGCCCGGCGCAGCTTACCGAGGGCGTGCTTACCGCCCTTGCCGAGGCAGGCAAGATAAAACTTAAGTTAAACCACAGCATCGACCAGCTCGACTGGGATGAAGAACAGCAGTTGTGGATCTTGACCAGCGGTCAGGGCCAGCATCAGCACCATGCGGTGGTGGTCGCCAATGGCCATCAGTTCAGCCAGTGGCAACAGACCCAATCGATTCCATTGGGGCAAGTCAAAGGCCAGGTGAGCCATATCCCGACCACCGACACTCTGCAGCAACTGAAAACGGTCCTCTGCTATGACGGCTATATGACCCCGCATAATCCAGCGAACATGCATCACTGCATTGGCGCCAGTTACGACCGTGAGCACCTGGATACCGAGTTTGACCCGTTCGCCCAGCAAAGCAACGGTGACAAACTGGCTCACTGCGTGCCGAATCAATCCTGGCCAGGAGAAGTGGATACCAGCGGTAACCTATCACGGCAGGGGATCCGCTGCGTCAGTCGCGACCACCTGCCGTTCGTTGGCAATATCGGCGATTTCGAGCAGATTCTTCAGCAGTACGCCAACTTGCAGTCCATGACGGCCGAACAGGCGCCTCCAGTCGCCCACTACCCTAACCTGTATGCCCTATTAGGCTTGGGCTCACGCGGGCTGAGCTCAGCACCGCTGCTGGCCGAAACGCTGGCCTCACAGATTTGCGGCGATCCTCTGCCTTTACCGGTAGAGGTGTTAAACGAACTGCACCCCAGCCGGATGTGGATTCGCCGGCTGCGCAAAGGCAAGGCAATTGTCTGAGCCCAAGTGACTGGTAATATCTAGCGTCAATATTATCCGCGGCTGACAGCACGGAAATGCAGACAATAAAAAACGCCTTATCGTAATGTAAGGCGTTTTTTTAATGCTAGCGAATGAGCGGCAGATTACCCCAGTTGGCTAACCGCCTGTTTGAGCTGCTGAGCAATCTCTTGGTTGGTCACGGTGCCGGAGGCCAGGTCGAAATTGTCATAAAAGTTGGGTACCGAAAGCGACGCTTTGACGTTGCCGCCAAAAAACGATGCGGAATTCACCGCAGCAGACAGTACTGACGTCGCGCCGCCCGGGCCGGGAGAGGTCGCCAGGTAAACAGCCGGTTTATCCTGAAATACCGAACGCTCAATCCGGGTCGCCCAGTCAAACAGGTTTTTATACGCTGCCGGGTAGTGACCATTATGTTCAGCGAACGAGATCACATACGCATCCGCATCTGCCAGATCACGCAGAAAACCCTGCGCCCCTTCGGCGTGGCCGATCTCTTTTTCAGTGTCTTCACTGAACATAGGTACGTGGTAGTTGTTGATGTCCAACACCGTTACTTCAGCATTTTCGACTAAGTTCGCGGTGTAACTTGCCAACGCTTTATTGATCGACGTAGAACTGGTAGATGCACCAAAAGCGACAATTTTCATAACCTTACTCCTTACCCTTAAGTATTAACAACTAGAATAAAGATCCAGGCTAATCTCAACAACCAGAATTTTTGTACGAATTCGTTCCAAAAATTCGAACAATAATTGTACGAGATATGGAACGATTACAGTTGATTTTGCAGCTCCAGCCACAAATCCTGCACAATAGTGCGGTCCGCCGGGGTCAGTTCGCTACGGGCTTTTTCCAGGCTGGCATTCACAAGCTGTTTCAACTGAGCCACATCGTTAATGCCCTGCTCTTCACATTCCGCGGCAGAGAGGGATATATGCCCGCGCAGATAGCCTCCGGCAAACAGTTCATCATCCGAAGCGGCATGGATGCGCGCATCGATCAGCTCCAGCAATTGCTCTTCATATTCTGTAATCATAATTAACTCTGTAGGTTATCGTACGATGAAATCATCAGCCACCAGCGGGGCGGTGTGATAAAACGAACGCAGTGCATCGGACAGCTGCTGCACTCTGGGGGGAAGCCCTCGACGCAAAATGGTCAGCACTTCCTGCTGAACTTTTGTCATAAAGCCGAGCCTGTCCGGTTCAAAATCGCCGTGTAGATTGTCACAACTGACACTAAAAGGAAACCCGGCGCTGCGCGACAGGATCCATTCGTAAGCCTGAGGACGGATTTCCACCTGCTCAAATTCAGCCTGAACCGTTTCACTGCGACCGTCCGGGTGATACCAGTAACCGAAATCTTCCAGCAAACGCCGCTCTGGCCCGGCCACACACCAGTGGGCAATCTCGTGCAGTGCCGACGCATAGAAGCCACGCGCAAAAACGATCCTGTGGTACGGAACCTGGTCGTTGGCCGGTAAGTAGATCGGCTCCTCGCCGCCTAACACCAGCTCGGTGTTATAAGTGGTAAAGAACGTCTGATGGAAAATGTCGATCAGATCCTGATAGTGGTGATTGGCAATGGTGGTCTCTGTCATAACGTCAATAGGCTTCAAACTAACGCGGCATTTTCGCTTTTTTTCATCGCCGGGTAAACGGCAGCCAACAAAAAGGCCCACAGAATGTGAGCCTTGATTAACACACTGAAACCCGATTTATATGATCGGCGTTTCGGTACTGACGCCCTGGTTCTGACCACGGTGGCGCAGCAGATGATCCATCAGCACGATCGCCAGCATGGCTTCGGCTATCGGCACGGCTCGAATGCCGACACAAGGGTCATGACGACCTTTTGTGATCAACTGGGTCGCTTCACCCTGCCGGTTGATGGTATCACCCGGTACCGTGATACTGGAGGTCGGCTTCAGAGCAATATTAGCCACGATCTCCTGGCCGGTCGAGATACCACCCAGAATACCGCCGGAGTGGTTGCTGCCAAACCCTTGCGGAGAAAGCGGATCGCGGTGCTGGCTGCCTTTCTGCTTCACGACATCAAAACCGTCGCCGATTTCGACCCCTTTCACCGCGTTGATGCTCATCAGCGCGTGGGCGATATCGGCGTCGAGGCGGTCAAATACCGGCTCTCCCAGACCGACCGGCACATTGGTGGCCACCACCTGCAGCTTGGCACCGATCGAGTCGCCCTGCTTTTTCAAGTCACGGATCAACTGGTCAAACTGCTCGACTTTATCTGCGTCCGGGCAGAAAAACGGGTTGTTTTCGATCTCGTTCCAGTCCACTTTGTCGATCGACACATCGCCCATCTGCGACAGGTAAGCACGAATTTCGACGCCAAACTGCTGCTTCAGATACTTTTTGGCGATAGCACCGGCGGCAACCCGCATTGCGGTTTCACGTGCCGACGAGCGACCGCCACCGCGGTAGTCACGAATACCGTATTTCTGATGATAGGTGTAATCAGCATGACCGGGACGGAACTTATCTTTGATCTCCGAGTAGTCTTTTGAGCGCTGATCGGTATTTTCAATCAACAGGCCAATGGAAGTGCCGGTGGTTTTGCCTTCAAAGACGCCGGAGAGGATTTTTACCTCATCGGGTTCGCGACGCTGGGTGGTATAGCGCGAAGTCCCGGGACGACGACGGTCCAGATCTGTTTGCAGATCGGCTTCTGTCAGTTCTAACCCCGGAGGGCAACCATCAACGATACATCCCAGTGCGATACCGTGACTCTCTCCGAATGTGGTTACCCGGAAGTGTTGTCCGATACTGTTTCCTGCCATTATGTCCTCAATTATTCCGACTGCGACCGCAAAGCGGCAACCATTTCCGGGCTGGCTCAGGTCGCCAATCGTTATTTATGCAATTCTTGGTGGATTCATAGTGGCGTTATTCAGATTTGAAGTAAAGCCCCAATGCCCATCAAAACTGCAATTCTTGGCGCAAATAAAAACGCCAGGTGCAATACCTGACGTTTTTCACATTGAATAGTTGGCGAATCCGCTTAGTCGCGGTAAATGGAGAACTCGTCGCGGATCTCGGCCAACTGGGCTTTGGTCAGCATAAACACCCCATGGCCACCGTGTTCAAATTCAATCCAGGTGAACGGAATATGCGGATACTGCTCGATCATATGCACCATAGAGTTGCCCACTTCGCAGATCAGTATGCCGTTGTCAGTCAAATAGTCTGCGGCGTTGGCCAGGATACGGCGCACCAGCTTCAGACCGTCGCTGCCCGCTGCCAGACCCAGTTCCGGCTCATGGGTAAATTCCTGCGGCAGGCTGTTCATGTCTTCTTCATCCACATACGGTGGGTTTGACACGATCAGGTTGTACTGCTCTTGCGGCAGATCGCGGAACAGATCGGAGCGGATTGGGAACACCTGCTGCTCCATGCCGTGATCCTGAATGTTTTGCTCAGCGACCTGTAGTGCATCCGTCGAAATATCAATCGCATCGACTTCGGCATCCGGGAATGCGTGGGCACAGGCGATAGCGATACAACCACTGCCGGTACACATGTCCATGATCCGCATGGGTTCTTCAACCAGCCATGGCTGGAAGTTGGCCTGGATCAGTTCGGCGATCGGTGAACGAGGGACCAGCACGCGCTCATCAACATAAAATTCCAGGCCACAGAACCAGGCTTTGTTGGTCAGGTAGGCCGTCGGCGTACGTTCATTAATGCGTTTCACCACCCGCTCCACCACCCGCATCCGCTCACTGCTGGTCAGACGCGAATTCAGCACATGGGATGGAATGTCGATAGGTAGATAGAGAGTCGGCAAAATCAGCTGAACCGCTTCATCCCAGGCGTTGTCAGTTCCGTGGCCAAAGAAAAGGTTGGCCGCGTTAAAACGGCTGACGGTCCAACGAATCAAATCTTGAAGTGTATGCAGTTCAGACACCGCTTCTTCTACAAAAATCTTATCCAAAATTAACTCCGAAAAGCGCTACAATACTGCCAGTAATTTTGATTTAGCTGCCAAACACCCTTATGAGCAAAAAAGACACCGATTCCGATGACGATTTCACCCTGTTTCAGCAAGCAGTACAAGGCGTAAAAAAGTTGTCACAGGATACCATAGTCCAGCAACCAAAAAGAAACAGTAAACAAAAAGAAATTCGCCGCACCAGCCGCGAGGCTGCCGACAGTGAATTCTATTTTTCTGATGAGTTCGTACCGCTGCTCAGTGAAGAGGGCCCGACCCGTTATGCCAGAGACGATGTGTCACAATATGAAGTGAAACGACTGCGACGCGGCGTCTATGTACCGGATGTGTTTCTCGATATGCACGGCATGACGCAGCTGGAAGCCAAGCGGGAGCTGGGGGCGATGATCGCCTACTGCGTCAAAAACAACGTTCACTGTGCTTGTGTTCAGCACGGTATCGGCAAACATATCTTAAAACAGAAAGCGCCGCTGTGGCTGGCACAGCACCCGGATGTAATGGCGTTCCACCAGGCACCGCTGGAATTCGGTGGCGACGGCGCGCTGCTGGTACTGCTGTCGATTCCGGAAAAATAGTAACGTGTTTTCATGACGCGTTTTTTTAATGACGATAGTCAGGCGGGATCGGCAGCTCGGACGATTTTAACTGCGGCCGCTGGCCCCCCCGGCGACGGTACTGCTTGAGCTGGAATACATAGGCCAGGACTTGAGCCACCGCAGTAAACAGGCCGTCCGGGATCTGTTGCTCCAACTCTGTGCTGTGGTAGAGCGCCCTGGCCAAAGGCGGCGCAGGCACGACATAGATATCGTGTTCGCGGGCCACTTCACGAATTTTCATCGCCATATGGTCGGTCCCTTTAGCGATCACCACCGGCGCTTTATCGCTGTCTTGCTTATAGCGCAGTGCCACGGAAAAGTGCTCCGGGTTGGTAATCACCACATCCGCTTCGGGAACCGCGGACATCATACGACGCTGCGCCGCTTCCCGCTGCAACATGCGAATGCGGCCTTTGACTTCCGGTTTCCCTTCCGTCTCCTTGTATTCGTCTTTGACTTCTTGTTTGGTCATCTTAAGCTGGTTGGCGTGCTGCCAGATCTGGAACGGAATATCGATCGCCACCACGATCAGCAGCGAGCAGCTGATCAACAATACAAAATTAAGCAGGATATCCAGCGCGTGGAAAATATTGTCGGGAAACACATCCATGCTGAGCTGGAACAGATCGGCTTTGGCAGCGTTAATCAGATAAAACGCCATCCCCGCCACCAGGGTAACCTTGAGAATCGACTTCAGCAGCTCAACCCAGCTCTGCATACCGAACATTCGCTTCAACCCACTGAGTGGGTTCATTTTCGATAGTTTAGGCCGCGCCGCTTCCGCAGAAAAATTGATGCCGCCCAGCCCGGCCGCGCCTATCATCGCGGCAACAAACAGCGTGACCAGTATCAGCGCCAACGGCCCGAGCAAATTGGTCAGGCTGCCGAGGGCGATGTCACCCAGTTTGACAAAATCGAACACCTCTTCCCGGCTGAGACTGAACAGCCGCGACATCACGGCAAACAGTGCCCGGGCCAGCGCCTCACCAAACCACATCAGCGAGATAGCCCCCACCACCAGAACCGAAACCGACGCAAGCTCTTTTGAACGGGCAACCTGCCCTTTCTCCCGAGCTTGCTGCAGCCTTCGGGGGGTGGCGTCTTCGGTGCGTTCCTGACCGTCTGATTCTGCCATCGCCGCCTCCTAACAGGTTAACCGGATAAAGTCACAGATTTGCTGCTCTCCCTGCAACCAGAATAGCTCATAGTGACTATACAGGCCGCTGATGATGTACCAGCACAGCAACAGGCCGACGATAAGGGCAAAAGCGAAGCCGAGCGAAAAGATATTCAGCTGTGGCGCTGCCCGGGTCATTACGCCAAACGACAGGTTGATGGTCAGCAAGGCAATAATGCCGGAAAGCGACATGCTCAGCGCCACCTTAAACATAATACCCAGCCAGCTCGCCAGCTCGCGGTAATCGGCTGCGGCGAGTGCACCACTGCCAATCGGCAGCGAACGAAAGCTCATCACTACCAGCTGAATCATTTTCAGGTGACCGTCGGTGGCGAGAAAAAACATGGTGGCCAGAAACATAAACAGCTGGCCAAGCAGCGGGGTATTCTGACCGTTGGCCGGGTCCACCATCGAGGCGAAACCCAGACTGGACTGCATACCGAGGATCTGGCCGAGAATGACGAAAGTCTGAATCATAAACTGGGTAATGGTGCCCATCGCGACCCCGATGACGATCTGCTCCAGCAACACCATAAAACCGGCAAACGACAGCAGCTCTATATCGGCGGGAGCGGCCGGGATCACCGGCATGGCCGCCAGGGTGATCGCCAGAGACAGATAGAGCCGGATACGGGGGGAGACAAAGCGGGCACCGGTGACCGACATCACCATCAACATGGCGCCGATCCGGGTCAATGGCCAGAAGTAACTGGCAATCCAATCGAGTACGACACTGGCTGGAAACTCCATAGCTTTACCTAGTACAGCACCTGGGGCAGGCGTTCAACCATGGAAAAGAAAAACTCCATCATCATCTGGGTCATCCAGTGGGCGAACAGCATCAAGGCTAACAGGGTAACTATCAACCTCGGTAGAAAACTCAGCGTCTGTTCGTTAATCGATGTGGCAGCCTGAAACACCGCTACCATCAGACCCACCAGCAAACTGGGCACTATGATGGCACACACCATGATCAACACCATCCACAGTGCATCTCTGAATAACTCGACGAATATTTCAGGTGTCATAAGCGACTCCGCTAGAGGGCAAAACTGCCCGCCAGTGTTGATAAGATCAGGTTCCAGCCATCCACCAGCACAAACAACATCAATTTAAATGGCAGTGATACGATCATCGGCGATAACATCATCATACCCATCGCCATCAGTACCGATGCCACCACCAGGTCGATGATCAAAAACGGCAGAAACAGCATAAAGCCTATCTGGAACGCGGTTTTCAGTTCAGAAGTAATAAATGCCGGGATCAGAACCGCCATAGAAACGTCTTCCGGGTTAGCCGCATCCGAACCGGAGATATTGACGAAGGTTTCCAAGTCTTTAACCCGGGTCTGCTTGAGCATGAACTCTTTCATCGGCACCTGAGCCACGTCAAACGCCTGGCGGGCGCTGATCTGCTCATTGATATACGGTTGAATCGCCTGATCGTTTATCCGGCTTAATACCGGCGACATAATAAAGAATGTCAAAAAGATGGCGATGCCGATAATCACCTGATTAGACGGGGTCTGCTGCAGGCCCATCGCCTGACGCAATATCGACATCACGATCACGATCCGGGTGAACGACGTCATCAGAATGACCATCGCGGGCAAAAAACCCAGCATGGTCATCAGCGCCAGTATTTGCAGGTTGATCGAATAATCTTCGCTGCCATCCGGGTTGGTCGTCATGGTAAAGGCAGGAATACCGCCACCACCGCTGACGCTGCCTGCGGCTATGGTGCGCGAATTGGCCGTCTCCTGCTCCATCGCAGTCACTGTGATATCTGATGCCCCTGCGGCATTGGCCGGAATCGGCGTATCCAGCTCCTGCTGAGCCAGTGCCAGACTGCTCAGCAGGGAAAGCAGTATTAGAACAAACCAACGGATGACGACATTATTTCGATTCATTTTTCTTGATCAGTTGGGAAAATTGGCTGGCGAACGAGTTCACTGCGACTTCATCTTGGGCTAATGGTTTATCCAGCTTGGCGATCAACTGGATGGATTGGCTGGTTACCCCGACCAGGTATTGCTCTTCGCCGGCCTGAACGATCACTACCCGCTCTTTGGTGCCGACTGACAGCTGACGGACAATGCTGAGGCCTTTCTGATTGACCAGAGCAGGTACCTGCATCCGCTTCAAGAGCCAGGCCAGGCCGAGGATAAAAACGATAACGAACAAAAGCGACCCAAAGGTGGTCGCCCAATCTAACTGGCTGGTGGGTGCTGCGCCAGCCACCGCGGGAACAAGTAACGTTCCAAGCGTCAATACGCGCATAATCTACCTTAGCTTCTTGATCCGCTCTGTCTGGCTGATCACATCGGTGAGGCGGATACCGAACTTATCGTTCACCACCACCACTTCACCGTGGGCAATCAAAGTGCCATTCACCAGTACATCCAGTGATTCGCCCGCCAGGCGTTCCAGCTCGACTACTGAACCCTGGTTGAGCTGCAACAGGTTACGAATGCTGATCTGTGAGCGACCGACTTCCATTGAGATGGTCACCGGGATATCGAGAATGGTGTCCAGTTTACGACGCTCATCGTCACTGATTGGCGTAGAGGTATCTTTCAGCTCATCGAGCTGAGCCGCCATCACTTCATCGACATCGATATCAGGCGCAGACGGGTCTTCACCCAGTGCCGCAGCCCATTCGTCCGCCAGTTTTTGATCGTCAGTTGGTTCCATTGTATTACCTACTTATTCATCTCAGTTGTCATCATCGTCATCATCCAGTGCCGATATGACGTCTTTGCCTAAAAAGGCGATATCTGTTTTTACTACGTCCGGTCGTTTGATTTTTTCTGAAATCTGCACCGCCATATTATCGCCGGAGCGGCCCATCTTGACCCTGAAGGTAGGCAGCTCTTCGACAAACATGGTCGCGTGTTCCGGCATGTTGATTGGGATGACGTCGCCAGGCTGCAACTCCATCAGGTCGCGCAGAGACAGATTCTGCTCCAGCAAATTGACCCTGAAGTTGACCGGCACATCCATGATCTCTTCACGCAGTGCCGAACTCCAGCGCACATCGGTTTCCATCTTGTCGGACTGAACACCGGCATCCAGCAGTTCGCGGATCGGTTCGACCATGGAATAAGGCATCACCATGTGGAAGTCACCACCACCGCCATCGACCTCGATATGGAATGAGCTCACCACGATCACTTCAGTCGGACTGACAATATTGGCCATACTCGGGTTAACTTCCGAGTCCAGATACTCGAATTCGACCCCCATCACCGGCGACCAGGCTTCTTTGTAATCTTCGAAGACAATTTTCAGCAGCAACTGGACAATACGCCGCTCAGTGGGAGTAAATTCCCGCCCTTCAATCCGAGCGTGAAAACGGCCGTCACCACCAAAGAAGTTTTCCACCAGGATGAACACCAGCCGGGCTTCCATGGTAATCAGCGCCGTGCCTTTTAGTGGCCGGAAGCGCACCATGTTCAGACTGGTAGGAACGTAAAGGGTGTTCTGGTATTCACCGAATTTCATCATCTGCACGCCGTTGATCGAGACCTCGGCGGTTTTGCGCAGCATGTTAAACAAGCTGATGCGCAGATGGCGGGCAAAGCGTTCGTTGATCAGCTCCAGCGTCGGCATACGACCGCGAACGATGCGGTCTTGCGATGAGAAGTCAAACGATACCGCCGCTCCCTCATCCGCGGAGTCGTTATCTTCGACTTCGTCTACGTCATCCACTCCGTGGAGTAGCGCGTCAATTTCGTCCTGGCTTAATAGATCGGTCACAAAGCACCTACTGTATTACAAAATCGGTAAACAGAACCCGTTCAATCACAGGCTCACCTACCGCGCGAATCAAGCTCGCTTTGATATCTTCCGATGCCTTATCACGCAATTCGACCCGGCCATTGACGCTGCGAAGCTGATCCACCGTAGCCGAGGCAAAAGTGCTCAGCAAAGAGCTCTCAATCAACGGCGAGTGGTACTTGGCCAGGTTTTCATTTTCGCTACCCCGTACCATCAACTGCACTTTAATCTGCACCAGCCGGTTACGTTTGTCGCCGGTAACATTAAACACAAACGGCTGAGCAATATTGACATAAGCCACCGGGGCGGCATTGGTCGCCGACTGATGGTTCGCAGATTGGCCGGAGTCAGCGCCACTGTCAGGAGCCAGTAGGAAGTAAGCGCCAGCGCCACCTGCCAGTAACACCACCAGCGCAATGACGCCGATTAGTAAAAACTTTTTTTTCCCTTGCGGAGCTTCCTGAACCTGTTCGTTAGCCATAACCTTCTCTATGGGTTTTATTTTTGGGACAGTTTAAGCGTAATAGCTGATTCCATCACGCTTTGCTGCCACATTCAAATCAAGATTGATGTCTGCTTCAAGGTTTTCTGCTCCGGACTCAGCCTCCAGATTACCTTGTGAGCCCGTGCCACTCTGCTGGCCAGAGGCAAATTGTCGCTGCTGCCCCGATGCCTGCTGCTGAACCGAGGTATCGGCCAGTTGCACCCCTTGTTGTGCCAGCATCTCTCGCAACCTGGGCATCGATTGCTCGATCACGTCACGGGCCTGAGCATTGGCAACGTTAAAATGGACGCTGGTGTTGTCACCATTGACCTGTAAGCGGATTTGCAGCCGGCCTAATTCTGGTGGATCCAAACGAATATCAACCTGCTTGAGATTTTTCGACATCAACATCTGCACTCGTTCAGCCAGTTGATCACCGGCCAGTTCACGGTTCAGCGTCAGCGGTGGCTGCACCTGTTCCGCCCGGGCCAATGCAGCAGTTTTGTTAACACCGGCAGCACTGCTCAGTTGCTGGGCAAAAGAGCTTTCCTCAATGCGGGTATCCTGGCCGTCATTCTGACTGTTTTTCAGCCCGGCCAGCGCCTGGCTGGCCAGAGTGCCTTTAAGCAGGGCCTGCTCAGAAGCCGCTGCAGCTGACGCTTGTGCCTGTGTTTGCAAGCCAGGCGCTATTGCGGCATCTCCAGCATGAACGCCAACCGCAGACAGCGATTTGTCCGGCTGGCCCGGCACGCTGGCGGTCAATGGTGTCTGCTTGTCTTGTTGAGCAATACCATCTGCGCCAGCCAGACCGGCTACTTTGGCCGTCCAGCCAATTTTGTCATTGAGCGAACTCTGGCCCTCTGCCGCCAATTTACCAGCCGGTTTGGCTTCAGCGACGGCTTGCTCGGCTTTACCCGTGAAAACGGACTCAGGTGTCTCACCGGCCGATGGGTCTACTGTTAGGTAACGATCAGCAGCCTGTTGTTCTGACTCATCGGCCAGAGGCAATGTTTTGCCGCCAGTCTGCGCGTTGCCCTGTTGAGGCTGCAGCGCTTTGCTGGACTGCTCTAATCGTCCCAGCAGTTGATCACTTGCTTCAACGACCTGGCTGGCTTCCACCGGATCCGATTCAGCCGACTGAATCCGTGAGCCATTGTCATTTTCGGCGGCAACGCTAACCGGCTGGGAATCCGCTTTGGAGTCCGAATCCTTGAGCTCACCGGCTATATCTTCAGTCGCGACAGTCAATTCTGTATTGGCATCTGCAAGCGGCACGGCCGTAGCATCCTGTGATGCGTCTCCGTCTGCTACCGCGATATTTTGTTCGCTACCGTCAGATTCACTGTTGCCTTTAACCTTGTCGGTGCCACCGCCGGAAAGCAAATTGGCCAGCTTTTGCAAAAAGCCGCCTGACTCGACCGAGTCCGGCTGTTCGCTGCTGCCCGGTAACGTCTTGTTACCGGTTTTCACTGGTTCGCTGGCAGAGGTAACGTTCACATTCATCTGTTAATACTCGTCCTGGTAGGCGATTGGGTTTCAATTCATCACGCCAGATCGGGGTTCAGACCCGGCGTTACCCAGAATTTTGCAAGATACGCGCCAATTACCTAATCGATCCCACACCCACAGGATGAAATGAACTAATAACGCGGCCTGTTGCGACCAAACTGTAACGTAGCGAATTCATCCATCTGCTTCTGTTCCCGCTTGGCCTGCAACTGCTCACGTTCAGCGCGCTTTTTGTCGATTAACCACTGATACGAGCGGCGCTGCTTACGTTGTTCGAGCCAGTGCTGTTCGCAGTTCTCCACCTGCTGGGTGAAATGCGTCTCTGCGGATTTCTGCTTGGCCAGGGTTTCATCCAACTGGGTCAGAAAGTGGTTTAAGTGACCGTATTGACTGGCGGTTAAGCCTGCCATCCCCCTGTCGACCAGTTGCTGACAATAATCCAGACGGTATTTTTCGATCTGCGCCAGTTGCTGATAGTAACTGGTCAACTCAGAGCGCGCCTGACCGAGCGCCAATACCGCTTGTTTTTCGCGCTCAGTTGCCTGATCAAGCAAAAACTCCAGTGCATTATCCATCGCTCAGTTACCCACCTTGCAGTACATTCTTCAACATGCTGATGCACATATCGTACGGCACACTCTCGCGCATACTTTGCTGCAAAAACTCGTCCAGGCGAGGTTTAAGGGTAAATGCGCTATCGATTGCCGGATCGGTACCGGGCTTGTAAGCGCCGATCGACACCAGATCCTGATTTTTGCGGCAGACCGACAGTACCTGACGCACCGCCTTAGACATCAACAGGTGTTCGTCGGTGGTGATCTGTGGCATCACCCGGCTGACCGATTTTTCAACATCGATAGCGGGGTAATGGCCGGCATCAGCCAGTTCGCGAGAAAGCACCACGTGGCCGTCCAGAATCGCCCGTGACGCATCCGCTATCGGATCCTGCAGATCGTCCCCTTCGGTCAGTACGGTAAAGAATGCGGTGATGGAGCCCTGTTCCGGCCCGCCGTTACCGGCCCGTTCTACCAGCGCCGGGAGCTTAGCAAACACTGATGGCGGATAACCTTTGGTTGCCGGCGGCTCTCCCACCGATAACGCAATTTCACGTTGTGCCTGAGCAAAACGGGTTAACGAGTCCATCAACAGCAACACGTCCAACCCCTGATCGCGAAAATACTCCGCGATAGTCAGGGCCGTCTGGCAGCCCTTAAGTCGCATCAGAGGTGAAGAGTCGGCCGGAGCCGCCACCACCACCGAGCGTTGCCGGCCGTCGACGCCGAGAATTTCTTCGATGAACTCTTTAACCTCACGGCCCCGCTCACCAATCAACCCGACCACAACCACCTGGGCGGTTGTTCCTCTGGTCATCATGCCGAGTGTGACCGATTTACCGACACCGGAACCGGCAAACAGGCCGATACGCTGGCCTTTGCCGACCGTCAGCAGGCCGTTAATGGCTTTGAGCCCGACATCCAGAGGTTCAGAGATAGGTTTACGTGCCAGAGGGTTGATCGGTTCGCTGTTAAACGCGGCTCGCTGGGCGGTGTAGATCGGCCCCAGACCGTCGAGTGGGTTACCGACACCATCGATCACCCGGCCCAATAGCTCCATTCCTACCGGCAATCCGGTTTCACTGGTCAGCGGGGTGACTTTTGCGCCTGGTAACACGCCGGTAATCTGCTCGCTCGGCATCAGAAATAGGTTGTCGCCGGAGAAACCGACCACTTCGGCTTCCATCGAGCCGCTCATGGTTTCAACCGTACACAAGCTGCCAATCGGTGCTCGGCAACCGGTGGCTTCCAGGGTTAAGCCAACTACACGCACCAGTTTTCCGGACGCAACTGGCCGGCAGCTGATGCCCTGGGTTTTGTATTGGCTGAGCCGCTCAGCTAACGCTAGCATGACTCCCCCGACTGGTGTCGGTTGGTGCCGCAGAATCGTTGCAGAACATTGCGCACCCGCTCTTCAACACGATAATTGACACTCGATTCGCCCGCTTCAATCTGTACGTCTCCCCGGTTCAGTGCCGGCTCGCTGACCAGAGTCCAGTTACGAAATACCAGTTCCTGGTCACCATAGGCTGACTGAACGAGGGCGACATCGTCAGGATTGAGATGGAGAGTAATACTGTGACCGGTGATTGGCAGAGCTTCCACTGACTGTTTGACCGTATCCAGAATCACCTGAGGGTTGGTTTGCACTTCAACATGCACCACTTCCTTAACCAGGCTGAGCACCATGTCGACTAACTGTTTTTCAACCTGCGCGTTCATCAGGTCCAGCGGCTGGGCAAACTGGTTGGCAAGATTGACAAACGTCTCGACATGTTGATTGATGATCGCCTGGCCGGCTGCCAGCCCTTCTTGCTGGCCTAATTCGAAGCCTTCCTTCTGACCGTCGCTCACGCCTTGCGCTTTGCCTTTGTCGTAGCCTTGTTTGAAACCGGCTTCCTGACCGAGCAGCTTACCTTCCTGATAGGCACCCTGCTTGATCTGCTCAATTTCTTCTTCGGTCAACTCCAGCGGTGCTTCTTCGGCCTGAGGAGTAAAATCCGGGATCCAGGCCGGGTCGTAATTCATCGCGGTTTCACGGGCTTGCTGCTTGGTTTCAGAGCCGTAATCTGGCAAGCCCCATTTCTGGGGTTTTTCCACCACTTCATCATCATCTAAACGTAAAAAACCGCGTTTCCGTTCAACTGACATTTCTCTCTCCGGCAGTAGTTAGCGATGGGCTGCTGTTAAAGGAATTCGTCCGCACCACCGGACAACATGAGCTCGCCGTTGTCAGCCATTCGTCTTGCGATGGCCAGTACTTCTTTTTGTGCCGCTTCAACATCAGATACTTTCACCGGTGGCATCGCTTCCAGGTCATCTTTCATCAGCTCAGCAGCACGTTTGGACATATTGTTAAAGATCTTGTCACGTAGCGTGTCATCGGCACCTTTAAGCGCTTTTTGCAGCACTTCCTGAGGCACGTCACGCAGCAGCTTCTGAATGCCCTGGTTGTCCACTTCGATAAGGTTTTCGAACACAAACATCAAATCCTGGATCTGGGTCGCCATATCTTCGTCCTGATCGCGAATCTGATCCATCAGGGTTCCTTCGATGTTGTTGTCCAGATAGTTCATGATCTCGGCAGCCGCTTTCAGGCCACCAATCTTGGCTGCCTGAGCACCAGCCTGACCGGCAAACTGTTTCTCCATGATCTCATTAAGTTCAGCCAGCGCAGACGGTTGTACCTCTTCCAGGTTTGCGATACGCATCATCAGGTCGAGTCTATCCCGCTCGGCAAACTGAGACAGAATTTCCGCCGACTGGTCAGGATCCAGGTAGGACAAGACGATAGTCTGAATCTGCGGGTGCTCGTTGAGGATAATGCTGGCCACCTGACGCGGGTCCATCCACTTGAGTGAATCCAGCCCTTTTGAGCCGGTGCCGAGCAGGATCTGATCGACCAGATTATTCGCTTTGTCTTCACCCAGGGCAGACACCAGCGCTTTGCGCATAAAGTCTTCGCTGCCCATACCGATGTTGGTGTATTTCTGAATATCATCCAGAAACGCCCGATGAACCGCGCTGACTTTATCCTGGCTTAAGTCTGTCGCTCTGGCCATGGCACTCCCCACGCGCTGGACCTGCTTGGGTTCCAGGTGGCGAATGATACCGGCGGCATCGTCTTCATTGAGGCTGAGCAGCAGAATAGCCGCCCGCTCTTCTCCGGGAATAGTGGCGATGTCAACGGTGGAACTCTCTACGATCTCTCCACCCGTTTCTTTAGCTACGATTTCATTAGGCATCTTGCTGCATCCAATTTTTCACTACTTGTGCGGCTAATTCTGGTTCATTGGCCACCAGCGCTCTGACGGCTTTCAGCACGTCTTCATCTTTGTGCAGGTTAGGCAGATCGATACTGGAGCCAAAGTCGAACAACTCGCCATCCAGGTCTCCGCCAATCAGGCTGGTTTCACCATCAGCGCCAATCGGCAACCCGTCGGGACCATACAGCTGCTCGTCTTCTTCACTGGTTGGATTGAGCAGTTTTTTCATTGCCGGACGAACCAGTGCCAGAACCACCACGATGATCACCAGCGCACTCACCAGCCAACGAACCCAGTCGTTGAAGTTCGGGTGTTCCCAAATCGGCACATCGGCGATCTGGTCCTGCTCCGGCTCGGCGAACTGCATGCTCAGCACGTTCAGTAAATCGCCGCGTTGGGCACTGAATCCTACTGCGCCAATCAAAACCTGACGGATGGATTCCAGCTCAGCATCCGAGACTGGCAGATAGGTGGTTTCACCGCTATCGGGATTGACCACCGCCCGGTTTTTGATCGCCACGGCCACCGTCTGACGATTCACCACGCCGGTTTGGCGGCGTTCATGGCTGATGGTCGTGTCTAGCTCAAAGTTGCGGGTCGCTTCTTTGTGTACCGACCCCTGGCCCAGCAGCGAGCCATCTTTCATTTGCGCGACATCCTGAGGGATTGAAGCATCGGCTGGCGGTTGATTACTCAAGGCGCCTGGCACTCCGGCTACCACGTTGCCGTTATTGTAATCCTCAAGGGTATATTCGCTGCGGGTAGATGGCGTATTAGGGTCAAACCGCTTGCGAGTCTGTTCTACCGCACTGAAATCCAGTTCAATATCCACCTGGGCGGTGTAGTTGCCAAGACCGAGGATCGGGATCAGCACAGAGTCGATTTTCTCCCGGAGCGCCTGTTCTTGTTTGCGCTCCAGCTCCTGCTCTTTACGCCGCGCCGACGATGCAGGATCCTGCGATCCGGAACTGAGCAGCCGGCCGAACTGGTCGGTCACGGTAATTCGGGTTGGTTTCATGCCCGGTACGGCACTGGCCACCATGTCGACCACGGAATCAACTTCTTCCTGCTTCATCACCGCACCGGTGCGCAGGGTCAGAAAAACCGAAGCTGACGCTTCCTGATTATGACGGACAAAAACACTCTGTTTTGGCAGCGCCAGCAAGACTCGGGCTTTACGAACCTGTTTCATCTGTTCGATGGCCTGGGAAAGCTGCCGTTCACGGCTCAGTTTCAGTCGCTCCTGCTCCAGGCGCTGCGACACACCAAAACCCATATCCTGCAGCAGGATATCATCCCCTGGCTGCTTCTCACGGTTCAGGCCGGCCCGTGCCAGATTGAGTTTAAGGCTGTTGTATTCACTAACAGGGACTAAAATAGTGTTGCCGTCCAGCTGGTAGGTCAGTTTCTGCTGATCCATGTAATCCAGCACCGGGATCAGTTCTTCGGTGTCATACACCCCCAGCGGACGCATTTCCGGTTCTTTTACCCAGAAAAACAGCATTACGATCAACGCGACACAGATGGAAATCGACAGCACCAGAATGACCTGGCGCAACAGGTCAAGATCACCGATCGCCATGTCAAACTTAGAGCTGCTTTTTTCATCCAGGTCAGGGTTCTGAACGTTAGTTTCAATATCGTTTTGCGCCACAAGTGCGGCGCTAGACCCCGGCTCTGTGACGGTCAAATCCGTTGTACGATTATCTTCTGCCACGAAATTTACCTAACTTATACTGGCATGTTCATGAGTTCTTTGTACGCTTCAACCAGCTTGTTACGTACCTGGAGAGTCGCTTCAAAGGCCACGCTGGATTTATTGCGCGCAATCATTACGTCAGACAGGGAGATATCTTGGTCTCCCCTATCGAAACGCATCTGCAAATCGCTGGAAGTTTGCTGCAAGCCATTGACATTGTTGATCGCCTGGCCGAGTAACTGACTGAAATCTGCTCCGACCGACTGGCCGGTCGCTGTGGGTTGAGTATTGGCAGCTTGAAACTTCATTGCCTGCATTTCTGCCTCAAATCCATTTATTTTCATTATGTCCTCTGATGTCAACTGTTTGACTGCTCGCTGATTAATGACACTTGAGCAAGTTGTGTGCCATCTATTTGTATCTCATTACGTGCGGGTTAACCTGGAATATCGATTCCCGCATCGCGCATTTTAGCTAATTTATATCTGAGTGTGCGCGGGCTAATCCCTAACTTTTCAGCCATTTCTTTGCGACGGCCGTTACACTCTGACAAGGTTTCCATGATGATGGCGTATTCCTGATCGCGTAGCTCGCCACCCAGGCCACTACCACCCATCGGCTTCATTGATTCGGTTAGTGCCATAGGTTTGACATCAGGTATCGACAGTGAGCCCTTTTCCACGACCTGTTGCAGGCTACCGGCATCCTGCCAGTCGATCCCTTCCAACAGGATATGCTCTGCACTGATATGATGGTTTTCACTCAGGATCAGCGCACGCTGAATGACATTATCCAGCTCGCGCACATTGCCCGGCCAGGGATACTGCAACAGCTTTGCCACCGCTGCCGGTTCGACCGACGGGACCGGTAAGCCCAGTTTGGTACAGTGACGCTCTATCAGGTGGCTGGCCAGCGGCTCAATATCGCCCTGACGCTCACACAAAGGTGGCCAGGCGATAGGGAAGACGTTTAACCGGTAATATAAATCCTCGCGGAAATTGCCCTCGTCGACATACTGCTTAAGGTCACGGTTACTGGTGGCAAGAACCCGGACGTCCAGCTTAATACTTTTACGGCTACCTAAACGCTCCACTTCCCGCTCCTGCAGGACACGCAGCAGTTTGGCTTGCAGATTCAGGTCCATTTCGCTGATCTCATCGAGCAAAATGGTGCCGCCCTGGGCCTGCTCAAATTTACCCGGACAAGCCTGAACCGCTCCGGTGAACGCACCTTTCTCGTAGCCGAATAGCGTCGCTTCCAGCATGTTATCGGGTATCGCGGCACAGTTGATGGCGACAAATGGCCCATCACTGCGATTTGATGCTTTGTGAATGTAGCGGGACATGACTTCCTTGCCCGAGCCACTCGGGCCTAACACCATGACATTGGCATCGGTCTTGGCCACTTTATCGGCCAACGACAGCAGCTTGAGGCTTTTTACATCGGCCACAACAGCATCACCATTATCATCGGATTTAACCGGCGCATAGCGACTGACCATGTTGAGTAACACTTCCGGTGCAAACGGTTTGGCCATGTAGTCTATCGCGCCATCTTTCATTGCCGATACTGCATCTTCAATATTGGCGTAGGCCGTCATCAGCAGTACCGGCAGATTCGGCCAATGCTGCTTAATGTTTCTCAGCAGTGCCAGACCACCCATGCCCGCCATCTGCACATCAGACACCACGATATCGATAGCGTGAGTTTTCAGTTTCACCAGCGCCTCTTCGGCACAATCCGCTTCCAGCCATTCGTAACCTGCTAAAGCAAGCGTATCGACCAGCGCTTCGCGTAGACCTTCATCATCTTCAACGATTAATACTTTGCTTTGAGCCATCACTCTTCTCCCATCGTTAGGCTTGAGTCATCAGTTACCTCACGCTGCAAAGGTATGCAGACGGTAAAACATGCCCCATCTCCCTGTTCTGAAATCAATTCTAAATGGCCGTCGTGAGCCCGACAGACCATTTGTACTACCGCCAGGCCCAAACCGGTGCCCTGAGAGCGGGTAGTAAAAAAAGGTTCCATGATTTTTGATTGCAATTCTGGCGGCACACCAGGCCCGCTGTCTTGCACCGATATTTTTAACTGACCATTCACCGGGCGGAAAAACACGTCTATCTGCGACCCTTTACCGGCGATTTGAATCGCATTCATAACCAGATTGCTTAACGCGGAAGCCACCGCATTTGCGTTACCAAACAGTACCGTTTCCGGTTGTTCAACTTCCTGACAATAATCAATCTGATTGGTTTTTAATGCGGTTTCGACCATGGGCACAAATTCCGCGACCAGGTCTGCTACTGTAAATGGTCTCACTACTTTGTTATCGCCACCTTTGGCAAACAGCAACATATCATTGACCTGTTTCTCCAGGTCATGCAGCCGGTCCATCAATTTAGTCTGGAAACGTTCTTTGGTCGCGGGTGTCAAATTTGCGGCGGCCAGATTTGACGCATACAGCATCGCACTTGATAACGGCGTTCTTACCTGGTGCGCCAGTGACGCGACCATACGTCCCAGTGACGATAAACGTTGCAGATCGCTGACCCGGGATTGCAGCAGGCGGGTTTCGGTCAGATCGGTGATCAGGATTAACTGGCCTGTAGTCGAGGCCGAAATGGCCAAACGGACTTTACGGCCATTGCGGAGCGAAATCTCATGGCCGTCGTCCTCTTTAGGTGAGAACGCCTGCTGGATAATGGAGAACCACTTTTCTCCCACCAGAGGCACTTCGAGCAGACGTCGCGCTTCCGGATTCGCCTCGCGCACAACACCCTGTGTATCGAGCAAAATCACTCCAGCTGGCATCACATCCAGTACCTGCTTATAGCGTTC
This sequence comes from Vibrio sp., assembly GCF_050299255.1. Classification (GTDB taxonomy): domain Bacteria; phylum Pseudomonadota; class Gammaproteobacteria; order Enterobacterales; family Vibrionaceae; genus Vibrio. Next base: position 145,676 of record NZ_JBNKVP010000002.1, read on the forward strand.
AACCTGATCTTCCAGTGAGTCCAAGTGCGAGTGGTTTTGTTGTGTTGGGATCACCTGTGTGCCTGTTTTTTTACTTTTTAGAGTTTAACCTCAAGAAAGCAAAAAACGGGCCACTAAAAAACTCATATATATCAACATCTTGATACGTAGTCAGCTTTTTGACGCTGTCATGACTTCTAACGCTGCATATTGTGCTTGCGCATTTTTTCGACCAGGGTCGTTCGACGCATTCCCAGCATATCTGCCGCGCGTGCCACAACCCCACCCTGAGCTTCTAACGCCTGGCTGATCATATTGATTTCCAGTTCAGCCAACAGTTCTTTCAGGTTGACCCCTTCAGGAGGCAAAGCTTGCGGCGCGTTCAGGTTTTCCTCGAAGTCATCGGCTTCGTCCAGACTAATTTCCTCGGAGAAGATGCTGGCAAGTACGTCACGCTCCTGCTCTTCAATAGTCGCAAAGGCAGACACTTCTGGCTGAAACTCCGGTATATCGCTATATCGGTACTTAGTCGGCAGATGGTTAACATCAACCAGACTGTTGGGATAGAGAATGATCATCCGTTCAACCAGGTTAGCCAGCTCGCGTACGTTGCCGGGCCAGTTGTGCTCCATCATCGAATTGATCGCCCTCGGAGTAAAACAGATAGGCTGGGCACCCTCGGCTTCCATTCGCGTCATCAGCTCCTGCAGTAACAACGGAATGTCCTCACGGCGCTCTTGCAGGGCTGGCATTTCAATCGGGAACACGTTGATACGGTAGTACAAGTCCTCACGGAAGGAGCCATCGTCAATCATGTTTTCCAGGTTGCGGTGAGTGGCGGCCACAACGCGCACATCGGCGCGAATCGTTGTATTGCCCCCAACCCGTTCAAAACAGCGCTCCTGCAATACCCGCAGTAATTTGACCTGCATCGGCATCGGCATGTCACCAATTTCATCCAGAAACAAGGTGCCTCCCTCTGCCAGTTCAAAACGGCCTTTTCGGGCAGTGATCGCGCCGGTAAACGCGCCTTTTTCGTGGCCGAACAGTTCGCTTTCCAGTAAATCGGGAGGAATCGCACCGCAGTTGATCGGTACAAACGGACCATTGCGACGGGAAGAATGATAATGGATGTTACGGGCAACCACTTCTTTACCGGTCCCTGATTCACCCAGGATTAGCACATTCGCTTCGGTTACCGACACTTGTTCAATTAAATGACGGACATGTTTGATGCCGTTACTGTGGCCGACCAGGCTACGAAACAGGGTATTGTTGCGTTCGCTGGCCACCAGGTTAATCCCTTTGCGGCCCAGGAAATCTTTGCAGTGACGCAGAGCATCACTTAATTGAGGATAGTTGAGCGGATATTCTAGCTCTCCCACATATTGGGGAAAATCGTCCAGCACATAGCTCTGCTTGTCGGCAACCAATAAAGGAATATGGTGCGCCTGGGTCATTTTTTCCACCAGCGCCTCAGGTAGCTTGTCACCCAGCAGGCTTCCTACAATGCAGCCTGCCCACAAGCCAGACCAATTCACCTGCTCAACCTGATCGGATGAAATGGCCAGACACTGCTCGCCGACAAATTCCAGAATGTTGCTTAAATTGGTACGAGCCTGGGCATCGTCTTCAATTAACAGTAGTTTTGCTAAACCTTGCATAGGTGAGAATAGTCGCCTTTATTCGAATAACTTGTGGCTGCTAAGTAGTTTGCCAACGGACTTGCCTAAAGATAACACTGTATCTTCGAGCGTGAGCCTAAATATAGAACTGCGTTCCATATTTAACAATTAATAAGCTTCAGCTACAAAAAAAAAGCCACTAGGCTTCATAGTGGCTTTTATTCTAATTATTAAAATTAATAAGGCAACCAAGGTTACAGCTAGTATGACTTTAGCCTCAAAACCGTGTGAAGATTAAACCTAATTGAACAGTAATTAAGCGTTATTAGACTTTATGCGCCAACGTCCGGTGACGTCAAATGGTGAAATTCACCCGGAATCTGATCCCAGGCTGATTTTATCTCGCGTAAAATCTCAATCACATCATCTAACGGCTGCGGATCGTTTTTATGGTTGGCCTCAGCAATCTGAGTAATCATAAATTCATACAGCTGGTCGAGGTTTTTGGCAACGTCCCCGCCCTCTTCCATCGAAAGGCAACTGCGTAAGCTGATAATAATGTCCAGGGCTTTGCCAAGGCGCTCACCTTTAACCGGAATGTTGCCCTGCTCCATAGACGCCTTACCCTGAATCAGACGTTCAATCGCACCTGCCATCAGCATCTGCACAATTTTGTGCGGTGAGGCAGCGCTAAGTTGGCTGTCTACTGAAACTTTCTTGTATGCCTGCAAAGAACCACGCATAACTTTCCTCTTACTATAAAAACTTTTTGTATTGCTGAATCGACTTCGAGCCGTGGCGATATTTTTTTAACTGCTGACCAAGTTCGCTGGTTTTGCTGACCATGGCCTGCGCGATATACCGGGTTTCTTCGACTGCCTTTTGCCACTGTTCACTGTCGGCCAGTTCAGGGTGTTGCCTGACTGAGCCTAGCAAAAGTTGCAATATCTGTTCCCTGTTATCGACACACTGGGCAATTTCTGCAGTATCCAGCTCATTTTGGCTCAATTGGTTGCTGATAGTGCGATTTAGCTCACCAAGTTGAGCTAACTGTTCACGAAAGCCGTTATCCAAGTGCATTCATCATCCCCGCTAATTGCGACTGCATTTTGCGGGTCGCATCCTGCATGGCGACAAATTTGTCATGGGTGCGTTGTTCCAGGCTCCCCATCCGTCTGTCCAGCGCGGCTTGATCGTCCTGCAGGCGATAGTTGCGCTCCACCAGACTTTTCTCCCTGGTACGAATCGAACCTGTCACACCCGTCATCGACTGAATCGCGTCTTCCACTTTTCTGGCAAAGCCTTTATTGCCGCCAAAAAAGTCCGCTAATTTATTGAAATTATTGTTAAGTTGTCGATCAAGCATATCATAGTTGATCTCCAACGTACCCTGCCTTGTGGTAGTAATGCCAAATTCAGTCAGCGATTTCAGTTCGGGTGGGGCCTGCTCGATGGCGGAAGAAAACACCGATTTCAAACGTGAGTCCGCGCTGCGGACAATACTGTCACCGGCCAGCGGGCCCGCTTGCCCGGTCCTTGGGTCCACCCCAGCCATCTCTTGAGAAATTTGATAGAACTGATTGTATGCGGCGACAAACTGTTCAATATTGTCACGCACGCCCTGGCGATCATATTCAATATTAATTTCTGAAGACGGTTTACCCAGTTCAGATTTACCCTTTAAGGTCAGATCCACCCCATCGATCGCATCTTCGATAATATTGTTATGACTGGACAGGCGTGCCACCCCATCAAGCAACACTTCTGAGTCCTGTGCGGCCTGCACCTGTGTCATACCGCGATAGCCGTCAAATGCCTGCTGTGCCTGCGCGAGCTCAGCCTGAGTTTGCTCCAGTTTTTCGATGTAACTGCGCTCTTCCGGGCTAAGCTTTTCTCTTACCTGCTGCTTGGCTTCCGCTTCGCTCAGGGTACCAGCAGCCACCGCCGCATCTATTTCCGCCTGTTCCTGGGCCAGTTGTTGTTGCAGCTTTTGCTGCGCTTCTTTCGGCGTAACATAGGAGTCGGTTAACGTGCCGGAAGCGGTGTTGGTCCAGCCCGGGACTTCACCGGACTTATTGATCGCCGTCTGATCCAATTCCGGGTCAGCTTCCCAGTATGAATCCAGTAACGTGCCCGAGGCGGTTTCAGTCCAGCCCGGTATCCTATCCTGAGGTTTTATGTATTTATTGGCGGCCACGCCAGCTGCAGCCGCCGCAGCAGCGGCATCATCTGACAGTTCATTGCCGGCTGTGCCGGCCTTTTCGGCGGCTGGGTCGACAACTTTTGCCGCCTCAGCCGCAGATTGTGCGATTTCCTGGTCTACCGTTTTTGCCGCATCGATATTACGCTGAGCGATCTTATCAGCCTGCTGTTTTTCCACTGGCGTCAGTGGTGCCAGGATATCCTGCGCCGCCGCCCGGGCCTGCTCCAGATCGCGCACCCGCTCTTCCAGCGTTTTGTATTCGAGTTTTTTGAGGGGATCGCCCGACGCGGCATCTGCGCTGATTTTGACGGCGTTTTGAGCGCCTGACAAATTGGAGGCGACAATTAAGCGCGGACCGGCAACATCGTTGATGATAGAAGCCCGAACACCAGGGTTGCCTTTTTGGTTGTTGATACCCCTTACGATATCAACCAGTTTGGAATTCTGTTGTACCTCTAGAGTAAATTGTTTTTTACCCAGAGAAATATGCAGCTTACCCGGACCAAATTTCGCTTTTTCGTCCAGAACGTCCGAGGCCACTTTATGGCTTTGGGCAAGCTGCAACACATCGACAGCATATCTACCTGCGATAGCGTCAGTCGTTGCGGTCGCTGAGATGACAGAATCGTTATTGGAATCTACTTTGCGCGCAGCAAATGCTTTTTCCTGTCGAAACCTTGTCATCAGGTTTTTCATTGTATCCAGGGACTCTCTGAGCCGCCCATAGGCACTGATACTGGTGTCAATTTTGGTCCGCTCATTGTCGATGCTTTGCTGCTTGGGCAGACGTTCCGCATCGACAATTTTGCTGACCATGGAATTGATATCCATGCCAGTATTCATCCCCACAGGGCCAAGACTCATTCAATCACCTCAAACACGACGATTACACCTTTTCGATCACCAATCCCGATGAATATCGGCTAGCTTGTGCTCTTAGGCGCCGCAACACCTCAAGCATTTCCTCGTCAGGTATCTGACGAATGATATCGCCAGTACTTGCTTCAAAAATAGTGACGACATCTCTGCCGGACTGTTCATCAACCCGAAACGATAAGCCGGTATTGATAGATGAGACGAACTCGTTCATCTGCTCAACCATTTTCTGTCGCTCTTCCCGATTGAGTTGCTCTCGTTCTTTCGCCAGTTCGATCGCAGACTCTACCGATTGGGATTGACCCGAATTTAGCTCAGATGTTTTGCTATTTTCCGCTTGCGAGGCAACACTTGCTGCACCAAGATTTTCTGAAGCAATTTTGGTGCCACTTTGTGAGCCGTAAGGCTGGATGTTCGATGTGTAGGATGATATTTCCATAACAATCTCCCTTCCACCTTATAGGTCTGTAACCATTGTCATCAGACAGTCACTTTCCGGTAAGCTGGTAATGTGCCACCGGTTAACCTAATAAGCTTAGAGCTGCCGCCGGAGACTGCTTCGCTTGTGCCAGGACCGAGGTACTCGCGTTCTGCAGAATCTGAGACTTGGTCATCTGGGTGGTTTCTTTAGCGTAGTCAGTATCTCGAATGCGGCTACGAGAGGCATTAACGTTTTCATTGATGTTATCTAAGTTACTGATCGCATGGCTAAACCGGTTCTGGAAGGCACCGAGAGATGCACGTTGGCTATCCACCGATTTTAGTGCCCCGTCGATCACAGAGATCGCCAGTTGCGAACCGGCAACACTAGAGACATCAACATCCGCAACACTCAGCTGTTTTGCATCGCCAAAACCGATTTCTGAACCCAGACCACCGCCGACAGTTACCTCGCCACTAACACGCTGGGAAGACGCAAACAGTTGCAGCTTACCACCTTCACCAACCGAGGCTTTGATGTCATCGCTCTGGCCATTGATGTAAGTGGCCAGTTCTTCGATATCGTCACCCGCTTTCGCGTTGATAGTGAGCTCTTTTGCCTGGCCGTTTTGATCGTTGTAGTTCAGGGTCAGATCAGTGGCATCAGCCGCTACGCGCCAATCCGGCGCTTTACCTTCAATGGCGGTGTAAGCCTGGCCACCCATCGCAGGGGTGTCTGAACGCATATCGGCCATCGTCAACTTAACGGCTTCACCCGAACCGGCACCGATCTGGAACGACTGACTGCCAAAACTGCCGTTAAGCAGCTTATTGCCACCAAATGATGTGGTTTCAGCAATGCGGTTCAGCTCATCATTCAGCGCCGAGACTTCTTCCTGAATTGCCACGCGCTCCGCCCGGGAGTTGGAACCGTTGGAAGACTGCAGCGACAAATCACGCATCCGTTGCAGAATGTTGGTGGTTTCGTTCATGGCGCCTTCGGCTGTCTGAGCGATAGAAATACCATCGTTGGCATTTTTGACCGCCATATCCAGGCCACGGCTCTGGGAGGTCAAACGGTTTGAGATTTGCAGGCCAGCTGCGTCATCACGGGCGCTGTTTATCTTATACCCGGAAGACAGACGTTCCATCGACTTTTGCATACCGTCAGCAGCACCATTGAGGTAGCGCTGCGCGGTCATCGCCGACACGTTAGTGTTTACGTTAATTGCCATATGCGATCTCCTTTGGCATTTAAGGTTGACGCGCCATCGTGTCTCTCACCTCACTTTGACGCATCTCATTTCTCTCAGTCCTGTAACGGCGTTCAAAACCTAAGCTTTAGACTTTTTTAAAAAAATCGGGCTTTAAGGCAACATTAAACAGAAAAACGTGACCATACAGACAATTGAGAATGTATCGGATAAATGCCGAAACAAAAAAATCCAGCCGAAGCTGGATTTTTTAGAGCAAGTTTCTACCGGTTTAATTAGCCAAGCAGACTTAATGCAGCGTTTGGCGTTTGTTTAGCTTGTGCCAGAACCGAGCTGGAAGCCTGAGACAAAATCTGTGCTTTGGTCAGTGCCGTTGTCTCTTTGGCAAAATCGGTATCTTTAATGCGGCTCTTAGACGCGTTCACATTCTCATTGATGTTGTCTAAGTTATTGATCGCATGGCTGAATCGGTTCTGGAATGCACCCAATTCTGCACGGTGGCTGTCAACAAATTTCAGCGCTGAATCAATAATCGCTACCGCTTCCTGAGCGCCGCCTACTGATGTGACGTCCACGGTGTTGACGGTTACATCCTGACCTTTCTCGATACCCAGTTCACCCGCCAGGCTGCCGCCGAAGGCGACCTCACCAGATACTTTGTTATTGCCGGCAAACATCTGCAGTTGACCGTTTTCATTCACAGAAGCCTTAACCATATCGGTCTGGCCGTTGATGTAAGTCGCCAGTTCTTCAATGTCATCACCGGCTTTAGCATTGATATTGATGGTTTGTTCATTGCCATCGACATCGTTGAGAGTAATAGTCAAATCATTGGCGCCGTCCTGCACCGTCCAGCTTTTATCCTGACCGTTAGTCGCCTGGTAGCTGGTACCGCCCATCTGAGCGTTATCGGAGCGCATGTTGTTCAGGCTCAGCATTACCGCTTCACCATTGTCCGCACCAATCTGGAATGACTTGGTTGAGAAGGTACCGTTAAGCAGTTTGTTACCACCGAAAGATGTGGTTTCTGCGATACGGTTCAGCTCGTCATTCAATGCATTGACTTCTTCCTGAATCGCGACGCGCTCCGATTTGGAGTTAGAACCGTTAGCCGACTGCAGCGACAGGTCACGCATACGTTGCAGAATGTTGGTGGTCTCATTCATCGCACCTTCCGCGGTCTGCGCAATAGAGATACCATCATTAGCATTACGGACAGCAACATCAAGACCACGGCTTTGTACGTTCAGACGGTTAGAGATTTGCAGGCCCGCTGCGTCATCTTTAGCACTGTTGATCTTAAAGCCAGAAGACAGACGTTCCATAGATGATTGCTGAGCATTGCTCGCACTATTTAGGTAACGTTGTGCTGTCATTGCTGATACGTTGGTGTTTACGTTTACTGCCATGGTGATTTCTCCAATTGATTTTCCGATGTTCCCGGTTTCCGACGTCTCGGAAAACCAAATAGTTCTCTCAAAGTTATTTCTATTAACGGCGCAAGCTGGCAAAGCTTGAGCTTTTTTTTTCGATTTTTTATCTGAAAAATGCTGTTTGAGTAAAAATTACTCACCTAAGCTATAAAAGTACAATATTCTGTTTTTTTGGCTAAAGGTGTGACATCAGGTGCCGATAATGTGGGGTTGCTGATTAACCCAGCAGGGTTAAAGCTAGGTTTGGCTGGCGTTTGGCCTGAGCGAGAATCGCCGTGCTGACTTGTTGTAGGATCTGTTGCTTGACCATTTGAGTGGTTTCTCTGGCGTAATCTGTATCCTTAATACGGCTATTAGAGGCCGCCAGATTTTCATGCACGTTATCCAGGTTATTGATCGCGTGATCAAAGCGGTTTTGCATCGCGCCCAGTTCGGCGCGGTGACTGTCGACAAACTGCAGCGCAGTGTCCAGAACCGAGACCGCTCGCTGCGCGCCGCCAACGGTTCGGATATCCAACGAGTCGACCGTCTCATAGCCTGTAGTCTCCAGCTGTAGCTGGTCGGCCAGGTTGCCAGAAAACGCCACAGTGCCGGACGTCTGTTTACCGGACATGTACAGCTGCAGTTGCCCATTTTCGTTTACCGAGGCAGAGACTTGGTCGGTCTGGCCATTGATATAAGTTGCTAGCTGCTCAATATCATCGCCAGCTTTGGCTTTTATTTCAATGAGTTGTTCCTGACCAGCGGCGTCTGTATAAGCCATCTTCAACATCTGGTTGCCAGGCCCCACCTGCCAGTCACTGTCAGCCGGCTGGTTTGCAACGTAACTGAATCCGCCCATATCAATGGTGTCTGTACGCAGATTTTTCAGGCCAATTTGCACCGCTTCTCCGGCACTTGCGCCAATCTGGAATGACGCCTTGGCAAAACGGCCGTTGAGCAGTTTTTTACCACCAAAAGAGGTAGTTTCGGCAATTCTGTTTAATTCGTCGTTTAAAGCGCTGATTTCTTCATGTAACGCCTGCCGTTCGGCGCCACTGTTCGACCCATTGGCGGACTGAAGCGACAGATCGCGCATACGCTGCAGGAGCTGACTGGTTTCCTGCATCGCCCCTTCGGCAGTCTGCATAATCGATATGCCGTCGTTGGCGTTTCGTACCGCCACATCCAGACCGCTCATCTGGGCGGTCAACCGGTTAGAAATCTGTAACCCGGCGGCATCATCTTTGGCACTGTTGATCCGGCTACCAGAAGACAAACGCTCTAAAGACTGATTCAACAGATCAGTCGCGTTAGTCAGGTGGCGCTGCGCCGTCATGGCCGACACATTGGTATTAACCGTAATGCTCATTGATAGATGCTGAATTTGTGGATAGTTAATTCTCTATCGACCTGACATGCGGAGACTTTAACGAAAAAAACCGGGCAGATGACCCGGTTTAGCAATGACAGGCTGTGCTATCTCAGGCTCAGAGACTCCAGCATCTGCTGGGAAGGCGCAAAGAAATAAGCGCCGGTCACAGCGCGGGTAAAGCGCAGTAACTGGTCCGTTTTGCCGTCAGTAACTCCGTACATGCTGTCGAGCATGGCGGTAAAATTATTCAAGGTGTTGCAATAGGCGATAAACAGCAGACCATGATCGCCGCTGACGCTGCCATAAGGCAGGCTATGGCGAACAATTTTCAGCCCTTTACCTTGCTGCTTGATATCAACCCGGCCAACGTGGGATTGAGCGGGGACATCATCCAGTTCAATGGAATCCGGCTTGGTACGGCCGATGACTTTCTCCTGGGCGGCGACGTTCAAGCGGTTCCAGGCCGGCAGGTTGTGGACAAAGCGCTGCAGCATGACATAGCTGCCGCCGGCAAACTCGCCCTCTGGAATCAGCGCCACTTCGGCGCGCTGACCCTGTTTCGGGTTTTCGGTGCCGTCGACAAAATCGGTCAGATCCCGAGAGTCGAGGTAGCGGAACCCTGCCGTTTCATCGACCACGGTCACATCTTGCTCGATATCGGCCAGCAGACGACGCAGTAGGTAGAAATTGATATCGTGGCGGCCACTGTGCGTATGCACCAGAATATCGACATCAGTGCTCGGCGCGCTGATATCGCCGTCACCCAGGGTAGGAAACTGGATAAGCTCAGGTGGTGTTGGCCCGGCTAAGCGCTGGTAGAATGACTGGCTAAACGCCACCGAACAGCGCAGATTCGCTCCCGGTTGATTGTGGTTAATTTCCTCTACCAGATTGGTGAGGTTTTGCAGCCGGAGCAATACATTTTCCGCATCACCCACCACTTTCAGCAGCGTGTAATGAGCAAAGGCCCCCGCCTCTGGCAGGATAGCGCCTTGAGGTTGTTGCATTGAAGATCCCTCAGTTAAATTCTTATGCTTCAGTGTATTCAATATACATCCTTGCACATTGATAACGATCAGTCCACAGCGCTACCAGGACTATTCGGCCGGCGGAGCTTTGAGGCAATCGCGTACCGTTTTACTCTTGACCAGATAGAGAACGAACCAGCCTAAAAGCAACAAACTCAATGCATTAGGCCAGCTAAAAGCGCCATGATGCAACCCTATCTGGTACAGAACCTGCAGCATCTGACCGAGCACCGTCACCAGGGTGATCATTCGGCCCAGGCTGACCAGGCGATTCGCCCAACGCCGCTCCGGTTTGCGTAACCCGATTAACCACATCAGACAGAGGGCAGGCAAGCCCATCACGAGCCCCGAATAGAACAGTCGGTTATCCGGATAGATATAAAGCAGAATCTGGTTGCCGCTGTCTCTGCTGGCTCCCGCGACAACAAATAGCAGCCAGGCTTTAGCCAGAAACAGCCATCCCAGCCATAACCAGATTGGCGCTTTGAGGAAGCCATGCTGGTCGTAGTGTTCAATTGGGTAACGCAAGTGAATCAATTTGGTCGGAGATACAATGGTGACACTGTACCAACTTCGGTACAAATTGCGACTGTTGCTCCACGGATTTACGATTCACCCGTCTTTAGCGCTAACGCTTAGCAACGGCAAATGACCTCGCAGCCACTCAACATCGCGACATACAACGTGATAAGCTACAGAGAATTCAGATCAACATAGTGCGTAGACGTTATGAATAAAGCCGTTGTCCCTTCAGTACAGACCCAGCAAGAAGCGATGAAAATAGCCAAAGCCACCCAGAAACCCGGCCAGACCAAAGAGCAGACTAAGCTGGTTTCCCAGGGCATAGAGAAAGGCATCGCACTGTATAAGAAACAGCAGAAAGAGAAAGCTCGCCTCGCAGACAAGGCGAAGAAAAAAGCCATTAAGCAGAAACAGGCCACCAATGCGGAACCGAGCGACGTTACCCCAGCGGCGATCACGTCTGTACCCAGCCAGTCCAGGCCATCCCTGCTACCCTGGGGGCTGCTAGTGGTCAGTTGGGCTGGCTTTGCCGCCTATTTGGTACTGGCTGGATAAGCGCGCAGCTAATATCGACGGCAAACAGGTGAATCGGGATTTAGTGACAGAAACATCAAGATAAGAAAAAAGCCAGCAAAAGCTGGCTTACGCACTAAATCCAAGGGTTGCGGCGATATCGCCTTTTCTCTCTATCACCCACTGACTATCAAATGGTCCCCAATCAGAGAGCTGATAATAACCATCATTGTGCCGGCGTCCATCTTGAACAAACATAAGTTCTATCCCTATTCCAGGCAGCGCCTTGATGACATCTTGAATTGTCCTTCTAGGCCACCCGGTTTGTTCGATGAGTTTGGGTACGTTGGGCCTATCAAGGCTTTCAACTAACAGAGCTAAATACAAGCGCCTTGCAAAAACAGGACTCAGTTCCATTGACACCTCCTTTATCGTGCTCTGACATTATTTCGGTATCAAGCTTGAAGTTTGTTGCGTTCGATCAATAAGTTTTCATTCGTCACCTTTTGCAACAAATTTTTTTCATCATGCGAAATTAATAAGGAAGCGTTTGGTCTCATGTCCCGCTTCCTGTTAGGATTTGAATCACAGTTTGAGCGTATTTTAAAGGACACCTATGACCATCACGCTATATGGCATCGCCAATTGCGACACGATTAAGAAAGCCAAGAAATGGCTCGAGGCACAAGGGATAGAGTATCAGTTCCACGATTACCGAAAAAACGGCATCGACCAGGTACTGGTGAACACTTTCTGCCAGCAGTTAGGCTGGGAGAACGTGCTGAACAAACGCGGAACTACCTACCGTCAGCTCAGTGAGAAACAGAAAGCCTCAATTAATGAGCAGAGCGTTGTCGACCTGCTGGTCGAATACCCCGCGATGATTAAACGGCCTATTCTTAACAAACAAGGCCAATACACACTCGGCTTTAAAGCTGAACAATACCAAACCATATTTGAATAATAGAAAAGGACTGCAAGGATGAGTGACAGCCCAGTATTGGCGCTTGCGAAAGATTTGATTGGCCGGGAATCGGTCACACCTGAAGACGCAGGATGTCAGCAGGTGATGATAGACAGACTACAGGCGCTAGGTTTTGAAGTCGAAGTGATGGTATTTGAAGATACCACAAACTTCTGGGCTAGAAGGGGCACTCAAGCGCCACTGTTTGCCTTTGCCGGACACACCGATGTCGTGCCTGCCGGACCTCTGCAACAATGGCATACCCCTCCTTTTGAACCAACCATTATTGAAGACCATCTACACGGCCGCGGCGCTGCCGATATGAAAGGTTCGCTGGCCTGCATGCTGGTTGCGGTAGAGCGTTTTGTTGCCAATCACCCTGACCATAGCGGTTCCATCGGCTTTCTGATCACTTCCGATGAAGAAGGCCCGTTTATTAATGGTACTACCCGAGTGGTAGATACACTGATGGCGCGCGATGAAAAAATCGACATGTGTATCGTGGGCGAACCGTCCAGTACCCACTTTGTGGGTGATGTGGTTAAAAATGGCCGTCGTGGTTCGATCACCGGCGACCTGACGATCAAAGGTATCCAGGGGCATGTGGCGTACCCGCATCTGGCCAACAACCCGGTGCACCAGGCACTGCCGGCTTTGACTGAACTGGCAACTACTCAATGGGATGAAGGCAACGAATTTTTCCCGCCAACCAGTTTTCAGATCCCAAATCTTCACTCAGGAACCGGCGCCTCAAACGTCATTCCGGGCGAATTTACCGTTCAGTTCAATTTCCGCTTTAGCACTGAACTGACCGATGAGGAAATTAAACGCCGGGTTCACTCCACATTGGATGCTCACGGGCTGGAATACCAGCTGGACTGGACGTTAAGCGGCCAGCCATTCCTGACCGACACCGGTCGTTTGCTCGATGCGGTGGTGGATGCGGTCAGCGAAGTCAATCATAAAGCGCCGCAACTACTGACCACCGGCGGGACGTCAGACGGTCGCTTTATCGCCCAGATGGGCGCCCAGGTGGTGGAACTGGGGCCGGTTAATGCCACCATTCACAAAGTTAACGAGTGCGTCAGCATCAGCGATCTGGAGAAGCTGACCGACATGTACGAAAAAACGCTGGAAAACCTGTTGGCCTGATGATGACACCTGAACAACTGACCGGTCTATCCGATAACCATCTGACCCAGTTTATGCTGGGAGAGAAGTCGTTTGCCGTCCATCCAGCGGTGACTGAGGATTTAGCCGCCTTGTCCCTGGCGGCACAAAAGGCCGGTTTTCAGTTGTCCATTGCCAGTGGCTATCGCGGCTTTGCGCGTCAGAGCCAAATCTGGAACAACAAGATGCTGGGACAAACCCCGATTCTGGATGCTGACAGCCAGCCTCTTGACTGCGCAACCCTGTCTGCCGAGGAGAAAATCCGGGCGATATTACGCTGGTCAGCGTTACCGGGAGCCAGTCGTCATCACTGGGGTAGTGATTTTGACGTCTATGACCGGCTAGCGCTGCCAGACAACCAGAGGTTAAAACTGGAACCCTGGGAGTACCTGACTGGTCACCAGCAGCCGTTTTACCGCTGGCTTTGCAACAATATCGGCCGGTTTGGTTTTTATTTCCCGTATGATAAAGACCGCGGAGGCGTCGCTGCTGAACCCTGGCATATCAGTCATTACCAGACAGGCCAGAGTTGTCTGCAGCAGCTGAGTTGCCGGGTGTTGGCATCGCAGCTAAAACAGCAACCCGTTGAGGGGAAACAGAGTGTGCTGAACCTGCTTGAAAGCATCTACACTCAATTTATCACCAATGTAAATTCGGAACCGCTATGATTGATTTTCTGACTAACCCCTGGGTGATAACTCTTATCGTTGTCAGCGTGATTATTGGTAACATCGCGCTGCTCAAGTACACCGCGAATATGAAGTTTGGTGACAGCGAACGGAAAGCGTTAGACCGGTTAAATGAGTTGGATAAGAAGCGTCACGGTAATCCAGATAACAAAGATTAAAAAAGGGCCATCGGCCCTTTTTGTTTATGCGTGATTACCATACCAACGCAGCTTATCATTTGGTTGCTGCAGCGCTTTCACCGTCACTGGCGATGGCGGCTATTACCGGCACCAGGTCTTTGAGCAACAGTTCTTCTACCGGCTTGCCATCTTTGTCTGTCATGTTAATGGATGTCCGGTTGCCCAAGTCACCCAGTTGGAACGTGTAGCTACCAGGCGTTAACGCTATCGGTTTCAGCCCGACGGACTGCCAGAAGTCATCATCTGGTGCCGCATATTTGGCTTTCACTGTCCCTTGGGATTGATTCAACTCCTCAAGAGTGAAGCCAATGGCCGGCAGTAACTCCGGCACTCGCCGCCAGAACACATTGTATGGAGCCCGCGCAATGATCACCGGGAACCCACTACGGTCGCTACCCATGGCGATTTGAATATGCTTGACTAACTGCTCAGCTTTACGTGCGGCTTCTTCACGCAGCTCAGTATCGTACCGAGCGGTGACCAGGTTGGTCATCAATACGTTATAACGCTCGCGGTTGGTTCGAGATACCGGCTTCACCTCGCCGTCTTCTCGCCAGTCGATCAGGCTGATTTTAAACCCGTAGCGATTGTTTTCATTGGCCCGCACCATCTCATAACGGCTACCAATATCATGCTCTTCATCTTCAGAAGACCAACTGACCCAATCGGTGACAATGCGGCTGTCGGTCTGCTCGCGTATACCTATGCTCTGCTCTTGTAACATGGTCTGTGCAACTTGCCACACTTTGTCCAGCTCTTGCTCTTGCAATAGCCACATGGCCACTTCACCGTCGATGAGTTCTTTACGGGCCCCAGGGATCAATTCGAGAACTTGCTGTGGTGGGCGGATATCGACCTGCTTGCCGATTTGGCCATGATAATCACCTTGCGGGATATCGTAGTTAGGGTAAAACTCAGGTTCAGCACCTTCAGGCATTTTCCAATCACGCAAAGGCGGTGTACTCAAGTAATCGAAATCGTTTTTTGCCTGACGACGCTGGGCAGGATCACCGGAACAAGCTGCTAGAACAACTACAGCCAGTGAACTGACCACCAGCTGACGAGAAAATTTCATTGAAACTCCTAAACAGGCTGGAGTCTCTGCTCCAGCCATGATTCAAATTAGTAGATGCAAGCTTCCGTCATCGCTTGGGCTACAATTGGACGCGCTTGTTCGGATAGCTCGGTCAGCGGCAAACGCAGTCCGCCATGAGCAATCAAACCTAACTTATGTGCAGCCCATTTCACTGGAATCGGGCTTGATTCAACAAACAGGTTTTTATGCAGTGGCATCAATCTTTGGTTGATCTCTTCAGCTTGTTCAAACTTACCTTCTGCAGCCAGACGAAGCATTGTAGCCATATCCGCCGCCGCAATATTATTGGTCACCGAAATCACACCTTGACCACCGCGCTTAACAAATTCCAGCCCGGTTGCGTCATCGCCACTTAGTAAGATGAAATCTTCGCCACAAAGTTCACGGTGAATTGCAATTCGGCTTAAATCACCGGTAGCATCTTTCAGTGCCACGATACTGTCAATTTCCGCCAGGCGAGCCACGGTTTCCGGCTGCAGGTCAACGGCAGTACGCCCTGGAACATTGTATAGAATCTGCGGTACATCGCTCTCTTCGGCGATCGCTTTGTAGTGCAGGTACAGGCCTTCCTGAGTCGGCTTATTGTAATATGGAGTGACACTCAGACAACCGGCAATGCCGGAATTGTTCAGCAAGCGGCTGAAAGTGACCGATTCATGAGTGGCATTTGCTCCGGTACCCGCAATAACCGGAATACGCCCTTCAGCGAACTCAACGGTCTTCAGGACGACTTTAACATGCTCTTCAACGGTCAGCGTCGCGGATTCGCCTGTGGTCCCCACAGCCACAATACCGTCGCTACCGGATTCCACGTGGTAATCCACCAGCTTTTTCAGGCTGATGTAATCTACTTCACCATCTTGGTTAAACGGCGTAATTAACGCTACGATACTTCCTGAAAACATGTCTATCTCCCTAAGTTATTTATGACAGCATGGTACTGTAATGCGCTTGAAAAAGACAAGGGATTAACCACGCTTAAGTCAGCTATTTTGGTGAATATTTATCAGATGTTAGAGTTGTGGCAGAAACCAGCCTGGTTATATGGGAATTGCTCACAAGGATTGTCAGCTCTGGGTGAAGCTAAAGATGAAGTTACAAAAATTGCTGAATTCCGCATATTTATCAAATTTAACTGTGCTAAGCTATCGCTTAGTAAGCGAAATGTTAACTTAATTCAGAGTGATATTATGACTCAGCATTTGGTGATCACTGCAGTGGGTACTGACCGTGCAGGCGTGTGTAATCAAGTGGTGCATTTGGTAACTCAATCCGGATGTAACATTATTGACAGCCGTATTGCCCTGTTTGGCAATGAATTTACGCTACTGATGCTGGTGTCCGGCAATGCCAACAATATAAGCAAAGTCGAAACCACCTTGCCGCTTTTAGGTCAGGAGCACGACCTGATTACCATGATGAAGCGGACTTCGCCTCATGCACCGCAAAATATTGCGTATACACTGGAAGTGTTTATTGAATCGGACGACCGCCCAGGGCTGACCGAACAGTTCACCCAATTTTTCGCCGATCGCCAAATCGGGCTCTCATCTCTCAGTGCCCAGACCATCAATAAAGATAAAGTCCACTCACAGAAGGACCAGTTCCACATTGCTCTGACCGCTACCGTCGACGGTGACTGTAACCTGATGCAATTACAAGAAGAGTTTGATGACCTGTGCAAAGCACTGGAAGTCCAAGGCTCACTAAATTTTCTAAAAAACAGCCAATAAAGGAAATCGAATGAATACCTTAACCGCAGGTACGCCGGCTCCGGCATTTTCATTGCCTGACGAAAACGGCAATCAGGTCGCGCTCAACGACCTGGCCGGCAAAAAAGTACTGCTCTACTTTTATCCCAAAGCCATGACACCGGGCTGTACAGTGCAGGCTCAGGGGCTACGTGATATCAAGAACGAACTGGACCAGCACAACGTGGTGGTACTGGGTGTCAGTATCGATCCAGTCAAAAGGCTGGGCAAATTTATTGAACGCGATTCGCTCAACTTTACCCTGCTGTCTGATGAAGACCACGCGGTGGCGGAGCAGTTTGGCGTCTGGGGACTGAAAAAGTTCATGGGTCGTGAGTATGATGGCCTGCACCGCATCAGCTTCCTGATTGATGAGCAGGGTGTCATTGAACAGGTATTTAACAAGTTCAAAACCAAAGATCACCACCAGGTGGTGCTCGACTACTTAAATCAAGCTGGTTAAGCACGATTAAAAAAAACGCCAGAATACTCTGGCGTTTTTTTGTCTCCATCGGTTGTTAAACGATGAATTTGTTCAGCAACGCATTCTGCTCACGGACGTTTTCAGTTTGCGCCTGCATCGCAATGTTTGCACCCGCAGCAGAATCCGCCACCTGAGTCGACAGGTCTTTAATCTTAACCGTGTTGCTGTTGATCTCTTCCGCCACCAGGCTCTGCTCTTCCGCCGCAGAGGCGATCTGAATGTTCATATCCGAGATTTGCTGGATAGAATCACGAATACGCTCAAGAGCACTGTTGGCCGCCTGCGCTTTTTCAACCGCATCGACTGCCGTGGTCTTGCTTTCGTTCATTGCCACAGAGACCGCGCTGGCTCCCGCTTGCAGCTGTTCGATCATGTTGCGGATTTCAGTGGTTGATTGCTGAGTACGCTGGGCCAGAGTGCGAACTTCGTCGGCCACCACGGCAAAACCGCGACCGGACTCACCGGCACGTGCCGCCTCAATTGCCGCATTCAGTGCCAGCAGGTTGGTTTGGTCCGCAATGTCATTGATCACTTTCAGAATGGTTTCGATATTGGCCGTGGCGGATTCCAGTCCGAGCACTTCTTCCACTGCCTGATCAATCCGGGCTGACAAGGCATCGATGGAGACGGTGGTATCACTTACTACCACAGAACCGTCCTGTGTCGCTTCATCCGCAACTTTAGCCGCCGAGGCTGCCCCTTGGGCGTTGTTGGCAACTTCAGTCGCCGTCACCGACATCTCATGCATCGCCGTCGCCAGTTGCTCCAGTTCTTGCAGCTGGCTTTGCATCGCCTGTGCCGATTCTTGAGCCCCCTGCACCGTCATTTCAGTGCCATGCAAAATTTCGGCACTGATCGCTTTCGACTGAGTGATTTGCTGTTGCAGTGTTGCGGTAAAGGTATTGAACCCCTCAGCCAGTTGGGCAAACTCCTGATCAGTATTGGTATCCAACCGTTTGGTCAAATCCCCTTGCCCGGAGGCGACATCCTGAATCGCGCTATTCAGTACACCCAGCGGGCGCATCAAAAAACGCAGCAGCAGAGTCAATACGGTAATCGTGATAATCAGGCCGATCACAGAGAAAATCATCGAGTTACGAGCCAGGTTATCCACCGATGCAAAGGCGATCTCTTTATCGACAATGGCACCGACATACCAGTTCTCTCCCGGTACAGAGGCAAAGTGGATCAGATATGATTTACCGTCGATCGTGAGCTGCTCAGAGCCCGGTTTGATCTGGATACCCGGCAGATACTCCGTGACGATCTTGCCATTGAGTTTACTATCCGGATGGGCAATGGTGGTGCCATCTTCCGTCACGATAAACAGGTAGCCCGCATCAAACAGATTGACGCTGTTGACTAGATCGGCCAGGCCGGTCAGCTGAACGTCATAAAACATCGCCGCGGTAAACTGACGCCCGTCACGTACCGGTGTGCCGATAGAGATAATCACATTGCCACTGGACGCATCCACATAGGGCTCGGTTACCACCAGCTTCCCTTGAGATTTAGCATCGATATACCAAGGACGTTTACGCGGATCGTAACTGGAGTCTGCTTCCCAGGCATCATCGTTTTCGATCAGCTTACCATTGGACTCAAACCCATACCCCACCGCCAGGAAGCTGCCTTTCAGCTTAGGGTTCTCCAGCACTTTCTTGATGAAATCTGGATTGGTCGCGTCCAGTTCAATGACTTCTGTGGTCGACTGAGCCAGAGATTTTTTACTCTCCATTTCAGCGCTTACGGTTTTCTGCACCCCTTTCACCAGTTCACTGAGACTGTTATCCACCAAATCTTCCACCGCAGAAGACATAGTCAGCATCTGCTGCACTGACAGCAGAGATAGAATCACGAACAGCAAGCCGGCCGAAGCGGCAACTACTTTATGGCCAAATTTCATAATTTCCCTCAACGCAAAATCGCATGACTAGTTAACTCGTTATGTTGTTATTGAATAACCTAGCTTTATTTATAATTTTAATAATAAACATTGATGTACAACGTGCGATTAATCCACTCGAAAATACTGTGGTGTGACATCGACGCATAAAAAAACCGTGGTCGAGGCTGACTCAACACACGGCTTTAATCGAAATGCTTACAGCATCACAATTTGTCGATACTGCTCACGACTGTTCCGATTCGACGTTGTCTTCGTCATGACTGGGTAATGCATTCCATACTGCTTTGACCAGCGTGGCCAAAGGTATGGCGAAAAACACCCCCCAAAATCCCCACAAACCACCAAACACCAATACAGAGACAATGATCGCCACGGGATGTAAATTGACCGCTTCTGAGAACAGTACCGGTACCAAAACATTTCCGTCCAGCGCCTGAATGATGCCGTAGGCCAGCAGCAACCAGTAGAACGGTGGTGTGACTCCCCACTGAAACAGAGCGACAATCGCGACCGGCACCGTTACCGCTGCCGCACCGATATAAGGGATCAGCACCGACAGGCCAACTGCGACGGCCAGCAACACCGAGTAGCGAAGATCCAGTATCGCGAAAGTGACATAGCTCACGCCACCGACGATAAGAATTTCCAGTACCTTGCCGCGAATGTAGTTGGAGATCTGCTCATTCATTTCATGCCAGACTTTATTGGCCAACTTACGGTTACGCGGCAAAATGCCACTCGCCATGGATATCATCTCTTGTTTATCTTTAAGCAAGAAGAATACCAATAGTGGCACAAGAATTAAGTACACCCCTAAAGTAGCCAGGCTGACCAACGAGGCAAGTGACCCTTTCACGACACTTTCACCAACCGTCAGCACTTCGTTTTTGGCTTTACTGACAATCGTTTCAACAATTTGCAGGTTTGCCAGTTCCGGGTAGCGCTCTGGCAAGGTAGCAATAAAGGTTTGTAGCCCGTTGTACATGTTGGGTATGTCATTGATTAAGTTGCCAACCTGCGTCCAAATCGTCGGTACCAGACCAAAAATCGCCAACATCATCAGAGTCACAAACGACATGATCACCAACACCACCGCCAATGTGCGCGGTACGCCCCAATGAGAAAGCTTATTTACTGGCCATTCAAGCAGATAGGCCAGCACGATCGCCACCAGCAGCGGAGCGATCAGGTTGCCGAAAAAATAGATGGTGATAAAACCGATCAGAAGGATAAGAACCAAACTGACCGCGTGCGGGTCGGAAAAGCGTCGGTTGTACCAGCGAGTTAACATTTCAAGCATTTAATCTGCTTCCTTTGTGACCGCGATGGAGAGATGCCCGGCATTTGCTTGCCGCTTCACTTCAAATCCATGACGCGAAAGATAGAGTTCGATATCATTTGCTGAGCTGATATCTTGTATCAGCATGGTTAAGCTTTGCCCCACTGTCATCTCAGAGGCATGTCGCTTGGCGAGTAATAACGCCATTGGGCAGCGCTGTGCTCTTAAATCAACAATATAGGGTTCCATTCTTCACGGCTATGCTTATTATAGAGCCGTCATTGTAGCTTGTTTTGCCCTGAGCGTCAGCGGAAAAACTATCGTGACTCACGGTATACCGTCTGGTCTCAGCCGAATGGAGCTACATATTAAGCGTTTGAAATTTAAAGCCAAAACAGTTTGAAGGTAAACTTGCACTGTTAGGGAACCCATCACTGATAAACAGTGTCAAACAGACATTGAAAGAGGAGTTACAACCTGAATATGTTGAAAAACACCCGTTCGATCGTCTGTCTCTGTATTGCCGCTATTCTCCATTCCCCAGCTAACGTCCTGGCTAATCCATCGGATTTACCGGAAATGGGCACCGCAGCCAGCAGTACGTTGACCATAGACCAAGAGCTGATCTACGGAGATGCGTACATGAGGATGTTGCGTAGCAGCCAACCTGTGGTCAGCGATCCGGTACTTAATAGCTATATCGATACACTTGGACACAGGTTGGTGGCCAATGCCAACGATGTCAAAACACCGTTTACCTTTATCATGATTCAGGACCGGAACATCAACGCCTTCGCCTTTTTCGGCGGTTACGTTGCGTTACACTCCGGTCTATTCCTGCACGCTCAATCCGAAAGTGAACTGGCATCGGTTGTTGCCCACGAAATTGCCCACGTGACCCAGCGCCATCTGGCCCGTAGCATGGAAGATCAGGCACGCCGATCTCCGGCCACACTGGCCGCCTTAGCCGGTTCACTGTTGCTGGCGATTGCCGCCCCTCAGGCGGGCATTGCCGCGATGACCGCCACCACGGCCGGCAGTGTGCAAAGCCAGATTAACTATACCCGCAGCAATGAAAAAGAAGCTGACCGGTTCGGAATTGCTACACTGGCCAAAGCCGGTTTCGAAGCCAAAGATATGCCAAAGTTTTTTGGTCGCCTGGCGGATGAATATCGCTATGCCACCAAGCCACCACCGATGTTACTGACTCACCCGCTGCCAGAAGATCGAATCACCGATAGCCGCGCCAGAGCCCAGAATTACCCGCTGAGGAGGCTGGAGCCGTCGCTCAACTATCATTTAGCGAGAGCCCGTGTTGTCGCGCGATATGCCGGCATCGACAGCAAGGCGGCAAAGGACTGGCTGACTCGGACTGAGAATAAAGTCTCAGAGTCGATTAAACCCGCTTTTCGCTACGGACTGGCCCTGGTTGATTTAGATAACCGCCGTTATCCAGAAGCCAAAGCGGCGCTGGAAGCTTTGGCGAAGAAGGATCCGTACAATGAATTTTATCTGGATGCCCTGACAGACCTCTATATCGGTCAGAACCAGGCGGACAAATCAGTGCAGATGCTGGCCGATGCTCTTAAAGTCAAGCCGAATAACCCTGTGCTGACCATTAACTATGCCAACGCACTGATTGAAAACAACCAGGCCCAGCAGGCAGTGCGGGTACTGCAGCGTTACACGCACGACAATCCCAACGATACCAATGGCTGGCACCTGCTGTCTGAGGCCAATATTCGGCTTGGCAATAGTGATGAGGATCTGGCAGCACGAGCTGAAGTGCTCGCCCTGCAAGCCAATTGGGACAAAGCCATTCAGTATTATTCGCAAGCGAGTCAGTTGGCCCAACTGGGTAGCCTGGAGCAGGCCCGTTTTGACGCCCGAATCGACCAGTTAATCGTATTACGAGAAAGATTTCTATCCCTCCAATAATCACAATTTCAGGAGAAGTTTATGTCAGTCGTGATTTATCACAATCCACGTTGTTCCAAGAGCCGTCAGACCCTCGCACTGCTCGAAGAGCGCGATATCCAGCCAGAAGTGATCAAGTATCTTGAGACGCCACCAAGCGTTGAACAGCTCAAGGCCCTGTACCAACAGCTCGGCTTGTCCGATGTCCGTGCCATGATGCGTACCAAAGAGGACGAATATGCCCAGCTGGAGCTGAAAGATGCCAGTGATGAGCAGCTGTTTGAAGCCATGGCGTCCCATCCGAAACTGATTGAACGTCCTATCGTGGTCGCCAATGGTCAGGCTCGTCATGGCCGGCCGCCAGAGCAGGTACTGGATATTCTATGATCTGTCAGATTGTCGTGCTGTACTACAGCCGCCATGGTTCAACACTTGCGTTAGCACGACAAATTGCCCGCGGCGTGGAATCGGTAGCGGAATGTGAAGCGCTGCTGCGCACGGTTGAGGAGATCACTCCGTCGCAGCCAGCGGTGGATCCTGTACTCAGTCTGGACGAACTCAAAGCGTGCGATGGCCTAGCGATGGGAAGCCCGACCTGGTTTGGCAATATGGCCGCACCACTAAAACACTTTTGGGATCAAACCACCCCCCTGTGGGTCTCCGGCGCATTAATCGACAAACCTGCTGCAGTGTTCACGTCCGGTTCGTCCATGCATGGCGGGCAAGAGAGTACCCTGCACAGTATGATGCTGCCACTGATGCACCACGGTATGGTGATCCTGGGCCTCCCCTATTCACATCCTGAGCTACACACCACGGCTAAAGGCGGTTCCCCATACGGAGCCAGTCGTGTCAAGCGGAACCAAACCGAGGGTTTGGCAGAATCTGAATCCGAGCTGGCCCGGCAATTAGGTAAACGAATTGCCACCATCGCCAAAACACTAAAAGGCGGCTTGGTACAATAGTGCTGCGTCGCGTCGTTGTCCGTTCGCCATTAATAGTAAGGAATCTATTCTAATGAGCGCCGAAATGTCACCACAAACCAAACAATTCCGCTGGCTCGCGCTGGCAGGCAACCTGTCACTACTGGGCTGGGTGGTATTGTGGCAACTGAGCCTTTCGCCCCATCCGCACATCAATCCGGTTACACTGGCTTTGGCCTGGTCCATTCCGTTGCTGCTGCCTCTGCCCGGTATCCTGGCCGGTAAACCGTATACCCATGCCTGGGCGAACTTTGTCCTGATGCTCTATTTCCTGCATGCCCTGACACTGATTTACGTGGATGGCGGTGAGCGTTGGCTGGCGGCGGTTGAATTGCTGTTAACCTGTCTCGGGTTTGCCGGCAACATTCTCTATGCCAGAGCCAGAGGCAAAGAACTGGGACTGAAGCTGAAAAAACTGTCTGAAGTGGAGAAGCAGGAAAAATCCCGCTTCGAAAAATAACTGCGGTTAAACCAGACCGTTTGCCAATAAAAAAAAGAAGCCCGAGAGCTTCTTTTTTTATTCTTATTCTAATTCGTCGTCGCTGCTATCAGGCAATTCGCCAGACCGATCAGAGATGGCTGCTCTTGGCCGGGTTAACCAGTTAAAGGCCAGCACGGTTTCTGTCGGCAGCGGGGCCGTCTCTACAGCTTGCTGAACAGATCCCTGAACAGATTCCAGCTCAGACTCGGCCAGAACCGGCTCGGCCAGAATCGGCTGAATGGTACTGGCATCGTTGTTAAACGCACGATCGATTTGAACTGGCTGCTGCGGTTCGCCCATCTCCTCCAGTAACCACTCACTGGTTTCGATAGACTGCAGCTGCTCAACACCACGGATACGTCCGACTTCCCCGACAAAATCCTGCTCCGGTGCTAATAACTCCACATTGAAAGTCACCGTGTTACCCTGAATTTTCAGAATATCTAAGCCGGCGACAGAACTCAGCTGCTTCATCTCCCCTTCCAGCAGGAAAAAGTCGAATGCGTTATTGATCTGGTTGAACTGCACTTTGACTGACTCAGAGGACTCACTGGCCACCAGCACGGCACTCTTCTTCGCATAGTAATCACTGATTTGATCCACCATGTCGCTCATGGCATCGCTGCCACGGCTGCTGCCGGCGAGCGGCGCCTGAGTGGAGCGAGTCAGGTTGGCCGGCGCCTGATCATATAACGCCCACTGTAACTGTTGGCCCTGCCCTTTCACGACCAGAATCGCGTCGGCTGGATAACGTTCACTCGCCTGGGCGACTGGCGACATAAATCCACCCCAGACATCCGATACGGTCAGGCCGGTAATATCATCAAAATCACCGACTGGAATTGTCACGGGCAAACCGCGTAATGATGCCTGCGCACGTAAGTCATTCAGCAGCTCAGAATCCGATGTTTCCCAGACGATATTGCGATCCATATTAGACTCTTCCACCATCCAGACCAGCAGGTTTGCCCGTTTTTCCGGCCAGAAAGGTAACTGGGCCTGACTGAGCAGAGCGCGGATTTGCGCACCGTTGAAGTTCATCTTCAGGGTTTCCTGGCCGGCAAACTGACCATAACTCAGTTGAGACAGATACTGGCTGTTTTGTCGTAGCGCTTTACGAACCACGTCGTTCGCAGGCGCGTTTTGGTCACCGGTGGCGCGAACAATGACCTGTTTCATACCGGTAATCCGGGCATCAGACTCTGCATTGGCCTGGCTCTGATCCAGAATGACTTCGGATCGAAACAGATCGACATTGGTTAATGCCTGCACTGGCAGAGCGATCAGTCCAACGACTAATAAAGCTAACTTGCGCATAAATTTCCTACGTTTTGCGTGGCGAATGATGATGATAAATAACTATCCGTTTCGGAGCAAGGCAAGCCACCAATAGCGCACCAAAACATCAGCCAACGCAATCGATTGCGAAAATTGCATCTAATTTAGCAATAATTGATCAAATCGAGCTGGATAGCTGCGCTCAAAGTGATAGAATCCTGCGAATTTTATCTGCCACCCTAAACCAACCCTGGGAAATCGTATTATGAAAAACATTATACTTGGCTCGCAAATGCTGTTTGTTGCGTTTGGCGCCCTGGTGTTAGTACCACTACTTACCGGGCTTGATCCCAGTGTCGCACTATTTGGTGCCGGTGTGGGAACCTTGTTATTCCAACTGGTTACCCGTCGAAGCGTGCCGATCTTTCTCGCCTCTTCTTTTGCTTTTATCGCTCCTATCATGTTTGGCGTGCAAACCTGGGGTATCGAAGCCACTATGGGCGGTTTGATGGCCGCAGGCCTGGTCTATGTCTGCCTGGGTGCGCTGATCAAAGTGCGCGGGGTGGCGATTATTCACAAACTGCTACCGCCGGTAGTGGTTGGTCCGGTGATTATGGTGATCGGTCTGGGCCTGGCTCCGGTTGCGGTGAACATGGCACTGGGTAAAACCGGCGACGGCTCGGTTCAGCTGGTGGATGGTGACATCGCGCTTTGGATCAGTTCTGCATCGCTGCTGACCACCATCGCCCTGAGCGTTTTTGCCAAAGGCTTTATGAAACTGATCCCCATCTTTGGTGGTATCGTAGTCGGCTTCAGCTTGAGTCTGGTATTTGGCGTGGTGGACTTTGCACCGGTCAGCCAGGCGGCCTGGCTGGCGTTACCGAACTTTACTTTCCCGGAATTCAACATCAATGCTGTCCTGTTCATGATTCCGGTTGCCATTGCCCCTGCGGTTGAGCACGTCGGCGACATGTTGGCGATCTCCAACGTTACCGGCAAAGATTACCTGAAAAAACCAGGTCTGCACCGTACCCTGACCGGTGACGGTATTGCCACCATGGCCGCTTCTTTGGTGGGCGCGCCGCCAAACACCACCTACAGTGAAGTGACCGGTGCGGTTATGCTGACCAAAGCCTTCAACCCTGTGATCATGACCTGGGCTGCGGTCACCGCTGTTGTTCTGGCTCTGGTAGGTAAATTAGGTGCGTTGCTACAGACTATTCCGGTACCGGTCATGGGCGGCATTATGATTCTGCTGTTTGGCTCTATTGCGACTGTGGGTCTGAATACCCTGGTGAAAAACAATGTTGACCTGCACAAATCCCGCAACCTGGTGATTGTGGCGGTGACCCTGGTCTTCGGAATTGGCGGTATGGCATTTGGCATCGGTGATTTCAGCCTGAAAGGAGTGAGCTTGTGCGGGATTGTCGCTATCTTGCTTAACCTTATCCTGCCACATGATCTGGGTGATAATCATGTAGTTGATAATGCCCAGATGGAAGAAGAAACCCGTTAATAGCCGGTTTCCGGACGCTAACTTACACGCGTTCCAGCCATAAATACAGTATCAAGCGGCCCGTGGTTGGCCGCTTTTTATTGCCTTATTCCTGGCACAGATTAACAAACTCGGCTTTGGTCAGTTTGGCTAAATCCTGTGCCGTCAGCTCGATTTCCAGACCTCGCTTGCCGGCGCTAACGCATATGGTTTCCAGTTCCAATGCACTGGCATGGATAAAGGTAGGCAAGCGTTTTTTCTGCCCCAGCGGACTGATGCCACCCACCACATATCCGGTCGTTTTCTCCGCGATGGCCGGGTCGGCCATATCGGCTTTTTTCGCTTTGGCCGCCTTTGCCGCCAGTTTCAGGTTCAGTTTCTGGTCGACAGGCAACACCGCCACTGCGAGGTTTTTCGCGTCACCGTTAATGCAAAACAGTAACGTCTTGAACACGGTCGCTGGATCCTGTCCCAGTACCTGCGCGGCTTCAAGGCCATAACTGTCTGCTCTGGGATCGTGCTGATACTGGTGAATGGTATGGGCTACCTTATTTTTCTTAGCCAGATTGATAGCTGGGGTCATGCTGATTCCTTACTTTACGCTTTCGGTTCTGTTGCCGAAATAGAAAAAACGCCACATGAGTGGCGTTTTAGTTAAAGTTATTCGACTGATTCAGTCAATAGCCAGACGCTTATTGATATTGGATTTCTCCGGCTGGCGCGTACAGGTTAACGTCCAGTGGGCTGTGTGCTTCCAGATACTCTTTCAGCACTTCAGCATCAACAAAGCCGGTGTTGACATAGCCTGGGTGGCCAGTCAGTTTCGGGTAGCCGTCGCCGCCTGCCGCGTTATAGCTTGGTACGGTGAAACGGTAGGTTTCATCAAGACGCAGCTGCTTACCACCGATAAAGACATTCGATACCTTACCATCCGCAACCGTCATATTGATGCCAGCAAATTGGGCATAGGCACCAGAATCAACCGGCTTGGTTGCCACCACATTGAGGTAATCGAGCACTTCTTTACCCGACATATCCGTGTACGTCAGGATGTTGGCAAACGGCTGGACTTTGAGTACATCTTTGTAAGTAAGGTCGCCCGCTTCAATTGAATCACGCACGCCACCGGAGTTCATCACCGCGAAATCGGCTTTGGCTCGCTCCATATGGGCAGTGGCGATCAGACGTCCCAGGTTAGTCTGCTGGAAACGGACCACATTGCGATCGCCTTCCAGCTTACCGTTGGTTTCAGCGATTTTAACATTCAGCTTAGCCTGACCCTGCTCCTGATAAGGACGCAAGAAGTCCAGCAGAGCTTGATCCTCAGCGATCTCATCTTCAATCAATACACGCTTGCTTTCGCCGTCGACTTTAATCTTCTTCTTCAGGTTAACCGGGATCAGGTCATAGCTGACCATTTGTAGTTCACCGTTGCGGAACTGGTAATCGGCACGGCCGATATATTTACCCCATTCGTGCGCCTGAACAATATAGGTACCGTTCTGCATATCCGGCTTACATTCATCGCCGGGTTTGAAGCCTTTATCAACGACATTGACCGCTTCCATACAGACCGGCTCTTGTGAGTGGCCACCCACTATCATGTCGAGATCGCCCTCGTTCATGTAACGTGCAAGTGCCACATCACCTGGGGCATTAACGCCACGTTTGCCATCTTCATAGTGACCCATGTGGGTTACTGCAAAAATCAGATCCGGACGCTCAGTCTGCTTTAATTCTGCGATTAGCGCCTTGGCTTCAACTTTAGGATCACGGAATTCAATGCCACTGATGTATTCCGGGTTACCGATCTTGGCAGTGTCTTCAGTTGTCAGGCCAATTACCGCTATCTTGATGCCCTGTTTATCAAACATCTGATACGGCTTGAACAAACGCTTACCGGTCTCTTTGTCATAGATATTGGCAGACAGCATCGGGAAATTAGCCCAATCCCGCTGTTGGAACAGAACCGACAGTGGATTATCGAATTCGTGATTACCGAGTGCCATCGCATCGTAACCGATTTTGCTCATGCCTTTGAAATCAGGCTCGGCATCCTGTAAATCTGATTCTGGTACGCCGGTATTGATATCACCACCAGACAGCAGCAGCACGCTGCCTCCCTGCGCTTCCACTTCGCTGCGCAGTTGATCAATCAATGTCTTACGGGCAGCCATGCCATACTCGCCGTATTTGTTCTGCCAGAACCGGCCGTGGTGGTCATTAGTGTGTAAAACCGTCAGTTGATAGGTTTTGTCCTGTTCCCATTCTGGCGCTGATTGGCTTGCACAACCAGCCAGAGTGGCAATAATCGCCGCACTGAGCGCTGTTTTAATTATTAGGCCTTGCTTCATTGTCATACCTTTGAACGATTGGGGTCCACTACTCAAATTACCGATTCGTACAGCATAGACATCATGCTACAAATCAATCAGATAGCTCGATAAAACTTGAACTAGTTTAAATTAAGCCGCAAAACACAACAGACCAGTTTCATATTTATGCAGAGCAGATCACTTTTAAATTAATAATTCAATGCAAAAAATCGCCAGGGTTTCATCAGCAAAATCAATCGATCACAGGCAATCGTTTTACTGTGAGGTAGGCACAACGCCGTGATAACGTGAGCGACCACTTGGCTTCAACAGCTTTCGATAGCAAGCCGTTGAAGTGGTAATAAAAAACCGGCCCAAGGCCGGCTTTTAAACTCACTGATAATCGCAGTATTGATCATCTGATATCAATCGCCGGGAAGCTTTTGATCAAGTCATCCAGTGCTTTCATCTGCGCCAGGAATGGCTCCAGTTTGTCCAGCGGCAGTGCTGACGGACCATCACACTTGGCCTGATCCGGGTTCGGGTGAGCTTCAATAAACAGGCCGGCAATGCCAGTCGCTAACCCGGCTTTGGCCAGTTCAACGGTTTGTTCGCGACGGCCACCAGATGCCGCGCCAGTCGGATCGCGCATTTGCAGTGAGTGAGTCACATCAAAAATGATCGGGCTGCCGTTAGAGACTTTTTTCATGACGCCGAAGCCGAGCATGTCCACCACCAGGTTATCGTAACCGTGACAGGAGCCGCGCTCACACAGGATCACCTGTTCATTGCCACACTCAGCAAATTTCTCAACGATGTTTCCCACCTGGCCCGGGCTCATAAATTGTGGCTTTTTCACGTTAATAACCGCACCGGTTTTGGCCATCGCTTCTACCAGATCAGTCTGGCGAGCCAAAAAGGCAGGCAACTGAATCACATCGACCACTTCAGAAACTGGCTGGGCCTGCGCTTCTGTGTGTACATCGGTAATCAATTTCACGCCGAAGGTATCTTTCAGTTCCTGGAAGATTTTCAGTCCTTCATCCATACCAGGTCCACGGTAAGAGTGAACTGAGCTGCGGTTCGCTTTATCAAACGACGCTTTAAATACGTAGGGGATACCCAGCTTTTCCGTCACGTTGACGTAGTATTCACAGATCTGCATCGCCAGATCACGGGACTCCAGCACATTCATGCCGGCAAACAGGGTGAATGGTCGGTCATTAGCGACAGCGATATTACCCACCTGTACGGTTTTTTGTTCCATTATCATCTCACTTGTAATCTGTTGTTCAGTGCAGAGTGACTGTATCTTCGCTCAGTGCAGTCACTTGATTTTTCAGCAATTCAGAGGCCGGATCATCCGGGCACTGGTCAATAAAATACTGGTAGTCGTTCAACGCTATCTGATGGCAATCCAGCTGCTGGTATATATAACCGCGGTCGCGGATTTCGTAGGGATCATCGGGCACGAAAGTTAACGCCAGATCCGTACATCTCAGTGCCAGAGTATAGCGCTCCTCACGCAGCAAGGCACTTTTCAGCAGGGCCAGCCAACGGCCGATAACGGTCGGGTTATCAGTGGCTTTGAGGTGCTTCGATTTTAGCTTGGCAAGCGGGCCTCTCTGCCCTATCAGCCAGGCCTGCAACGTGTGTTCTGAAACATACTCGCCATCAAATGGATTGATATAGCGAACCGGCTGATCCGGCCAGCTCAGCTTGAGCACAAACTGAGTCGGAAACGTCACTGCCTGTAGCGGGAAACCCAGCTTACGGCCGAAATAGAGTAGCAACGCCCCCAGACTCACCGGAATACCGCGGCGCTGCTCCAAGACGACATCAATAAACGCGTTGGAAGAGTCGTAGTAGGCATCCCGGTCACCGCGAAATCCCCACTGATGGTAAAACAAGCGCACTAATGCATCAAAACGCTGCTCTGGAGCGGTTTGCTGGCTCAGTTCCAGTTCCGCTTCTTGCAGCAACCGTTCCAGCTCAGCCAGCGCCCAGTTGTAGCGGGTTTCCGGTTTAATGGCACGGTTGAGTGCCAGCGCCCCTTCCACCAACTCGATGGCGTCAAAATCTTCATCAAACAGCTCTAACATATCCTTTCCCACGCCGTTAGCTCAGGAACATCGGCATCTTAGTCACAGCGACTTTACCCGCCATCGCCAGCCAACCCAACGCCCCCAAAAACGCAAACGTACGCAGCAGTCTATTGCGACCGATTTTCAAAGCGAAAAAGCCCAGCGCGATGTAGGCCAGCACACAGGTGATTTTTTCTGTTAGCCACGGCGCGGCCGCAGTAAACGGGATATAGCCGGTAATGAATATCAACGCGATACCGGACAGCAGCAGCGCGGTATCGTTAATATGAGGAAAAACCTTGAGAAACTTTTTCTCTCTCAACGGGGAATTCGCCATCATTAGTCCGTAGCGGACCGACAACAAGGTGGCACTGATGGCAACCGTTGCCAGGTGAAAATGCTTTAAGGCTTCATACATGTCTGGAGCTCCCGGTTATTGTGTTTTCAATTGTCCAAATGTTACGCGGTCATTGCCGCCGTAATCTTTTTCTGTCGCCACTTGCTGATAACCCAGCTGCGTCAGTAACTGGCGCGCGGCCTCAGCTTGGTCGTAACCATGTTCAAACAGCAGCCAGCCACCATCCTGCAGGTACTGACGGGCATAAGTAGCGATATGACGAATATCTGCCAGACCCTGCTCGTCGGCAACCAGGGCGCTGCGCGGTTCAAAACGAACATCCCCCTGACCGAGATGCGGATCGCGGTCATCGATATAAGGAGGGTTGGAAACGATCAAGGCAAACTTTGTGCCTGATGGCAGAGGTTCGAACCAGCTGCCGTGCAGAAACTGGCAGTTATTGATCGCAAGGTGGGCGGCGTTCTCAGCCGCCAGTTGTGCCGCTTCAGGGCGAAGGTCGATACCGGTAACCTGCCTCTGCGGCAGTTCGCTCGCCAGTGCCAGTGCGATGGCGCCGGTACCGGTGCCGAGATCCAGGATATCACCCTGCACCTGCGCGGCCTTGTCCAGAGCCAGTTCCACCAGCCTTTCGGTATCCGGCCTTGGGATCAACGTCGCTGGCGCCACTTTCAGTGGCAACGACCAGAACTCTCTTTCGCCGGTAATATAGGCCACCGGCTCACCCTGCTCCCGGCGCAGCAACAACTGCTCAAACGCAGCCAGTTGCTCTGCATCGAGTATTTTATCCGGCCAGGTAAACAGAAACGAGCGCGGTTTTCCCAGGCTGTGGCACAGCAGCACCGCCGCATCCAGAGACGGCGAATCACTGCCGCTGGCGGTCAGCCTGGCGCAGGCGTTGTCCAGCGCCTGCTGCACGGTAGTCGTTGCCGACATGGATTAGTTGCTTTCCGCCAGCGCGGCCAGCTGATCAGCCTGGTATTCTTGCACCACAGGATCGATAAGGCTCTGCAAATCGCCTTCCATCACTTCAGACAGGCGGTACAGTGTCAGGTTGATACGGTGATCGGAAACCCGGCCCTGCGGATAGTTGTAGGTACGGATACGGTCACTGCGGTCACCGGAACCGAGCAGGTTACGTCGGGTATCCGACACTTCTGCTGCACGCTTGGCTTCTTCCGCCTGGATAATGCGCGCCGCCAGCACCGCCATGGCTTTGGCTTTGTTCTTGTGCTGCGAACGCTCATCCTGACACTCCACCACAGTACCGGTAGGCAAGTGGGTAATCCGGATGGCGGAATCAGTGGTGTTGACGTGCTGACCACCAGCACCCGATGCCCGGAAGGTATCGATTTTCAGGTCGCTGGCTTTAATTTCTGGAATTTCCGCTTCTGGAATTTCTGCCATGATCGCTACCGTACACGCCGAAGTATGTACACGCCCTTGTGATTCCGTAGCCGGCACGCGTTGTACCCGGTGACCACCGGACTCGAATTTAAGCACGCCGTAAGCGCCGTCGCCGGACACTTTGGCGATCATTTCCTTGTAGCCGCCGTGTTCCGCGTCATTGGCCGACATCACTTCGATACGCCAGCCGCGTTTCTCAGCGAACCTGCTGTACATCCGGAACAGATCACCGGCAAAAATGCCCGCTTCATCGCCACCGGCACCGGCGCGAATTTCCAAAAAGCAGTTGCGCTCATCGTTGGGATCTTTAGGCAGCAACAGGATTTGCAATTCATCGTTGAGCCGTTCAATGGTCTGTTTGGCTTCTGCGATCTCTTCCTGAGCCATTTCACGCATTTCCGGATCGTCTTCGTTGGCCATCTCTTGTGCCGCAACCAGATCTTCCTGGGCTTGCTGATAGGCCTGGAAACATTTAGTGACTTCTTCCAGTTGAGAATATTCTTTTGACAGGGCGCGAAATTTGTCCTGATCGCCGATCACGTCTGGATCGCCGAGTAAATGTTGTACTTCTTCGTAACGTTCTACCAGCGTCTCTAGCTTGGTCAGAATGGAGGCTTTCATAAATTTTTAAACTCAGGGGGGTTATTAAATTGGGATATCATCAAGTCCCAATGTTGCTCTAATGGTCGCCAGTTTCGCTGGCTCACCCTGCTCTGCTGCAGTTTGCATTGCGCGTGTCGGAGAGTGTATCAATTTATTGGTCAGCTTGTTACTCAGTTCGACTAAAACTTTTTCTGCATCTGCACCACTAGCCAGAGCCTGAATACTACGGCTGAGTAATTCTTCACGTACTTCGTTGGCCTGCTTGCGGTATGCCCGGATACTGTCCACGGCTTCTAATGAGCGCATCCAGCTCATGAAAGCGGCGCTTTCTTCACTGACAATGGCTTCCGCCTGAACCGCTTCCACTTTACGCTGCTCGATATTGCTGTCGACGATAGATTGCAGGTCGTCCACCGTGTAAAGGTAGGCATCATTGAGTTCGCCGACCTGGGACTCGATATCACGCGGTACAGCAATATCCACCAGGAGTATCGGCTGGTGACGTCGCGCTTTGATTGCGCTTTCCACCATGCCTTTACCGATAATCGGCAACGGGCTGGCGGTGGAACTGATCACAATATCCGCCTGGTGCAGAACGTCAGGTATTTGCGGTAAACTGATCACTTCCGCGCCAAACTGGTCTGCCAGACCAAGTGCCCGTTCCCGGGTACGGTTGGCCACGATCATTTTCTCACAACCATTGGCAGAGAGGTGCTTGGCCACCAATTCGATCGTCTCCCCCGCGCCGACCAGCAATACGGTGGATTTTTCCAGCGATTCAAAAATATGTTTGGCTAAAGTACAAGCCGCATAGGCAACAGACACGGCATTACCACCGATGTCGGTTTCGGTACGCACCCGCTTGGCCACGGAAAAAGCTTTCTGGAACAGTTTTTCCATCGTGGCGTCCACCGCCTGATGCTCCCTGGCATCACCGTAGGCCTGTTTCACCTGGCCAAGAATTTGCGGTTCGCCGAGCACCAGAGAATCCAGACCACACGACACCCGCATAAGATGACGGATCGCAGCCTGCTCTTCAAAAACATACATGCTGGGTTTGAGCGCTTCGGCGGAAACCTGATGGAACTGTGATAACCAGTCAATCAGTTTGCCTTTGCCTCCTGGTTTGACATTGCAGTATAGCTCTGTCCGGTTACAGGTGGAGACAATTACACTGCCACCGACACTCCCGTTGTGTGTCAGCTGTTCCAGCGCTTGAGGCAGTTTGTCCGGGCCAAATGCAACTTGCTCTCGAAGTTCGACCGAGGCTGTGTTGTGGTTGATCCCGATTGCAAGCAATGACATGTATCGTGGTTACTCTGTGTCAGTTTATAAAAATCAGGTCAAAATTTTACTGTATGCCCCGATTGAAGAAAAGGGAATCCGGTATACGATTTCTCGACTTCGTGAGATAAGTGATATAGTTAGCCTCAAATATCTGTTGAGTGAGCAAATAATCATCAAGATGCTACGATCCCTTCGCCAGCTGTCATTATACCTGATTTTACTTTCCATATTGGCAGGATGTGCAACTGCACCAGAAAGCACCACTAATGTGGAGTGGCAAGCCCACCAACTGAGGCTGAAACAGCTAACGCAGTATCAGGCCGTTGGCAAGCTTGGCTATATTTCCCCTGAAGAAAGACAGTCGCTGAATTTCCAGTGGTCCCACTCGACTCAGGGCAGCCAGCTGCGCTTAACCAATTTTCTTGGCCAAACCGTACTGCAACTGCACTATTCACCGCTCGGTGCCCGCATCGAAACCTACGATGACCAACAGTTCCAGGGCCGCAGTGCCGACCAGCTGGTCTATCAATTAACCGGGCTGACGATCCCGGTCGAACAGTTGCATTTCTGGCTACTCGGTCTGCCTGACCAGGCCGATCAGTTCCAGTTGACGCCGGCCAACACCCTTGCCAGTATCGATAAGCAACTGGGCCCGCAGAACTGGCACTTACAATATTTACGCTATCAGGATTACACCCTGGCTGGTCAGCCGTTGCCCCTGCCACAGAAGCTAAAACTGAGCCAGGCAGAGACTTCCATCAACATCGTCATATCCAAATGGACCCTCACACCATGATTGACCAACGCACCGAATGGCCATCGCCAGCAAAACTGAACCTGTTCCTCTACATTACCGGCCGGCGCGCCGATGGCTACCATCAACTGCAAACCCTGTTTCAGTTTCTTGATTATGGCGACACGCTGACCATTCAGGCCAACCAGTCCGGGACCATCACCCTGTCACCGGCGCTACCGGGAGTGGCGCTGGAAGAGAACTTGATCTGGAAAGCGGCCACGGCTTTGCAGCGCTATTGCAATGTGAGTTACGGCGCAGACATCAAACTGGAGAAAATTTTGCCCATGGGCGGCGGTATAGGCGGTGGCTCATCCAACGCAGCGACCGTTTTGGTGGCGTTGAACCACCTGTGGCAAACCGGTTTGAGTGACGATCAACTGGCGGAGATCGGTCTGGCTCTTGGCGCCGATGTACCGGTGTTTGTGCGCGGATTTTCTGCGTTTGCCGAGGGAGTAGGCGAAAAACTGCAACCTGCTCAGCCAGCGGAAAAATGGTATCTGGTGGTTAAACCAGAGGTCAGCATTGCCACCAAGGACATATTTACCCATCCGGATCTGACCAGAAATACGCCAGAGCGTTCTCTGAGCAAACTTCTGGAGAGTCGCTACGAAAACGATTGCGAAAAAATTGTCCGAATGATCTACCCAGAGGTTGATAACAAACTTTCATGGCTGCTACAATATGCGCCGTCAAGATTGACCGGGACAGGATCCTGCATTTTTGCTGAATTTTCCAGTGAAAAACAAGCGGTTTCCGTTCTTGCCGAATTGCCTGACAAAGTGACTGCTTTTGTCGCCCCAGGGCGCAACGTATCGCCGTTAAAGCAGAAACTGGCTGAATACCAATCAGCCCACTACCATTCTATTTAAAACTGGACGCAACCCTGAGGTTTCCACCGTGCCTGATATGAAGCTATTTGCTGGTAACGCCACACCTGAACTAGCCCAACGTATTGCTGATCGCCTATACATTTCTCTTGGAGACGCGAATGTCGACCGTTTTTCTGACGGTGAAGTCGCTGTACAAATCAACGAGAATGTACGTGGTAGTGATGTATTCATCATTCAATCGACTTGTGCTCCTACCAATGACAACCTGATGGAATTGGTGGTTATGATTGATGCAATGCGCCGTGCTTCTGCTGGCCGTATTACAGCTGTCATCCCTTACTTCGGTTATGCACGTCAAGACCGTCGCGTACGTTCAGCCCGTGTGCCTATCACGGCTAAAGTGGTTGCAGATTTCCTGTCAAACGTCGGTGTTGACCGAGTACTGACTATCGACCTGCACGCTGAACAAATTCAGGGCTTTTTCGATGTACCAGTAGACAACATTTTCGGCACCCCGGTTCTGCTGGAAGACATGCAGTCCCGTGGTCTGGATAACCCTGTCGTGGTTTCTCCGGATCTGGGTGGTGTGGTACGTGCTCGTGCGACCGCGAAAGCGCTGGGCGACATTGACATCGCGATCGTTGATAAACGCCGTCCACGCGCCAACGTATCGGAAGTAATGAACCTGATCGGTGACGTCGAAGGTCGCGACTGCGTGATCGTAGACGACATGATCGATACCGGTGGTACTCTGTGTAAAGCCGCTGAAGCGCTGAAAGAGCGCGGTGCCAAACGCGTTTTTGCATACGCCACTCACGCTGTATTCTCAGGTAACGCCTCACAGAACATTAAAAACTCAGTACTGGATCAGGTTATCGTTACCGACTCTATCTCTCTGTCAAAAGAGATGGCAGCGACCGGTAAAGTGACGACTCTGAGCCTGTCTCGTATGCTGGCCGAAGCGATTCGCCGAATCAGCAACGAAGAATCTATCTCAGCAATGTTCAACTAATCGGTCATTGCTGAAGTAAAAAGGCACTTCATAGCGATATGAAGTGCTTTTTTTATACCAAATACGCAGAGCTTGAATTCTGTGCTATCATACCGCGCTTTTTTGACTATCAGAGAGATCCCTGACGGTGAGTCAACAGATTAAACTGCTGGTTGGCCTGGCTAACCCTGGCCCTGAATATGCCAAAACCCGGCACAATGCCGGAGCTTGGGTGGTGGAAGAGCTGGCTCGAGTCCACAACATCACTTTAAAAAACGAGAGTAAATTTTTTGGTCTGTCCGGTCGTATCAGTCTCAATGGTCATGATATGCGACTACTGATCCCGGCGACATTTATGAATCTCTCTGGCAAGTCAATTGCTGCCCTGGCAAATTTCTACCAGATCAAACCAGAAGAGATTATGGTCGCGCATGATGAGCTAGACCTGCCGCCGGGCGTCGCCAAGTTCAAAAAAGGTGGTGGCCACGGTGGTCACAACGGCCTACGCGATACCATCAGTAAGCTAGGCAACAATAAAGAATTTTATCGTCTGCGGATCGGCATTGGCCATCCTGGACACAAAGACAAAGTAACCGGTTATGTGCTGGGTAAAGCACCGGCACAGGAACAGCAGCTGCTGGATGCCGCCGTGGACGAATCTGTCCGCTGCCTGGACATCTTGATCAAAGATGGCCTAACCAAAGCGCAAAATCGGTTACACACGTTCAAAGCTGAGTAAGGTTAATATCATGGGTTTTAAATGTGGCATCGTTGGTTTACCAAATGTGGGCAAATCAACTCTGTTCAACGCACTGACTAAAGCGGG
The DNA here is from genome assembly GCF_050299255.1 of Vibrio sp. Taxonomy (GTDB): domain Bacteria; phylum Pseudomonadota; class Gammaproteobacteria; order Enterobacterales; family Vibrionaceae; genus Vibrio. The sequence continues at coordinate 184,012 of NZ_JBNKVP010000002.1, forward strand.
TATCGAAGCAGCCAACTTCCCGTTCTGTACTATTGAGCCAAATACAGGCGTGGTACCGGTTCCCGATCTGCGTTTGGACGCACTGGCTAAAATCGTCAATCCACAACGCGTGCTTCCTACCACGATGGAATTTGTTGACATCGCGGGCCTGGTTGCCGGCGCATCCCGAGGCGAAGGCCTGGGTAACAAGTTCCTGGCCAACATCCGTGAAACAGACGCCATCGGCCATGTTGTTCGCTGCTTTGAAAACGAAAATATCGTTCACGTTGCCGGTAAAGTCTCGCCGATCGAAGATATCGAAGTGATCAATCTGGAACTGGCCATGGCTGATTTAGACAGCTGTGAGCGAGCGATTCAGCGCCAGGCCAAAAAAGCCAAAGGCGGCGATAAAGACGCCAAATTTGAGCTGGCGGTACTGGAAAAACTGCTGCCGGTTCTGACCGAGGGCGGTATGGCGCGCAGCGTCGAACTGAGTAAAGAAGAACGTGCCGCGGTCGGTTACCTGAACTTCCTGACTCTGAAACCGACCATGTACATTGCCAACGTCAATGAAGACGGCTTTGAAGACAACCCGTATCTTGATGCCGTACGTGAATTTGCTGAAGCCGAAAACAACGTTGTGGTACCGGTATGTGCTGCGATTGAATCTGGACTGGCCGAGCTGGAAGACGATGAGCGCGAAGAGTTTCTTGCCGATATGGGCATCGAGGAACCTGGCCTGAACCGTGTGATCCGCGGCGGCTATGAACTGCTTAACCTGCACACTTACTTTACCGCCGGGGTGAAAGAAGTACGCGCCTGGACTATCCCTGTCGGTGCCACCGCACCGCAAGCAGCCGGTAAGATCCACACTGACTTTGAGAAAGGCTTTATCCGCGCCGAAGTGGTCGGTTATGACGATTTCATCCAGTACAGCGGTGAAAGCGGCGCCAAAGAAGCAGGTAAATGGCGTCTGGAAGGTAAGGAATACATCGTTAAAGATGGTGATGTAGTCCACTTCCGTTTCAATGTCTGATTATTCAGATGACTAACATCTGAACAATCGCCATAAAAGCCAGTCTAAGTACTGGCTTTTATTATGTTATCTGGTTGTAACCATAAAATTAACCTCGCTTTCATTCGTCAATTTCTTAGCAGTTTTCGATCATAAACACGCCTCTTTGTTTAAAAAGAAACCGAACGATTGATTTATCCGGATTTATTGCAAAAAACTATTGACGGTTCTCACGCTAATCCGCATAATGCGCCCCGTTCCCGGCAAGACCGTAGGTATTGTCGAGACAACAAAACTTGGTACGGCTACGTAGCTCAGCTGGTTAGAGCACATCACTCATAATGATGGGGTCACAGGTTCGAATCCCGTCGTAGCCACCATTTCCTAAATGCTTTTGGTTAAGAGCAGTTAGGAAAATGCAGAAGTGGCGGAATTGGTAGACGCGCTAGCTTCAGGTGCTAGTGTCCGTTAGGACGTGAGGGTTCAAGTCCCTCCTTCTGCACCAGGTTTTGAACAGCAGTAATGCTGTTATCTGCAGGTCTATCGCCAAGCGGTAAGGCAACGGGTTTTGATCCCGTCATCCCCTGGTTCGAATCCAGGTAGACCTGCCATTTTTCTCTGTGGAAACCTAGGAAAAAAGGTTTCACTGCAAGCGAGAATGTATTATATTGTCTCGCTCGCAAAGATGGCTACGTAGCTCAGCTGGTTAGAGCACATCACTCATAATGATGGGGTCACAGGTTCAAATCCCGTCGTAGCCACCATTTATTTCACTATTAGCCATAGGCTAGTAGTAACACCTCAAGATGCGGAAGTGGCGGAATTGGTAGACGCACCAGATTTAGGTTCTGGCGCCGCAAGGTGTGAGAGTTCAAGTCTCTCCTTCCGCACCATCTTGATGTCGAAAACAGTTTGCATGCGGAAGTGGCGGAATTGGTAGACGCACCAGATTTAGGTTCTGGCGCCGCAAGGTGTGAGAGTTCAAGTCTCTCC
>NZ_JBNKVP010000003.1:0-98153 GCF_050299255.1 Vibrio sp.
TGAAACCGAAGTTTCGAATTTTGATTATCATCAACGAGTGCCCACACAGATTGATAGGTTTATATTGTTAAAGAGCGGTGTTTTAAGCTTCACTCAAAACGGACGGCTATTTTAGCGAGATAAGTTTTAGTGTCAACCACTTTTTGCAAACTTTCTTTCGACATTCTGTCGGGCTAAATTTTGCCTGCTTGACTCAGCTAGGAAGCTTGTTGCGCCTTGCCGTGTCAGCGAGGGGGCATTATAGAGATCGGACTGAACTTGGCAAGTCTTTTTGTACAACTTTTTTCGATTTTTTATCTTTCGAGTAATATTTGCTCGAAACGGTCAAAAACCTTGGTTCCGATCTACATTTGCTGAAATTTATCCGCAAAAAGGCTGACCTTTTGCCAGTTGGTATATTCGACCTCTTTACTGGTGTCGGTTTCGCCGCCAGTCAGAGTCATAATCAAGCGAATCATCATTTTGTCGAACCAGCGGTAACGTGGGTAATAGAGAGCACCGGCAAACACACCGATCAATTCCGGCTGCCATGGGGACTTTTTCAAAAAGGTTTTGATATAGGCACTGCCTTCCGGAGTATCTTTACCCTGCTCTTCTTTGCGGGCAGTGAGGTTTACACAGAAAAATGCCACTTTATTAGCCGCAAGTTGCTGCTGATAGCGGTCGATAAACTGATACAGCCTTTTATTCAGATGGCCATAGCGAATCGATGCACCGATCAACACCCGCTCATACTGGTCGAAATCGACCTGATCCATCTGGTGTAAATCCTTCAGTTCGCAATCCAATCCCGTCAATTGGTCTGCGATAAACTGCATTATTTTCTTGGTTTGCCCTTCCTGACTGGAGTACAAAAACAGAGCTTTGGACACGCGATCTCCTTAACTTCGCCAAAAGGTTGGCGTAAGTAATATCAACAGAGTAAAAATTTCCAGACGACCAAACAGCATGGACACCACCAGTACCCATTTTGCTTTGTCGTTAATATCACCAAAATGCAACGCCACTTCGCCCAGTCCCGGTCCGAGGTTGTTCAGTGTGGCGGCAACGGCAGAAAACGCACTCAACTCCTCCATTCCCGTGGCAATCAGCGCCAACATACACACGACGAACACCAGCGCATAGGCTGAGAAAAATCCCCACACTGCATCCACAACCCGCTGTGGCAATGCGGTACTACCCAGTTTAATGGTGTACACCGCCCGGGGGTGGATCAGGCGTTTCATTTCCCTGCCCCCCTGGAGCGTCAGCAGCAGAATACGAATCACTTTCAGGCCGCCACCGGTTGACCCGGCACAACCACCGATAAAAGATGAAAACAGTAGTAATACCGGCAAAAACAGCGGCCACTCAGAAAATCCTGTGGTGGTAAACCCGGCTGTGGTCGATATAGACACGGTCTGAAACAGCGCCTGATCGAACGCCTCATAGATAGAACTGTAACTGTGGTTACTCAGCAGCACCAAGAAGCACGCCACAAACAGTACCGCCTGAATGAATAAAAAAGCACGAAACTCCGGATCCCGCCAATAGTAGCGAGGGTGAACACCGCCCGAGGCGAACGCGGCAAAATGAAGCGAGAAATTACAAGCCGAAATCAGCAGAAACACTACCGTAATCATATTAATGGCGTAACTATCGAAATAGCCGATACTGGCGTCATGGGTCGAAAATCCACCGATAGCGATAGTGGAAAAGCTATGGCTAATGGCATCAAAGGGCGTCATGCCCGCCAGCCAGAATGCCAGCGCGCAACCGATAGTCAGGCTGAGGTAGATATACCAGAGTGCCTTAGCCGTTTCGGCAATCCTCGGGGTCATTTTGCTGTCTTTCACCGGCCCGGGTATTTCCGCCCGGTAGAGCTGCATGCCACCGATCCCCAGCACCGGCAGGATAGCCACCGCCAGGACAATGATTCCCATCCCGCCGAACCATTGTAAAAACTGGCGGTAAAACAGGATCGCTTTCGGCAACTCATCCAGACCGACGATTACCGTAGCCCCGGTGGTCGTCAGGGCTGAAAACGACTCAAAAAACGCATCGGTTACCGAGATGTTTGGATTGCTGGCAATCAAAAACGGCAGAGAACCGGCACTACCGATAACCGTCCAGAACAGTACCACGATCAGAAAACCGTCGCGGGCTTTTAATTCATATCGATGACGACGGTTGGGAAACCAAAACAGACCACCGCAAAACAGTAGGACAAAAAAGGTGGTAACAAAAGGTACACCCTCCCCATCCCGGTAGATAAAGGCTACCAGGGCCGGTGCCAGCATAGTGACACTAAACAAAGCCAGTAATAATCCGACGATACGGATAATCGAACGATATTGCATGCGTAATTGTGGTTGAAGCTTAGCTTCTGACTTCCTGTTAGCTCTGCTGCCTTTGTGGCGATATGACAATCGCCTTTGCTGCACTTTTATTGGTGATTGACTGGGTAAATGCTTCGACCTGTCGCGCTTCAATTTCTACCAGTAGCTCAACGTGATCGCTGTAATCAGCCCCGATTTCCACCGCATCAAACTGGCTGATAATGGACTGAGCTACCGGCATGAAGCCATAGTCTAGCTTCACTATTCGTTTTGTGGTGATTTTTTTCTCCAGAGTTTGAAGCAGCTTTAACGCTTGCTGCACCCCGCCGCCGTAGGCCTTAACCAGTCCACCGGTACCAAGTTTGATACCACCGGAATAACGAGTCACCACCGCAGTGATCTCCCCGACACCCGATCCCGACAATTGAGCCAGAATCGGCTTACCTGCGGTACCAGACGGCTCGCCATCATCGCTGAATCCCCACAACATAGAATCTTCCGGCCGGCCAGCAACAAATCCCCAGCAGTGGTGCCTGGCTGCCGGATGACGGGCTTTTATATGCTGAACAAACGCTTTTGCCGCATCCACGCCAGTGGTATGGGCCAGATTAGTAATGAAAAGACTCTTCTTTATCTCTTCCTCTGTTTCGACCGGATCTGCCGGAATACAAAAAGGGAGCGTGTTCATAGGGTTCCACTGCTGATATGACGGGTGCCAGAGTGTATCACAGCCACTATACGGATCTGAATGTTATGCTCAACCGCACAATGTTAAACACTTGTTTGAAAAATGTATTGAAATCGAGTCAGGGCCAGTCCAAACTTAATCCACTGGTCAAACCAGGATTAATAACGAGAACGATTTACCTCTACACGCAATCTCTGATTGAAAGTCATGGAGATAGACAATGATTTACCAAGCCAACACCCTACAGGTAAAGGAATTACAAGATGGCATCGCAGAGTTGAGCTTTTGCGCTCCTAACTCGGTGAACAAGCTTGACCTTGCAACACTGGAAGCCCTCGACCAAGCGCTGGACAAACTCGCGCAGTACCCTGGACTGAAAGGTGTGCTACTCACTTCCGATAAAGATACCTTCATCGTCGGTGCCGATATCACCGAATTCCTCGGCCTGTTTGCCAAACCCGAACACGAACTGGAAAAGTGGTTACAGTTTGCCCACCGCATTTTTGACAAGCTGGAAGACCTGCCCGTTCCGACGCTTTCGGCACTCAAAGGACACAGCTTAGGCGGCGGATGTGAGTGTGTACTTGCTACTGACTTCCGTATCGGTGATAAAACCACCAGCATCGGCCTGCCGGAAATCAAACTTGGCATCATGCCCGGTTTTGGCGGTTGTGTACGCCTGCCGCGCTTGATCGGCGCAGACAGTGCGATGGAAATCATCACCCAGGGCAAAGCCTGCCGCGCAGAAGAAGCGTTAAAAATTGGCCTGCTGGATGCAATCGTAGAGAGCGACAGCCTGATCGAATCCGGCCTGGCTACCCTTAACCAGGCGATCAATGAAAAGATTGACTGGCAGTCACGCCGCCAGCAAAAACAAGCCCCACTGACGCTGAGTAAACTGGAAGCCATGATGAGCTTCACCATGGCCAAAGGCCTGGTAGCCCAAAAAGCGGGCCCGCATTATCCGGCGCCGATGGCGGCGGTCACCACCATTGAGCAGTCCGCTCAGTCTGGCCGCGAAGAAGCGATGGCTATCGAGCGCAAGCACTTCATTACCCTGGCTAAATCCAAAGAAGCGCAAGCGTTAATCGGACTGTTCCTCAATGATCAGCACATCAAATCGCTCGCTAAGAAAGCGGCTAAATCCGCCACCAAAGACACCAACCGTGCCGCGGTGCTCGGTGCTGGCATCATGGGCGGCGGCATCGCCTACCAATCTGCGCTGAAAGGCGTGCCAGTATTGATGAAAGACATCGCTCAGGCATCACTGGATCTTGGCATGACCGAAGCGTCTAAACTGCTTAATAAGCAGCTGGAAAGAGGCAAAATCGACGGCTTCAAAATGGCCGGTATCCTGGCCTCTATCACGCCAAGCCTACATTATGCCGGGATCGAAAATGCCGATGTGATCGTTGAAGCGGTAGTAGAAAACCCGAAAGTGAAAGCGGCGGTATTAAGCGAAGTTGAGCAACAGGTGACTGCGGATACGGTACTTACCTCCAATACTTCCACTATCCCGATCGATCAGTTGGCGGAATCACTGCAACGCCCGGAAAACTTCTGTGGCATGCACTTCTTTAACCCTGTACACCGTATGCCACTGGTGGAAATCATTCGTGGTAAGCAGACCTCGGATGAAACCATCAACCGCGTAGTCGCCTATGCGGCTAAAATGGGCAAATCACCGATCGTAGTGAATGACTGCCCAGGGTTTTTCGTCAACCGGGTACTGTTCCCTTACTTTGCCGGATTCAGTCTACTGCTGCGCGACGGTGCCGACTTTACGCAAATCGATAAAGTGATGGAACGTCAATTCGGCTGGCCTATGGGCCCTGCGTATCTGCTGGATGTGGTTGGCATCGATACTGCTCACCATGCTCAGGCAGTCATGGCTCAGGGCTTCCCAGAGCGGATGGCCAAGTCCGCCCCTGACGCTATCGATGCGCTGTTCAACGCCAACCGATACGGTCAGAAAAATGGCGAAGGCTTCTACAGCTACAGCGTCGACCGCAAAGGAAAACCGAAGAAGACCTGGACCGAATCAATCCAGCCGATTCTGGCACCGGTTTGTGCAGCGTCTCAGCAATTTGATGCCCAGTCGATTATCGACCGCTGCATGATTCCGATGATCAACGAAGTCGCACTCTGCCTGCAGGAAGGCATCATCGCTTCACCTCAAGAAGCCGATATGGCACTGGTTTATGGCTTAGGCTTCCCTCCTTTCCGCGGTGGCGTATTCCGCTACCTGGATACTGTTGGTTTACAGCAATACGTCGACAACGCCAAACAGTACGCTGATTTGGGACCACTGTATCATGTACCACAACTGCTGATCGATATGGCCGCAAAAGGGGAAACCTTCTACGGCGCGCAGCAAGCCAGTTCAATCTAAGGAGAGATGCCAATGAAAAATGTAGTAGTGGTCGATTGCCTTCGTACCCCAATGGGCCGCTCCAAAGGTGGAGCGTTTCGAAATGTTCGCGCAGAAGAGCTGTCGGCTCACCTGATGAAAGGTATCCTGGCCCGTAACCCGCAAGTGGACCCTGGCGACATTGAAGATATCTACTGGGGCTGTGTGCAACAGACTCTGGAGCAAGGTTTCAACATCGCCCGTAACGCGGCGCTGCTGGCTGGCTTACCGATTGAAATCGGTGCGGTAACGGTGAACCGCCTGTGCGGCTCGTCAATGCAGGCGTTGCATGATGCTACCCGTTCTATCATGGTGGGTGATGCAGATATCTGCCTGATCGGTGGTGTCGAGCACATGGGCCACGTGCCAATGACCCACGGGATCGACTTCCATCCCGGTTTATCGAAAAACGTCGCCAAAGCATCCGGCATGATGGGCCTGACTGCAGAGATGTTGGGTAAACTGCACGGCATCAGCCGCGAACAGCAGGATCAATTTGCCGCCCGCTCCCATGCCCGTGCGCATGCCGCCACGGTTGAGGGCCGGTTTAAAAATGAAATTCTGCCAACCGAAGGCCATGCCGCTGACGGTACCCTGTTCACGCTCGATTACGATGAAGTGATCCGCCCGGAAACCACAGTGGAAGGACTGGCACAACTGCGTCCGGTGTTTGACCCGGCCAACGGTACCGTCACCGCAGGCACCTCTTCGGCTCTGTCGGATGGCGCGTCAGCCATGCTGATCATGAGCGAAGAGAAAGCCAACCAACTGGGGCTGAAAATTCGCGCCCGGGTAAAATCAATGGCGATTGCCGGCTGCGATCCGTCTATCATGGGGTATGGTCCGGTACCGGCCACCATGAAAGCGCTGCGCCGCGCTGGCTTAACCATTGAAGATATGGATGTGGTCGAGCTGAATGAAGCCTTTGCGGCTCAGTCGCTACCGTGTGCTAAAGACCTGGGACTACTGGACGTCGTGGACGAAAAAGTCAACCTCAATGGTGGCGCGATTGCGCTTGGCCACCCGTTGGGTTGTTCCGGTTCGCGGATCTCTACCACGCTGATCAACCTGATGGAAGCCAACGACGCTAAATACGGCCTGGCAACCATGTGTATCGGTTTGGGACAGGGAATTGCAACCGTATTTGAACGCCCATAAGCGCTCCCCCCTGCTGATTATATGCCGGCATTATTGCCGGCATTTTTTATCGGCCGACAACCAGTCATGATAGAGCCGCTGACTGTCACCGAGGTAATCCACCATCCACTCGATCATTTTGTGATTGTCGTCTTTGTGCCACACCAGACAACAGTGGCTGAGCGGTTTTTCTGCTGGTAATACCCGTTCCACCAGGGTACCGTCCGCCAGCAACGGCGCGGCGATATGCCGCGGCATATACCCGACCCCGACAGCATGTTCCAGACACTCAATGGCACTGTTCCAGTTAGGCAGCAGCAGGCGCCGCTGCTGCGGATAATGGACGGTATGACGCTTGGGCAGCACCTGGGACGTGTCATCCAGGCAGATCGCCGGAAACTGGCTGACCAACTGCTCGTTTAGCTCAGCGGCACTGGCGCAGGGGTGGTCCGCCGCCATCACAAACGCCCAGTCCAGTACCCCCATCTCCCGGATGGCGTAATCGCCACCGACCGGTATCGCCGAGGTCGCCCCGATGGCAATATCGGCCCGCCCCTGAGAGATAGCCTCCCAGGAGCCGTTAAAGACTTCCATATTGATCTGCAGTTCAGCATGAGGAAAGGTCTGATAAAAGTGTTCGATCAGTGTTGGCAACTTATCCAGCCTGACCACATTATCCAGCGTCAGCCGTAAACTCTGCTGCCAGCCATGAGCGGCGCGCCGGGTCTGGCTGCGCAGCTCTTCCATCTGGCGCAGCATCCCGCGAGCCTGGCTGAGGAACAGCTCGCCCGCCGGGGTCAGTTCAACCCGACGCGGCAGCCGGCGAAACAACAGCACGTCCAGTTCCTGCTCCACCTGACGAACACCATAGCTGATCGCCGACGGCACTTTGTGTAACGCTTGTGCCGCCGCGCTAAAACTGCCCAACCTGGCGACGGTATCGATCATCTCCAGCGAAGATTGGGAAAACACGCCCATAAACTACCTTTCAATTTTTTTGATTGATAACTACAAATTTTAGCGTTTTATTTTCCACAAATCGAAAAATAGAATGGCATGGTAATTAATTCAGGGTTGGCGCCAACTGATCTTAGCGAATAAATGATTAAATAATTTGATTGGTTAAAAAATGAAAATATCAAAACTGCAACTGGTGTATCTGGCTGCGCTGTCTATGCTCGGTTTTATCGCCACCGATATGTACCTGCCCGCTTTTAAACTGATGGAAGCCGATTTTGTCACCGGCCCTGAGCAGATTGCGCTGTCGTTAACTGTGTTTCTGGGCGGTATGGCCGTCGGTCAGTTACTCTGGGGCCTGGCCTGCGATAGATATGGCCACCGCAACACCTTAGCGGCTGGGCTGATGATCTTTACCTTCGCCTCATTTAGTCTGGCGTTTAGCGATCAGGTGTGGCAATTGCTCTCACTGCGTTTTGTCCAGGCAATTGGCGTTTGTGCGCCAGCGGTGATCTGGCAGGCAATGGTCATCAAACGTTACTCCACCAGCAGCCAACAGATTTTTGCCACGATTATGCCGCTGGTAGCGCTCTCTCCGGCCCTGGCACCACAGTTTGGGGTACTGCTGACCGAAAGCTTGGGCTGGCCGAGTATCTTTGTCGCGTTGGGCCTGATGGGACTGCTACTGCTCACGGCGACCCTGAGCCAGCAAAATGCCGCTGCAGAAGTCAAACAAACCAGCATCTCTGCCGATATCAGAGCGCTGCTGGGGTCAAAAACCTACCTGGGTAACGTATTGATGTTTGCGACCGCATCGGCGGCCTTCTTCGCTTACCTGACCGGGATGCCGGAGATCATGGCGCAACTGGGTTATCAGGCCAAAGAGATAGGTCTGAGCTTTATTCCGCAAACCATCGCTTTTATGACGGGTGGCTACCTGGGTAAAGTCGCGGTGAGAAAATATGGTGATGAAAAAGTACTGCGCCAATTGCTGGGCCTGTTCAGTGTCGCGGCACTGCTGATCTTGCTGGCATCACAATGGCAACTGACCTCTATCTGGCCCATATTAGCGCCGTTTTGCCTTATTGCCCTGGCCAATGGTGCTCTGTACCCCATCGTGGTGAACCGCGCCCTGGCCAGTGCCCAGCAAAGCCCTGCGACCGCAGCCGGACTGCAAAACAGCCTGCAAATCTGTGTCAGCAGCCTGGCCAGTGCGCTGGTGGCTGCCATGGCCAGCCAGGCACAGATCGTCACAGGTGTGGCCATCATCATCTGCACCGGCGGCTTATGGGTTGGCTATATTGTTGCTAACCGGGCACTATCAAAGCACTTTACCACGCCGGATAATTCGCGTGTGGTGCGGGACGAATAGTTAATAGTAGCAGAGCCGCGTTGGCGGCTCTTTGCGCTTGCAATAATGCGTCACTAGAGGCTTTTCAGCCCCCACTTCTCGGCGGTAGTTTTAAAGAAACCCTGGGTTTTCTTCAACTCAACCCAGTGATTGATGTAGTTAATCCAGACCTGATCGTCCTGTGGCAGCAACATGGCAATCGGAGTCGGTCTGCGTGGCTCGGCAACCGGCACGATCGCCAGTTGACTGAATTTCTCGACTAAGGTCGCCGCCTCGACATTCGAGGTCACCGATACATCAGCCCGTTTGGCCAGCAGCTCCTGAAAATCCCGCGCCGGTGCTTCTATCACGATATGCTGGGCAGACGGGAAAAACTCTTTGACCATTTTCTCCTGCACGGTGCCCAGAGTGGAAGCCACCTTCACCGATGGCGAGTCAAAATCACTCCAGTCGGCGTATTTGGCCAGATCACTTTTTTGTACCACAGGCACAAAGGCCAGATAGAAATAGGGCTGGCTGTAACCGGCCACTTTAGCCCGCGACATATTCAGTGACGCGCTACCGGTAATGTCGTATTTGTTGGCGGTAATGCCGTTGACCAGAGTTTTCCAGTCGGTGGCCACATACTCGACTTTCACCCCCAGGTCCTTGGCCAGCTCAGTGGTCACATCGATATCAAAGCCGCGATAACTGTTGTCGGCGGGATTTTTCATCGTCATAGGGTTCCAGTCCCCTGTGGTGCCGACTCTCAGTACACCAGCTTCTAGGATATCCTGCAGACGGCTGCTGGCATTCGCCGCTCCGGTAATGGCCAGCAAACACAATCCAAATGTCACTAATGCTTTATTCATTGTTCTGTCCTTAAAATTTGGCCACGTGCCATCTATCATTGATAACATAGCAGTAACAAAGGGATTTTCTAGTTTTATCAAGGAGTCATGTGACGATACGAATTTTGCTGCTGGCCAGTTTGGCGTTACTGACCGGCTGTAGCCAATACCAGTGGGGCTGGTATGTGCTCGACCCGGCCACACTGCAGGGCAAAACAAACCTGAAGTTTCTGGTCGGCGGTTTCACCGCCACCATTCAGGTCTCCTTACTGAGTATGCTGCTGGCGATGACCATCGGCTTAATGGTTGCCCTGCTTGCCCTGACAAAGTCGCGACTGCTGCGCGGGATTAACCGCGTCTATGTAGAAGTGATCCGCTCCATTCCGGTGCTGGTGCTGCTGCTGTGGGTCTATTACGGCATGCCGACACTACTGGATATCTCCCTGACCCACTTCTGGGCTGGTGTAATTGCCCTGACCATTGCCGAAAGTGCCTTTATGGCAGAAGTGTTTCGCGGTGGGATCCAGGCCATCAGCCGCGGCCAGCATGAAGCGGCGGAGTCGCTCGGGTTGAACTACTGGCAAAAAATGCGCTGGGTGATCCTGCCCCAGGCGATACGCCAGATACTGCCACCGCTTGGTAACCAGTTTGTCTATATCCTGAAGATGAGTTCACTGGTCAGCGTGATCGGCCTTAGCGATCTGACCAGGCGAGCCAACGAGCTGGTGGTTAATGAGTACTTACCTCTGGAAATCTACAGCTTTCTGGTGCTGGAGTATCTGCTGCTGATCCTGTTGGTATCTCAGGCGGTGCGCTGGCTGGAAAAAAAGATCGCCATTCCCCATCATTAAAAAACGCCGCATTATGCGGCGTTTGTCGATAGCTAGCGTGCTATTTGTTTTTCACCGGTCGTTGCCAGCCAGTAATTTTACGCTCTTTAGCGCGAGTGATGACTAACTCACCTTCGGCAACATCTTTGGTCAGAGTAGTCCCAGCACCGATAGTGGCACCATCGGCAATCGACACCGGAGCCACCAGCTGACAGTCAGAACCGACGAACACGTCATCACCGATAATGGTTTTGTGCTTATTGGCACCGTCGTAGTTGCAGGTAATCACCCCCGCGCCGACATTGGTACGCTGACCGATCTCCGCATCGCCCAGATAGGTCAGGTGGTTGGCCTTTGACCCTTCCCCGATGCGGGCATTTTTCACTTCAACAAAGTTGCCGACATGGGCATCGTCGCGCAGTTCTGCGCCGGGACGCAGGCGGCTGAATGGCCCGACAGTACACTGCTCACCCACCGTCGCACCTTCAATCACGCTGTACGGGCGGATCACAGTGTTGTCGTCGATTTCACAGTCTTTCAGCACACAGCCAGCACCGATCACTACGTTATCACCCAGGGTGACGCTGCCTTCGATAATCACGTTGACGTCGATCTCAACATCCATACCGCACTGCAGCTGGCCACGCAGATCAAACCGGGCCGGATCGCGCAGCATCACGCCCTGTTGCAGCAATTTCTGCGCCTGAATCGCCTGGTAGGCACGTTCAAGACGCGCCAGTTGTGCGCGGTCATTGACCCCTTCCACTTCAATCGGCGTGACCGGATGGACCGCTTCCACCGCCCGGCCCTCTTCATGCGCCGCAGCGATAACGTCAGTCAGATAGTACTCGCCCTGGGCATTATTGTTGTTCAGCCCGGACAACCAACGTTTCAGGTCGCCGCCGGTGGCCACCATCACACCGGTATTGATCTCTTTGATCAGCTTCTGCTCGTCAGTGGCGTCTTTCTGTTCCACGATCGCCACTACCGGGCCATTTTTACGTACGATACGGCCATAGCCGGTCGGATCGTCCAGCACTACGGTCAGCAGCGCAATGCCACCGGTCGGCTGGGCATCCAGCAGGCTTTCGATAGTCTGTTCCGAAATCAGCGGCACATCGCCGTACAGCACCAGCACTTTTTCATCGTCGGCAAAGCTTGGAGATGCCTGATCGACCGCATGACCGGTACCCAGTTGATCCGCTTGCAGTACCCAGTTGACCTGTTCCGCGGCCAGGCTGGTTTTCATCTGGTCACCGCCGTGGCCATACACCAGGTGGATGTTTTGCGCCCCCAGGCCGTTACAGGTATCAATCACATGTTTGACCATAGGTTTACCCGCCAATGTATGCAAAACTTTCGGCAAGTTGGAGTACATCCGGGTGCCTTTACCCGCGGCCAGGATCACTGCGCTGAAGTTCATAACTATCCTTTTAATTCTTTTACTGTAAAAACTGGCCCTAGTTTATCCCGCTTAATGGCATTAGTTAATCAATTGGCCATAATTTCCGGGCAAAATTAAGTCAAATAGCGTCAATTTGTTCTACGCCAGACAGCAAAAAGGCGGTCTATGACCGCCTTTCTCTCTTAGTTCAACGCTGCTGGTAAATTAGCGGCGTTTCTTTGTCAGCTCGATAACTCGTAGCTGAGCAATGGCTTTAGCCAGTTCACTGGCCGCTTGTGCGAAGTCCATATCGCCGTGCTGGTTCTGGATTTGCTCCTCAGCGCGACGTTTCGCTTCTTCTGCCTTCGCTGCGTCTAGCTCTTCACCACGGATTGCGGTATCAGCCAGCACGGTCGCCGTGCCAGGCTGTACTTCAACCATACCACCAGAAACATAAATAATTTCTTCGTGGCCGTGCTGCTTAACAATGCGCACCATACCAGGCTTGATAGCGGTCAGCAGCGGTGTGTGGCCGTGGAAAATACCAAGCTCACCTTCGCTACCGGTCACCTGAAATGTTTCAACACGTCCGGAAAAGATTTTCTTTTCTGCGCTGACCACGTCAAGGTGAAAGGTTATTGCTGCCATATCGCCTCCTAGTTAGCCTTATAGCTTCTTCGCATTCTCGATAGCATCGTCAATGGAACCGCAGTACATGAACGCTTGCTCTGGAATGTCATCGAAGTCACCTTCCAGCAGACCTTTGAAGCCACGTAGAGTCTCTTTCAGAGGTACGTAGATACCAGGGTCGCCAGTGAATACTTCCGCTACGTGGTAAGGCTGAGTCAGGAAACGCTCAATCTTACGAGCACGAGATACCACTTGCTTGTCTTCTTCAGACAGCTCATCCATACCCAGGATGGCAATGATATCTTTCAGCTCTTTATAGCGCTGTAGAGTCTGCTGAACGCCACGAGCGATGTCGTAGTGTTCTTGACCAACGACCAGCGGATCCAGCTGACGAGAAGATGAATCCAGTGGGTCGATCGCAGGGTACAGACCCATAGCGGCGATGTTACGGTTCAGTACAACTGTCGCATCCAAGTGAGCGAAGGTTGTTGCTGGAGACGGGTCGGTCAAGTCATCCGCAGGTACGTATACCGCCTGTACAGACGTGATAGAACCTTGTTTGGTTGACGTGATACGCTCCTGCAGAACACCCATCTCTTCAGCTAGGGTTGGCTGGTAACCTACCGCTGAAGGCATACGGCCCAGCAGTGCGGATACTTCTGTCCCCGCCAGGGTGTAACGATAGATGTTATCGATAAACAGCAGTACGTCACGACCTTCGTCACGGAAGCGCTCAGCCATAGTCAGACCGGTCAGAGCAACACGCAGACGGTTGCCCGGTGGCTCGTTCATCTGGCCGTAAACCATCGCTACTTTTGATTCTTCTGGTTTCTCGACGTTTACAACGCCCGCTTCCTGCATTTCGTAGTAGAAGTCGTTACCCTCACGAGTACGCTCACCTACACCAGCAAATACTGAAAGACCAGAGTGTTGCAGTGCGATGTTGTTGATAAGTTCCATCATGTTAACGGTCTTACCTACACCTGCACCACCGAACAGACCGATTTTACCACCCTTAGCGAATGGACAAACCAAGTCAATAACCTTAACCCCTGTTTCCAGCAGTTCAGTTACGTTCGACTGTTCTTCATAGCTTGGTGCTTCACGGTGAATAGAGTAAGACTCTTCTGCACCGATTTCACCACGCTCATCAATCGCATCACCAAGCACGTTCATGATACGACCTAGGGTTTTAGTACCTACTGGCACTGAGATTGGAGCGCCAGTATTTTCTACTGTCATTCCGCGACGTAAACCATCAGAGCTACCCATTACGATACAGCGAACTACGCCACCGCCTAGCTGCTGCTGAACTTCAAGAACCAAGCGTTCTTTAGCTTCCGTAAGGTTCAGAGCGTCGTATACACTAGGTACATCGCTCTGTGGGAACTCTACGTCGACTACCGCACCGATGATCTGTACGATCTTACCTGTAGCCATCGTTAATCCTCTAAACTGTTTCGTTTTACCTATGCTTAAACCGCTGCTGCACCACCGACGATTTCAGACAGTTCCTGGGTAATCGCAGCCTGACGGGCTTTGTTGTACACCAGTTCCAAATCTTCAATCAGGTTTGTCGCATTATCAGTTGCCGCTTTCATCGCAATCATTCGAGCTGCTTGCTCACAGGCCAGGTTTTCCACTACGCCCTGATAAACCTGAGACTCTACGTAACGCACTAATAGCGTATCCAGCAGAGGTTTTGGTTCAGGCTCATAGATGTAGTCCCAAGCGTGCTCGCGCTGCATCTCTTTGCTGTCCGATTTAGGCAAAGGTAGCAATTGATCGATCGTTGGTTGTTGCACCATTGTGTTGACAAACTTGTTGAACACAACGAACAGGCGATCCAACTCACCTTCATCATATTTCTTCAGCATCACGCTGACAGAACCGATCAGGTCTTGCAGGGCTGGGCTGTCGCCAAGACCCGATACCTGAGCCGCGACTTTTGCACCGCTGTTGTTAAAGAAGGCGGTGGCTTTAGAACCGACAATCGCCAGCTCCACTTCCGCGCCTTTTTCTTTCCAGCTCTGCATATCTGTAATGGCTTTCTTGAACACGTTAATGTTCAGGCCACCACACAGACCGCGGTCGGTAGAAATAATGATATAACCAACACGTTTGGCTTCACGCTCTTCCAGGTACGGATGACGGTACTCCAGATTCGCGTTTGCCACATGACCGATCACTTTACGCATTGTTTCCGCGTATGGACGAGAAGCTTCCATGGCGTCTTGTGAACGACGCATTTTTGAAGCTGCTACCATTTCCATCGCTTTCGTAATCTTCTGAGTGCTTTTTACACTACCGATTTTACTACGTATCTCTTTTGCGCCGGCCATCGTTACTCTCCATTAGTTGGTGGCACTTAAGGCCACCGACTTATTACCAAGTTTGGGTTGCTTTGAAGTCGTCGGTCAGCTTCTTCAGCTGCGCTTCGATTTCATCATTGTAAGCACCCGTCTTGTCGATCTCAGCTGCCAATTCAGCGTATTGACCGCGAGCGTACGATAGTAGAGCCGCCTCAAAATCCAGAACTTTGTTCAGTTCTACATCTTGCAGGTAACCGCGCTCTGCCGCAAAGATAGTCAGTGCCTGGTCAAAAACAGACATCGGAGCGTACTGCTTCTGCTTCATCAGTTCTGTTACTTTTTGACCGTGGTCTAGCTGACGCTTAGTGGCTTCATCAAGGTCAGACGAGAACTGAGCAAACGCTGCCAGTTCGCGGTAAGCTGCCAGTGCAGTACGGATACCGCCAGACAGTTTCTTGATGATTTTCGTTTGCGCTGAACCACCTACACGAGATACTGAGATACCTGGGTCAACCGCTGGGCGAACACCCGCGTTGAACAGCTCAGTCTGCAGGAAGATCTGACCATCGGTAATCGAGATTACGTTAGTCGGTACGAATGCCGAAACGTCACCAGCTTGGGTTTCGATGATTGGCAGGGCAGTCAAAGAACCGGTCTTACCTTTCACTTCACCGTTAGTGAAACGCTCTACGTACTCTTCGCTTACACGAGCGGCACGCTCTAGTAGACGAGAGTGGAGGTAGAATACGTCACCTGGGAAGGCTTCACGGCCTGGTGGACGTTTAAGTAGTAGAGAGATCTGACGGTAAGCTACTGCTTGCTTAGATAGATCATCGTAAACAATCAGTGCGTCTTCACCGCGATCGCGGAAGTATTCACCCATCGCACAACCTGCGTATGGCGCCAGGTATTGCAGTGCGGCAGATTCAGAAGCCGATGCAACCACTACGATAGTGTTTTTCAGTGCGCCGTGCTCTTCCAGTTTGCGAACCACGTTGGCGATTGTCGATGCTTTCTGACCGATCGCTACGTAGATAGAGAAAATACCAGAGTCTTTCTGGTTGATGATCGAGTCGATCGCCAGCGCTGTTTTACCAGTCTGACGGTCACCGATTACCAATTCACGCTGACCACGACCGATTGGGATCATTGAGTCAACAGATTTGTAACCGGTTTGTACAGGCTGGTCTACCGATTTACGGTCGATTACACCTGGGGCGATCACTTCAACAGGCGAAGTCAGTTTGGCTTCGATAGGACCTTTACCATCGATAGGCTCACCCAGCGTGTTCACTACGCGGCCTAGCAGTTCAGGACCAACTGGTACTTCAAGAATACGACCAGTACCTGTTACTTTCATGCCTTCCTTAAGGTCAGCATATGGGCCCATTACAACCGCACCAACCGAGTCACGCTCAAGGTTAAGTGCCAGTGCAAAACGGCCACCCGGTAATTCAATCATTTCACCTTGCATCACGTCCGCTAGGCCGTGAATGCGAATAATACCGTCGCTTACCGATACGATGGTACCTTCATTACGAGCTTCACTCACAACTTCGAAAGATTCGATACGTTGTTTGATCAGTTCGCTGATTTCCGTGGAATTAAGTTGCATGCTCCAATCCCCATTAAGACTGCAATGCATCGCTCAGGCGGTTCAAACGACCACGCGCTGAGTCATCGATGACTAGGTCTCCGGCTCGAATAATCACCCCACCAAGTAGGGCCTCATCTACACTGCAATTCAGCTTCACTTTGCGCGCAAGGCGCTGCTCAAGTTTGCTAATGATGTCTGCCTGTTGCTGCGTCGAAAGCTCGGTCGCTGAAATCACATCAACGTCGATCTCTTTCTCATGCTCTTGTTTCAGAGCCATGAACTGCAGGCTTACTTCAGGAAGAGCCGTCAAACGGCCATTCTCTGCCATCACCTTTAACAGGTTCTGGCCAAACTCATCAACTTGCTCACCACATACCGCGACAAATATCTCAGCCAGTTTATCGGCTGAGGTTGAGCCGGTTAACAGCTCTTTTATTTGGTCGTTATGGGCGACTTCAGCAGCGAAAGACAGCATTTGACCCCATTGGTCAAGCTGGCCTTTCTCCACTGCAAAGTCGAATGCTGCTTTAGCATAGGGGCGTGCGATAGTAGTCAAATCAGACATATGCGCCCCCAGACTTAAAGTTTTGCAGTAATGTTGTCGAGAATATCTTTGTGCGCATCTTTATCGATTGTGCGCTCAAGGATTTTCTCAGCACCAGCTACAGCCAGAGTTGCAACTTGTTTGCGCAGCTCATCGCGTGCACGGTTGCGTTCAGCTTCAAGTTCTGCATCTGCTTGCGCAAGGATTTTCTGGCGTTCTGCCTGAGCTTCCTCACGAGCTTCATCTAGAATTTGAGCTTTGCGCTTATTCGCTTGCTCGATGACCTCAGTTGCTGTGCGCTTCGCTTCTTTCATTTGTTCAGAAGCGTTGGCTTGTGCCAGATCCAAGTCTTTTGCAGCGCGTTCCGCAGCTTGCAAACCGTCAGCGATTTTCTTCTGACGTTCTTCGATCGCATTCAGAATTGGTGGCCACACGAACTTCATGCAGAACCACACAAACAGAGCAAACGAAATTGCTTGACCCAGCAGAGTTGCGTTTATATTCACAACAGCTACCCCTCTCTTCGGACTTAGTGTTAATCAGTGACAAACCTGAGTTTGTCCCGCATTCAAAGTGATTAACCTAGTTGACCAACGAATGGGTTTGCGAAAGTGAACAGCAGTGCGATTACAATACCGATCATTGGAACCGCATCAAGTAGACCCGCGATGATGAACATCTTAACTTGTAGCATAGGAGCCATTTCTGGTTGACGAGCTGCACCTTCAAGGAATTTACCGCCCAGAAGTGCGAAACCAATCGCTGTACCAAGAGAAGCAAGACCGACGATGATACCTACGGCGATTGCAGAAAAGCTCAGTAAAGTTTCCATTACTATCTCCAATTTTATAGTTGTTGGCTTAGTGCCCAATAAAAAAAGCTAAAAATTTATTAATGATCAGAATCTTCGTGTGCCATTGACATGTAAACAATTGTCAACATCATAAATACGAAGGCCTGAATCGTGATAACCAGAATATGGAAAATAGCCCACGGAAGTGAACCCATCCATTGTAGCCACCATGGTAGCATTGCCGCACAAAGAATGAATACAACCTCACCCGCGAACATGTTACCGAAAAGACGCATACCGAGTGACAGCGGTTTCGCCAGCAGCGAGACGACTTCAATCAGCAGGTTAAACGGAATCATGATTGGGTGGTTAAACGGATGCAGTGCCAATTCTTTTGCAAATCCACCTAGACCTTTCACTTTAATGCTGTAGAAAATCATTAAAGCAAACACGCCCAGTGCCATAGCCATGGTGATATTCACATCAGCCGAAGGTACTACTTTCAAGTAAGGAATACCGAGCCAATGCTCTGCTGGATAAGGCAAGAAATCGATTGGAACTAAGTCCATGATGTTCATTAGCAATACCCAACAAAAGATAGTCAGTGCCAGCGGAGCTATTAGTGGGTTGCGTCCATGGAACGTGTCTTTGACGCTGTCTGCGACAAATTCAACGATCATTTCTACAGCACACTGAAGCTTACCTGGTACACCTACTGTTGCTTTCTTAGCGACCGAGTAAAAAATTCCTAGGAAAATCAGACCCGTGAACCAAGAAAAAAACAGGCTATCGATATGTACGTTCCAGAAACTCGTCTCCTCCACCAGACCAAGTCTTCCCAGAGAAAGGTTGGTTAAGTGGTGAGTGATGTAACCGGACGATGTTAGCGCTTCACCTGGCGCAGCCATAACTCATCCTATTTTTTGTTGTTAATGAATAGCGCTGGCGCAAAGATATTAATACCTAGTGCCAGCAAATAGGTTAGTTTCAGGGGAACGAGTTCCACCTGCATATACATGTAGGCAGCCGAGAACAGAACCACCGTAATGAGAATTTTCAGTGCTTCGCCGGTATAGAAAGAGGCCGTGATCCGCTTTGCGGCCCGAGCTCCACTAAACATAAAAGCACATAACGCAAAAACCGCGTTAGCGATAACAAAAATGCCACCGCCAACTAGCGCTGAAAGCCCCCATTCAGCATTGATAGACACTGCCATCCCTGCTGCCACTACAATAACCGCGCCAAACTGGAGCATTAACAATTGCTTTGCAAGCTCTCGTCCTGGTCTAGCCAACGCAGCTACCATGTATTCTTACCTCATAAATATTCCCCGGCGTATTAACAACTGCCACCGAGGAAATTGGCGAAAATTATACGTTCAGTCGAATTGATTGCAATTAAAACGCTGTAAAAAGTTACAAATTTGTTCACAATCCGACAACTTTTACTTAAATAAAATGTTTTCTCACATTTGATTTAAATCAATTATCTCATTTAGGCTTCTAGCTTCGCAATTAGTTGCTCTAATTTGTGAGGTTCATCAAGGCTTATCGTCAATTTGGACTTTCCGGAACTCGAGCGGACGATAGACACTTTGCCACCCAACATTTCGCTTAATTTTTGCGAAATATGTTGTGCTTCTTGGTCCTCTGGCTCATTTTTCGCCTCGACTTGCGGTGCTAAGCACTTTTTCACCAACTGCTCGGTCTGACGTACCGTAAGTTGTTTCTTCGCCACCTGCTGTGCGATCTCAACCTGCTGTTCACCAGGCAAGGCCAGCAGAGCACGGGCATGGCCCATCTCCAGCTGCTTTTCCGCCACCAGCAGTTTGACGTCCTCGTCTAGCTGATTGAGTCGCAGCAGGTTGCTGACCGTGGTGCGGGATTTACCGATCACATCCGCCACTTGCTGATGAGTGAGGGCAAATTCGTCCTGCAGACGTTCCAACGCCTGGGCTTCTTCGATGACGTTAAGGTCTTCACGCTGAATGTTTTCAATCAGCGCCATCGCGATGGCGGCACGGTCCTCGACCGATTTCACCAGACAGGGAACTTGTCTTAGTCCCGCCTGGCGGGCCGCTCGCCAGCGTCGT
Organism: Vibrio sp.; assembly: GCF_050299255.1. GTDB lineage: Bacteria > Pseudomonadota > Gammaproteobacteria > Enterobacterales > Vibrionaceae > Vibrio. The sequence goes on from NZ_JBNKVP010000003.1 coordinate 19,874, forward strand.
TCGCCGGCGATAATTTCATACTGACTGATACCAACCTGGCGAACCACGATCGGCTGGATAATACCTTGCGACTGGATCGACGCGGCTAACTCTTCCAGAGCTTCCGGCGCCATATCTTTACGCGGCTGATAGATACCTGGCTGCAACTGACCAATGGCAATACTGGTCAACTCACCATCAACGGATTTGATCTGACTCTGACTGGCAATCTGTTGTTTGTCACGCGCTAGCGAGCTGGTCGATAGCAACGCATCCAAACCTTTTCCTAAACCACGTTTAGACATGGAGGTGCATTCCTTCGGTTAGGGTTAAACTGGAACTTCTTCTCGACGCAGCATTTCGCCCGCCAGCGCCAGGTAAGCTTTCGCTCCGGCAGAGTACTTGTCATAGTACATTGCTGGCTTACCATGGCTGGGCGCTTCCGCCAGCCGTACATTGCGAGGAATCACAGTACGGTAGACTTTATCGCCAAAATGCTTTTTCAGTTGATCGGACACTTCATTGGCCAGCCGGTTGCGCGGGTCATACATGGTGCGAAGCAAACCTTCAATTTTCAGGTTGTCGTTCACTACCGCGGCCAGTTTGCTAATGGTATCCATCAGAGCAGTTAAACCTTCCAGAGCAAAATATTCACATTGCATTGGCACCAGGACAGAATCCGCCGCCGCCATTGCATTGATTGTAAGGAGATTCAACGAAGGAGGACAATCGATAAAGATGAAATCATAGTTATCGCGAACTGAAGCCAGGGCATTTTTCAGCCTGACTTCGCGGGCAAACACTTCCATTAACTTGATTTCTGCAGCGGTCACATCGCCATTGGCGGCAATCAGGTCGTACTTGCCACTGGTGGTCTGACAAACGACCTGCTCAAATGGGGTATCTTCAACCAACAGATCGTAAGCGGTGGCTTCCACCATGTATTTATCGACGCCGCTGGCCATGGTAGCGTTGCCCTGCGGATCCAGATCAATCACCAGTACTTTACGTTTGGTCGCCGCCATGGACGCTGCCAAATTGATACAGGTTGTTGTTTTGCCGACCCCACCTTTCTGGTTGGCGATTGCTACAATTTTTCCCACGTTTGCCTCGCTATTTGTCGTGACCCGATAAGATTACTAGATGACGCTCACCTTCAAGCTCAGGAACGGTCAAAGATATGATCTCAATCACATCGCTCCAGGCGGGTAACTGGTCTATCTCATCGGTTGGACGCTGACCTTTCAGGGCCAAAAACAGGCCATTTTCCGGCTTGGGAAGATGATGACACCACTCAAGCATATCTGTCATCGACGCAAAAGCGCGACTTAGAACACCATCAAACTTTTGCTCAGGCTGAAACTCTTCTACCCGGCTCTGAACCGGGGTGACATTGTTGAGCTTCAGGTCATGCACCACCTGTTTGAGAAAACGGACCCGTTTACCCAAACTGTCCAGCAGCACAAACTCCGCATCAGGGTTCATGATCGCTAATGGGATGCCTGGCAAGCCGGGGCCGGTGCCCACATCGATAAAACGCTGGCCATTCAGATGTGGACTGACCACGATACTATCAAGAATATGGCGAGTCAGCATCTGCTCAGGGTCGCGTACTGAGGTCAAATTGTAGGCTTTGTTCCATTTATTCAACAACTCGACATAGCCGAGCAGTTGTTGTTTCTGATGTTCCGTTACCTGCAGTTCAGTCTGGCTTAACAGGTCATCTAATCGCTGGCGCAAACGGCTCATAAGGCTTCCTCACCTTTTTTCAGCAGACCGTGCTTTTTCAGGTGCACCAGCAAAATTGAAATCGCCGCCGGGGTAATACCGGAAATCCGTGACGCGATACCTATGGTTTCTGGTTTGGCCTGATTCAGTTTCAGCACCACCTCATTGGAGAGGCCTTTGACCGCCTGATAGTCCAGGTCTAGTGGCAACTTGGTATGCTCATGGCGCAATGATTTTTCGATCTCGTCCTGCTGACGCTTGATGTAGCCTTCGTATTTGACCTGAATTTCAACCTGCTCTGCCGCCTGAGGATCATCCAGTGGCGGGGCAAACGCCTCCAGTTGAGTCAACTGGGCATAGGTCATTTCGGGCCGGCGCAACAGATCTTCACCGCTGGCTTCCCGCACCAGTGGCGTTTTCAGCAATGAATTCAGCTGTTCGACTCCGGCTGACTGAGGGTTGATCCAACTGCTGGCCAGTCGCTGACGCTCCTGCTCCATGTGATCAATCTTCTGGTTGAAGCGCGCCCAACGCGCGTCATCGACCAGCCCCAGCTGACGGGCTTTTTCCGTCAGGCGTAAGTCGGCATTGTCTTCCCGCAGCAACAAACGGTATTCCGCACGCGAGGTAAACATCCGGTACGGTTCCAGTGTACCCATCGTCGACAGGTCGTCGATCAGCACACCCATATAGGCCTGGTCACGACGTGGACTCCAACCCTCTTTGTCCTGGCTGTAAAGACTGGCGTTGAGACCGGCCATCAACCCCTGGGCGGCGGCTTCTTCGTAACCTGTGGTGCCATTAATCTGGCCGGCAAAGAACAGCCCCTGAACAAACTTGGTTTCATAAGTCTGTTTCAGATCGCGGGGATCAAAATAATCGTATTCGATCGCATAGCCTGGCCGGACGATATGAGCGTTGGCAAACCCGTTCATCGAGCGAACAATCTGAACCTGGACATCAAACGGCAGGCTGGTGGAGATGCCGTTCGGGTACAGCTCCTGAGTATCCAGTCCTTCCGGTTCGATAAAAATCTGGTGGCTGTTTTTGTCCGCGAAGCGCATCACTTTGTCTTCGATCGACGGACAGTAGCGCGGCCCGATCCCTTCAATCACACCGGCATACATTGGGCTGCGATCCAGGTTATTACGGATCACTTCATGGGTCTGCTCATTGGTGTGAGTGATGTAACACGGGATCTGGCGCGGATGTTGATCGCGGGATCCCATGAAGGAAAATACCGGTGTCGGGTTGTCACCGTGCTGGACACCGAGCTGACTGAAATCGACACTGCGGGCATCAATTCTCGGTGGGGTACCGGTTTTCAGACGATCAACCCTAAACGGAAGATCCCGTAACCGGTTCGCCAACGCGATCGACGGTGGATCGCCGGCTCGGCCACCGGCAAAGTTTTCCATACCGATATGGATCTTACCGCCCAGGAAGGTGCCGACCGTCAAGACCACCGCTTTGGCGCGGAATTTGAGTCCCATCTGAGTGACCACTCCGGTCACGCGATCCTGCTCAACGATCAGATCGTCTACCGATTGTTGGAACAGGGTCAGATTGTCGGTGTTCTCCAGCGTGTGACGAACATAGGCTTTGTACAGGGCACGGTCCGCCTGAGCACGTGTCGCACGGACAGCCGGTCCTTTGGATGCATTCAGAGTTCGGAATTGAATACCTGCATGATCAATCGCCTGGGCCATTAAGCCGCCCATGGCGTCCACTTCTTTAACCAGGTGACCTTTGCCGATCCCGCCAATGGCCGGGTTGCAAGACATCTGACCCAGGGTGTCGATATTGTGGGTTAACAGAAGTGTCTTTTGCCCTGTCCGTGCTGATGCAAGTGCAGCTTCCGTTCCTGCATGTCCGCCTCCGACAACAATAACGTCAAAAGATTCGTGATAGAGCATGAACTGACCTCAGCTATTCAATAGATTCGATGCACAAGATAAAAGAGCCGCATTTTACCTGCTTTATCGGGGTGTGAAAATTATTTTCTCGTTTTTCCATCAGACGGGATCGATATAAATATATATAAGATCTCTATATAGATCTTTTATTGGATCTATTATTAAGGGCGAGTGGATCTGTGGATAACCATCAAATGATCAACAAGATCATGGATCTTAAGACGATCAATTCATGTGATCATTCGTTGATCTATGCTGGGATTAGCTGGGATCAAAATCGATGGTTATGCACAGGGCCTAATGAGCCTAAAGGTTGTCCTTTGGATAACTAAAGGAAGATCACCGGATATCATTGTTTTTATCCACAGCTCAATTGATGAATAAAGCAGCAGTTAACTTGTAATGACAATGGAAAGCGGACCACTTGGAAAGTTGTCAGGCTGGTGAATCAGCCTGACGGGAGAGGAAAAGTGGACTTTAGAACTTATCCAGGTGCTGGTTGAGCCACTGTTCGGCGGCGTCTTCCGGGACCGAATGACTCAGCACATCGATGGTGAAGCAGTCGGTCAGCGGCGTGGCACCGATGTCGGCCAGCAAGTCATAAGCATGTTTACCCGCGGCACAGAAAGTGTCATAGCTCGAATCGCCAATCGCGATCACCGCGTAGCGCACCTCGGCCATTTTCGGCGGGGTGGCCTGCAGGGCATGAATAAACGGCTGAATATTGTCCGGGTATTCGCCTGCGCCATGGGTAGAGGTGATGATCAGCCAGGTGCCTTGGGCCGGAATGTCGGCTAATACTGGCTGATTGTGAATCGTGGTCTCTTTTCCCTGCGCCTGCAGAAGGTCACTGAGGTGATCTCCGACGTATTCGGCGCCGCCCAATGTACTGCCTGTGATGATGTGAATCATATAAACCCCGATGATTTCGTGTTGAACGAAAGAAGTGATTAATCGACTTGGTGTAGAAGAATACAGGGGTAAGTTGTGGATAGTAAAGTAACAGATCATCTGGTGGTTGAATTGGTGAGGATCCTGTCTGTGGACAAGCTCATCCACAGCGATGATCGCCGCAGTGGTGATCTTAAACGGTGACCGTGGGCTATTTGACCTGCGAACCAGGCGCGAAAACCAAAACTGAGCGAAGCTGGGAAGGGCAGGCTAAGAGCACAATGACTCTTAGCCAATACGGTTATTTACCGATACAGAATGAAGAGAATATCCGTCCTAACAGATCGTCGGAACTGAATTCCCCGGTAATCTCATTCAGGTGCTGCTGGGCAATGCGCAGTTCTTCGGCCAGAATTTCTCCTGCCATAAAGCCTTCCAGCTGTTGCTGGCCAATGTCCAGGTGTTCTGCGGCCCGCGCCAGGGCGTCCAGGTGGCGACGGCGGGCCATAAAGCCGCCTTCGCTGCTGCCGGCATAGCCCATGCACTGTTTGAGGTGATCGCGCAGTGCCTCCACGCCCTGACCGGTTTTGGCGGACAGGCGGATCAGGGTCGGGTGGTTGACGTGACATATGCCCAGCGTCTCTCCGGTTTGATCCACTTTGTTGCGGATCACCGTCATGCCGATATTGTCTGGCAGCCGGTCAACGAAATCGGGCCAGATCTGCAACGGATCGGTGGCATCGGTGGTGGTACCATCCACCATGAATAGCACCCGATCGGCCTGTCGGATCTCGTCCCAGGCGCGTTCAATACCGATTTTTTCCACTTCGTCCGCTGCGTCGCGCAGTCCGGCGGTATCGATAATGTGCAGTGGCATACCGTCGATGTGGATATGCTCCCGCAGCACGTCACGGGTGGTACCGGCGATATCGGTGACGATGGCGGTCTCTTTGCCGGACAATGCATTGAGCAGGCTGGATTTACCGGCATTCGGTCGGCCGGCGATAACCACTTTCATTCCTTCGCGCATCAGGGCGCCCTGATTGGCTTCGCGCCTGACTGCATCCAGGTTATCGATGATGGTCTGTAGATCGGCCGCCACTTTGCCGTCGGCAAGAAAATCGATCTCTTCTTCCGGGAAGTCGATGGCGGCTTCGACATAGATTCTCAGATGGATGAGAGATTCCACCAGGGTCTGAATTCGTTTCGAGAACTGGCCCTGCAGCGACTGTAAAGCTGATTTGGCCGCCTGTTCTGAACTGGCGTCGATCAGGTCGGCAATTGCTTCCGCCTGGGTCAGGTCCATCTTATCGTTGAGAAAGGCGCGCTCGGAGAATTCCCCTGGCCTGGCCGGGCGCACGCCGGGAATGGTCAGGATGGATTTGATCAGCATATCGATGACCACAGGACCGCCATGGCCCTGCAGCTCAAGGACATCTTCCCCGGTAAATGAGTGCGGATTAGGAAAATAGAGCGCGATGCCCTGGTCGAGCTCAGTGCCGTCTTGCGCGCGAAACGGCAGGTATTCCGCGTAGCGCGCTTTGAGGCTCTTACCGGTCAGCTGACGGGCAACTTCCGCGGCTTGCGGGCCGGAGACCCGGATAATGCCCACCCCTCCGCGTCCCGGAGCCGTCGCTTGTGCGACTATGGTATCTGTAGTCATAGAATTGCCTATTGAGCGAGGTGGACACGCTTGTGGCCACCAGAAATAACAACTAGCTGAATTGTAATCAGCCAAAAGCAAAAAGGCGACCCTTGGGCCGCCTTTGAATGCTGTTCCAGACCTATTTGCTGTGCAGGCCTTTTTTCTCCAGCGACTTGTAAATCAGGGTCTGCTGGATCAGCGTCACGATGTTCGACACCAACCAGTACAGTACCAGCCCTGACGGGAAGAACAGGAAGAAGAAGGTGAACATCAACGGCATGAAGGTCATGATCTTCTGCTGCATCGGATCGGTCACTGTCGTTGGGCTCATTTTCTGGATCATAAACATACTTGCACCCATCAACAGTGGCAGTATGTAGTATGGGTCCTGGGCTGAAAGGTCATGAATCCAGCCGAAGAAAGGTGAGTGACGTAGCTCGACCGATTCCATCAGTGCCCAGTAAAGAGCGATGAAGATTGGCATCTGCAGGAACAGCGGCAGACAGCCACCCAGCGGATTCACTTTCTCTTTCTTATACAGCTCCATCATTTCCTGGCTCATACGCTGGCGGTCATCGCCGATGCGTTCACGCATGGCCTGCAGTTTAGGTTGCAGCATACGCATTTTCGCCATCGAGGTGTATTGCGCTTTGGTCAGCGGGTACATAGCACCACGGACGATAAATGTCAGCACAATGATCGCGATACCCCAGTTAGAAACAAAGCTCTGGATAAACGACAGCAGGCTGTGAAGAGGTTTAGCGATAAACCATAACCAACCGTAGTCAACTACCAAGTCCAGGTTTGGTGCGACAGCGGCCATGGCGTCCTGTAGCTTAGGACCTACCCAAAGCGTTGCGGTCAGGGAAGCTGAAGCGCCGTCGGCGATGGTTTGATTCGGCATGCGGACACCGATATCGCCCAGGTTGCCGATCACTCGGGTGTACAGGCTGCTGCCAGGTGCGTTACGAGGGATCCAGGCTGAGGCAAAGTAGTGCTGGATCATCGCTGCCCAACCTTGGCCATTTGGCAGGTTCAGCGACAGGTTACGATCCTGCATTTCGTCGAAGCCGTATTTCTTATAACGCGTCTCTTCAGTTGAGTAGGCACCGCCACGGTAGGTTGGCATCGTGATGCTGCCGCCATCGTCCATCAGGTTCTGGCGCAGGTGGGCATACATACCAAAGGTCGCATTGTTGCCGGAGTTGTTGACGACATCGTACTTAACGTCGATGGCGTAGCTATCACGTTTAAGGATAAACGTTTTGGTGTAGCTCAGGCCATTGGCGCTGTATGTCATCGGAATGCGCAGTTCGTCCTGACCGTCGGCCATGTTGAAGCTGTCGGCGCTGACGTTGTAGTTCGGACGGTTATTGCTGCTCAGGTCGATGCCCTGTGGACCGACCAGGCCGCTCTGGGCGATAAATTGGTGGCCCTGCTCGTTTTTCAGCATCACAAACGGCTGGTCTGAATCCAACTCATCTGAGTACTGGTTCAGCTTGGCAGACACAATGTCACCGCCTTGTGTGTCGATTGCCAGCGTCAACACGTCGGTTGTCACTGTGATCGTTTTGGCTGCTGCTGGTTGGCCCGGGGCCGGGTCTAACTCATCAGCTAGGGATGGCGCTGATAGCGTATTGCTAGATTGTGCCTGCTCAACCGCTTGTGGTGCTGGATTCTTTGCAACTTGCCATTGTTGATACAGCAAGAAAGAAACCAGTGCCAGTGCGATTAACAGGATATTACGTTGAGAATCCATCGTTATTTATCTCTGTCTTGTTTCTGGACTGGTGGAACGGGGTCATAACCCCCTTCATTCAAAGGGTGGCATTTTAATAGACGTTTGCCTGATAACCAACACCCTTTTACAAAACCGTGCGCTTTGAGGGCTTCTAGAGCATACGCAGAACACGTTGGCGTGAACCGACAACGAGGCCCAATCAGCGGACTAATCAGCCAGCGATACAGGTGAACTAGCCCGATGGCTAGCCACGTGAGGGGCGAGACAGGCGATGCCATAATTTATCAAAAAGCTTGAACAGTTCATCATTGCTCAGATTCTGGGCACTTTTCTTGGCGATTACCACAAAATCTTTATTGGGTAACTGGTGCTGTTTGAGACGAAAGCTTTCCCGAGCCAGGCGCTTGAAGCGATTTCGGCCCACGGCGGTTTTTATCTGTTTTTTAGGTACAGCTAAGCCAAGTCTGGGATGCGTCAGAGTGTTGTTGCGAGCAATAATGGTGAAATGAGGGGAGCCAGCACTGTGTGCTTGCTGGAAGACGGTTTGATAATGCTCGGGAGTTAACAAACGTAACTCCCGATTAAACGCGTACGTGTTCAAAATAAATTAATTATTTTGATAGGCGCGCACGGCCTTTTGCACGACGTGCGTTGATTACTTTACGACCGTTCTTAGTCGCCATGCGAGCACGGAAGCCGTGAGTACGCTTGCGCTTCAGAACTGTAGGTTGAAAAGTGCGTTTCATGATAATTACCTTTACTGATCAGTAGTTTTAGGTCAATGTTAACCCGGCGTGGGCACTCTGTTCTGCTTTATTTGACTAAAGAGAACCACCGACGCCTCTCAACAAAGAGGCGGAATTGTAATCACAGTCACATAAAGTGTCAATCACTGAAGTGCTGTGCAATTCCGGCCGGGCGATTATACGTAGTGTGAGTAAAATCTCAAGGATCTTACGATCCGATGAAAAGATCGTTACTCGATTCCTACCTGACGTAAGAATTTCTGTAAGCGGGGATCCTGTGGATGATTAAAAATATCCTGTGGAGAACCCTGCTCAACAATCTGGCCTTCGGCCATAAAGATCACCCGGTCTGCCACTTCTTTGGCAAACTGCATTTCATGGGTGACCACCAACATAGTCTGGTGCTGGGTTGCCAGTCGTTTCATCAGCGCCAATACTTCGCCGACCCACTCGGGATCCAGCGCTGAGGTCGGTTCGTCAAACAGCAGTAGTTCCGGTTGTAGTGCCATGGCACGACCGATCCCCACCCTTTGCTGCTGGCCGCCGGAAAGCGCAGACGGATAGCTGTCGCCTTTCTCACCCAGACCGATGTCGTCCAGGATTTGCTGCGCTTTTTCCAGCGCCTGTGCTTTTTTCCAGCCCCTTACCGTGATCAGACCCTCCGCGATGTTCTGTCGCGCAGTCATATGGGCAAACAGGGCGTAGTTCTGGAATACAAAACCGGTCTTGCGTCGTAGCGCCAGCACTTCGGCCTTGGTGTGGTTCTGGCTGTCGACACAGACATCGTCGACACAGATGCTGCCGCGGTCGGCGGTTTCCAGGAAATTCACGCAGCGCAGCAGGGTGGATTTGCCGGTGCCGCTGGAGCCGATCACCACGATGATTTCGCCCTGATTGATCGAAAGATCGATGCCATTCAGAACAGCAGTGGTGCCAAAGCGTTTATGAATATTGGTCAGTTTAATCATCGTACATAGGCCTTATTCAGTTTGGCTTCCGCCCAAATCTGCACCCGGGTCAGAATCACCACCACTCCCCAGTAGATCAGCGCGACCGCCAGGAAAGCCTCAAAGAAACGGAAACTGGAGGACGCTTCCATCTGGGCTTTGGCCATAATCTCTGCCACGCCCAGGGTAAACGCCAGTGAGGTGGATTTGATCATGTCGATGAAGTAGTTCATCAGCGAGGGCAGGGCAACGCGGGTTGCCTGCGGCAGTATGATGCGGCGCATCGCCTGGGCGGTGGTCATGCCGACCGACAGGCTGGCTTCCATCTGGCTGCGGTCGACGCCGATGATGGCGGCCCGAATACTCTCGGCCTGATAAGCGGCAAAGTGCAGCGTTAAGCCGATCACGGCAGCGCTGAATGCATCGATCCCGACCAGTAACGGAAATATTTGCGGCAAGCCGTAATATAGCAGGAATAGCTGCACCAACAACGGTGTGCCGCGAAAGAAACTGATGTAGAGCTGGCTGAGCTGATCCAGCAGCGGAACTTTAAACACACGGATATTGGCCAGGATAACGGCCAGGATCAATGAAAACAGCAATCCCCAGGTCGCCATTTCCATGGTGGTGCCGAGATATTTGAGCAGGATCGGCATCAGCTCCATCATGTAGTTAAAGTCAAAGCCCATAAACTTACCTTAAATGAAAAGAAAAGGTGGAACTGTTAATTCCACCTTTTGCGACTGTTCTTTGGCGAGTGCGCGAATTACTTAGTGATATCCGCGTCGAACCACTTCTCAGAGATGCGCGTTAGCGTACCATCTGCGCGCATTTCTGCCAGTGTTTTATTCACTTCTGCCTGCAGTTGGCGGCCTTTTTCATTGTCGACAAATGGCCAGGCGTTCTGGATGGTTTCGAACGGTTCGCCGGCTAGCTGCAGTGGCAGACCGGTTTTCTTGATCAGCTCCAGCGTTGACAGACGGTCCATGATAAACGCATCCGCGCGGCCCAGTGCCACATCGTGCTCAATACCCGTGTCATAGGTTTTGATGTTGATCTTGCCGTCTTTGTCGTAGCTGCGCAGCAGTTGCTCGAAGTTCGAGCCCAGGTTCACTGCCACGGTTTTGCCGTACAGATCTTCAATGCTATTGATACTGTCGTTGCCTTTACGCACGGTGATCTGAGCGCCGTCGATTACATACGGGTCTGCGAACAGGTATTTGGCCTGACGCGCTTCGGTAATGGTAATCTGGTTCGAGATGGTGTCGATTCGGCCGGTTTCCAGCAGACCAAACAGACCGGAGAAGTTTGCAGTGACGTATTCCACGTTGTAATCGTTACGCTTGCCGATCTCGTCCCACAGATCCACTTCAAAGCCTTGCAGTTTGTCCTGTTTAACGAAAGTAAACGGGAAGTAACGTCCTGACATGCCCACTTTGACGTCGGTCGCCGCTTGCACGCTGGCAGCAGATAGTACAATTGCTGCAACTGCAGCCTTAAACCAGTGTTTCATAATGCATCTCCTTGTAATTATGGAACGGAATACTACTGTTATTCCTGACAATTAGATAAATAACTTACAGCAATATTCTATAGTGATGGGGAATAAGAGTAGGGGGCTGAGCGCTGGATCAACATTCTTGTTTGTCACCAGTTTGATCGACAACTATTCACAGAGTTATCACCAGAGTGAGGATCCTGGCCAAAACGACCTATCTGGGATCAATGTGTGGGTAATAGTGGGGCAAGGTGTGGGGATCCAAACAATAAAAGCGGAAATATTGTGAATAACTTAGATCTTATTCACTGACTGGACGATCAATTGCTGGCGATCTTGGTTATCAACAGGTAAAATTGCCAATCTTTTCAGATCAATGACTTTGTGAGGGCAACGTGTCATCTTCGCTTTGGTTGCAGTGTATGCAACGGCTTCAAGAAGAGCTTCCAGCTACCGAATTCAGTATGTGGGTCAGACCGTTACAAGCGGAGCTCAATGACAATACCCTTACTCTGTTTGCGCCTAACCGTTTTGTGCTCGACTGGGTGCGCGACAAATACCTGAATAGTATCAACCGGTTGCTGCAGGAGTATTGCGGCAACGATATCCCCAGTCTGCATTTTGAAGTTGGCAGTCGCCGGGTGGCGACACCAAAGCAGGCACCAAGCCGCACTCCAGCCGATCTGGCGGCCGAGTCCTCGGCGCCGGCCCAACTGCAGGCGCGCAAACCGGTGCACAAAACCTGGGATGACGATCCGGCCGCGCTGGCGGAAATCAACTACCGTTCCAACGTCAACCCGAAACACAAGTTTGATAACTTTGTCGAGGGTAAATCGAACCAGCTTGGCCTGGCTGCGGCCCGTCAGGTGGCGGATAATCCGGGTGGCGCGTATAACCCGCTGTTTCTGTATGGCGGCACCGGTTTAGGCAAAACCCACCTGTTGCAGGCCGTTGGCAATGCCATCGTCGATAACAAGCCCAACGCCAAAGTGGTCTACATGCACTCTGAGCGTTTCGTGCAGGATATGGTGAAAGCGCTGCAAAACAACGCAATTGAAGAGTTTAAGCGTTACTATCGTAGTGTGGATGCGCTACTGATCGATGATATTCAGTTCTTTGCCAATAAAGAGCGCTCTCAGGAAGAGTTCTTCCACACCTTTAACGCACTGTTGGAAGGCAACCAGCAGATCATCCTGACTTCAGACCGTTATCCAAAAGAGATCAACGGGGTAGAAGACCGGCTAAAATCCCGCTTTGGTTGGGGCTTGACCGTTGCGATCGAACCGCCGGAGCTGGAAACCCGGGTCGCGATCCTGATGAAAAAAGCGGAAGACCACCAGATCCACCTGGCCGACGAAGTGGCGTTTTTTATCGCCAAACGACTGCGGTCCAATGTTCGTGAGCTGGAAGGTGCGCTGAACCGGGTGATCGCCAACGCCAACTTTACCGGCCGTCCGATCACCATCGACTTTGTCCGTGAAGCGCTGCGCGATCTGCTGGCGCTGCAGGAAAAGCTGGTGACGATAGACAACATCCAGAAGACGGTGGCGGAGTACTACAAGATCAAAGTGGCCGATCTGCTCTCCAAGCGCCGTTCCCGTTCGGTTGCCCGACCGCGTCAGCTGGCGATGGCATTAGCCAAAGAGCTGACCAACCACAGCCTGCCGGAAATCGGTGACGCATTTGGTGGCCGTGACCACACCACAGTACTGCACGCCTGTCGTAAAATAGAACAGCTACGGGAAGAGAGCCACGATATCAAGGAAGATTACTCGAACTTGATTCGGACCCTTTCTTCGTAATTGTCGCGTTTGCGAGTATGCTAAACCCATTCGCCTAACCAAAGCTGAGAAAAGAGCCAAATATGAAATTTAGCGTTGAGCGTAGTCATCTTCTGAAACCTCTACAGCAGGTCTCCGGCACTTTAGGTGGTCGACCAACTTTACCGATTCTGGGTAACCTGTTACTCAAAGTCGATCAGGGCGAGTTGTCGATGACCGCCACCGACCTGGAAGTGGAACTGGTGAGCCGACTGGCACTGGAAGGCGACTTTGAAGCGGGCAGCGTGACAGTACCGGCGCGCAAGTTACTGGATATTTGCCGTGGACTGCCGGATGACGCCGTGATCACTCTGGTGCTGGAAGGTGACCGGGTGCAGCTGCGTTCTGGGCGTAGTCGCTTCTCTCTGGCGACTTTGCCGGCCAGTGATTTCCCGAATATCGAAGACTGGCAGAGCGATATCACGATAACCCTCAGTCAGGCAGAGCTGCGCAACCTGATCGAGAAAACCCAGTTTTCCATGGCCAACCAGGATGTACGCTATTTTTTGAATGGCATGCTGTTTGAAATCGATGGCAGTACGCTGCGCAGTGTCGCCACCGACGGCCACCGAATGGCGGTAGCCCAAACCGAACTGGACGCGGAATTTGCCCAGCAACAGATCATCGTGCCACGTAAAGGGGTACTGGAACTGGTCAAACTGCTGGATGCCCCGGAACAACCGGTTGAGTTACAGATCGGCAGTTCCAACCTGCGCGCCAGTGTGAATAATTTCGTGTTTACTTCTAAGCTGGTGGATGGTCGTTTCCCCGACTACCGCCGGGTACTGCCGCAGAGTACTAACAAAACGCTGCAGGCGGGCTGTGATGAACTGCGTCAGGCCTTTTCCCGTGCTGCGATCCTGTCGAACGAGAAATTCCGTGGCGTCAGGGTGAACCTGGCCGGGGAAGAGATGCGTATTACCGCCAACAACCCGGAGCAGGAAGAAGCGGAAGAGATGCTCGACGTTCAGTTTGACGGCGAGCCGATCGAAATCGGCTTCAACGTCAGCTACGTACTGGATGTGCTCAACACGCTGCGCTGTGACTCGGTACAGGTATCGATGTCCGACGCTAACGCCAGTGCGCTGATTGAAAACGCTGAGGACGACAGTGCCATGTACGTGGTGATGCCGATCCGACTCTAGCATGCCGCTCTCACGTTTAGTCATTCAGCAATTTCGCAATATTAAAGCCTGTGATATTCGTTTATCCGCAGGCTTTAACTTTCTTATCGGCCCCAATGGCAGTGGCAAAACCAGCGTGCTGGAAGCCATCTACCTGCTTGGCCACGGCCGCTCATTCAAAAGTACCCTGACCGGCCGGGTGATTCAAAACGAGTGCGATCAGCTGTTTGTCCATGGCCGGATATGTGACTCGGCAGACGGTTTTTTGAACTCGGACCAATTTGAGCTGCCAATTGGCATTAATAAGCAGCGTGATGGCTCAACAGAGGTTAAAATAGGCGGTCAGTCCGGGCAAAAGCTGGCGCAGCTAGCCCAGGTCATGCCACTGCAGTTGATCCACCCGGAAGGGTTTGAACTGCTGACCGACGGCCCCAAGCACCGCCGGGCATTTATCGACTGGGGGGTATTCCACAGTGAAAGCGCCTTTTATGATGCCTGGGGACGCTTCCGGCGTTTGAACAAGCAGCGCAATGCCTTGCTGAAGACGGCGCGCAGTTATCGTGAACTCAGTTACTGGGACCAACAACTGGCGACGCTGGGGGAACAAATCAGTCAGTGGCGGGCCGATTATGTGGCACAATTAAAGCCGGCCGCGGAGGCCATATGTCAGGCGTTTTTGCCGGAATTTGCTATCCAGCTCAGTTATTACCGAGGCTGGGACAAACAGACGCCGTATCAGGACATCCTGGCCAGCAATTTTGAGCGCGACCAGTCGCTCGGCTACACATTCAGTGGTCCCAATAAAGCGGATCTGCGCATTAAGGTCAATGGCACGCCGGTGGAAGACGTGTTGTCGCGCGGACAATTGAAATTGATGGTGTGCGCACTGCGGGTCGCGCAGGGCCAGTTACTGACGGAAAAGACCGGCAAACAGTGCATCTATCTGATAGATGACTTTGCCTCTGAATTAGACAGCCAACGTCGCAAGCGATTAGCGGATTGCTTGACCGAGACGGGGGCTCAAGTTTTTGTAAGCTCTATAACGGCCAGCCAAATTGCTGATATGCAAAATGAAAATGGCAAGATGTTTCATGTGGAACATGGCACAATAGAGTCAATATAAATAGTGGAAGATAACTCATGTCTGAAAATTACGATTCATCGAGTATTAAAGTACTGAAGGGTCTGGACGCGGTGCGTAAGCGTCCGGGAATGTACATCGGCGACACAGATGATGGCACCGGTTTACACCACATGGTTTTCGAAGTGGTGGATAACTCTATAGATGAAGCGTTGGCGGGTCACTGTAAAGATATCGTGGTCACCATACATGAGGATAACTCGGTGTCTGTCAGCGATGATGGCCGTGGTATTCCGACTGAAATGCACTCTGAAGAGAACGTGTCAGCGGCCGAAGTGATCATGACGGTACTGCACGCCGGCGGTAAGTTCGACGATAACTCGTACAAAGTCTCCGGTGGTCTGCACGGGGTAGGGGTTTCGGTAGTCAACGCGCTATCAAAGCAAGTGACACTGACCATCCATCGTGGCGGCCATATCCACACCCAAACCTATCATCACGGTGAACCGCAGGCACCGCTGGCGGTTGTGGGTGACACGGACAAAACCGGTACCATGATTCGTTTCTGGCCGAGTGAACAGACGTTCACCAACACCGAATTCCACTACGACATCCTGGCGAAGCGTCTGCGTGAACTGTCGTTCCTGAACTCCGGCGTCTCTATCAAGCTGATCGACGAACGCGAAGAAGATAAACAGGACCACTTCATGTATGAAGGGGGCATCCAGGCGTTTGTTGAACACCTTAATACCAACAAGACGCCGATCATCGAGAAAGTGTTCCACTTCAACTCGGAGCGTGAAGACGGCATCGCGGTCGAAGTGGCGATGCAGTGGAACGATGGTTTCCAGGAAAACATCTACTGCTTTACCAACAACATTCCGCAGCGTGATGGTGGTACCCACCTGGCCGGTTTCCGTGCCGCACTGACTCGTACCCTGAACTCCTTTATGGACAAAGAGGGCTTCTCCAAGAAGGCGAAAACCGCGACATCCGGTGATGACGCTCGTGAAGGCCTGACCGCGGTCATTTCGGTGAAAGTACCGGATCCAAAATTCTCCAGCCAGACCAAAGACAAACTGGTGTCGTCAGAAGTGAAGTCGGCGGTAGAGTCGATCATGGGCGAAAAACTGTCCGAGTACCTGGTGGAGCACCCAGCCGAAGCCAAAACGGTGTGTGGCAAAATTATCGATGCAGCCCGTGCCCGTGAAGCGGCGCGCAAAGCGCGTGAAATGACCCGTCGTAAAGGCGCGTTAGACCTGGCGGGCCTGCCAGGTAAGCTGGCAGACTGTCAGGAAAAAGACCCTGCGCTGTCTGAACTCTACATAGTGGAGGGTGACTCGGCAGGCGGCTCCGCAAAACAAGGCCGTAACCGTAAGAATCAGGCGATTCTGCCGCTGAAAGGTAAGATCCTGAACGTAGAAAAAGCCCGTTTCGACAAAATGCTTTCGTCTCAGGAAGTGGCCACACTGATCACCGCACTGGGTTGTGGTATCGGCCGCGATGAGTACAACCCGGATAAACTGCGTTACCACAACATCATCATCATGACCGATGCGGACGTCGATGGTTCGCACATCCGCACCCTGCTGCTGACCTTCTTCTACCGTCAAATGCCGGAACTGATCGAGCGTGGCTACGTTTATATCGCTCAGCCACCGCTGTACAAAGTGAAAAAAGGTAAGCAAGAGCAGTACATCAAAGATGAAGACGCGATGAACCAGTATCAGGTCGCTCTGGCACTGGACAACGCTGCGCTGCACGTCAACGCGGATGCTCCGGCTCTGGCGGGTGAAGCGCTGGAGAAACTGGTGCAGCAATACAATGCCGGTATCAAGCTGGTGGAGCGCATGAGCCGCCGCTACCCATATGCGATGCTGCATGAACTGATCTACTCGCCGCGACTGACCGCGGAACAGTGTCAGGATGCCGCACAGGTGGACAGCTGGACCAAGCAGTTGGTTGAGCAACTGAACAGCAAAGAAGTGGGTGCCAGCCAGTACAGCTATGAAGTTGAACAACATGCTGAACTGGGCCTGAACCTGCCAAAGATCATCGTCCGTACCCACGGTGTCAGCCATGAATACGCGCTCAGCATCGACTTGATCGGCTCGAAAGAGTACGGCAAGCTGGCGGATCTGTCTGAAGCGCTGGACGGTCTGGTGGAAGACGGCGCCTACATCAAGCGTGGTGAACGGACTCAGCCGGTCAGTAACTTCGTTGAAGCGCTGAACTGGCTGATCAAAGAGTCGCGTCGTGGCCTGACTACCCAGCGCTACAAAGGTCTGGGTGAGATGAACCCGGATCAGCTGTGGGAAACGACCATGGACCCGGAAACCCGTCGCATGATGCAGGTAACCATCGAAGATGCCGTCGGCGCAGACCAGCTGTTTACCACTCTGATGGGCGACCAGGTTGAGCCGCGTCGTAACTTCATCGAAGAGAATGCGCTGAAAGTCGCCAACCTGGACGTCTAGTCCGGCTGAGTTCGCCGGTGGGTTCCGGCGTTAAACTAGCGCTTTGATTATCGTGAAAGCACCCTTTTGGTTTCAAAGGGTGCTTTTTTATTGCCGGTCTGAAAAATTGTCTTGCCGGGCTTGAAAGTGATTTTTCTGCCCTTATATCTGGTTATGAAGAGGATGCCATTAGGGCCTCTGCAACGTTTGTCCGAAGCGGTTGAGATAACCCGACAACGGAAAACACCCATTTGATTGATCCCGGCCTGTCCACTATGGAAGGCGAGTGGATTCGGTTCGTTCAACCATTACTGAGCGAACGCTATTGCTTAGTTGAAGAGGATAGATTTATGCGTAATGTTGATTTCTCACCTTTGTACCGTAATGCCATCGGGTTTGACCGTCTGCTTAATCTGATGGAAGCCAACGGAGCAAAAAACAGCTCGGCCGGTTACCCGCCTTACAATATCGAACAGCACGATGACCATCACTACCGTATCACCATGGCGGTGGCGGGTTTTTCTGAGCAGCAGCTGGAATTGACCCAGAAAGAGAACCTGCTGATCGTTCGCGGCGAACGTAAAGCGGAAGAAGGTAAGAATTATGTCTACCAGGGCATTGCCGAGCGCGACTTTGAGCGTAAATTCCAGTTGGCTGACTACGTCAAAGTGACCGGTGCCAGTATGGAAAATGGCTTACTGCACATCGACCTGGAGCGAGAGATCCCGGAAGCGATGCAACCGCGTAAAATCGCCATCAATGGTCAGAAGCTGATCGACGGTTAATCGTCAATAGAGTGAAATTGCAAAGAGCGCCTATCGGCGCTCTTTTTGATCGTGCTGCGATGGTTACTCGCCGCTCTGGTAGGCCTGCATGACCTCTTCGGCAATAATAGCGATCCCTTTCTGCATCAGCTCATCATCCTGCACATAGTTCATTCTCAGGCACTGGTGGGCATGGTCCCATTCATCCTGTTGGCCGATAAAGAAAAATTCGCCGGGCACGATCAGCACTCCGCGCCGTTTCAGCCGTTGGTACAGTTCCATGGTGGTAATGGGCAGTTGATCGAACCACAACCAGAGGAACATCGCCCCTTCGGGCTTGTGAATACGAAAACGCGGATCGTCAATGGCCTGCTGCAACAGGCTGACCGCCCGCTGTGATTTCTGCTGGTAGAAAGGTTTGATCACCTCGCTGGAGAGCTGCAGCAAATCGCCCTGTACAATCATACGATGGGCGATGGCCGGGCCGATGCTGCCGGGCGCCAGGCTGATGATGCCGTTCATATTGGTCAGTGCCTGGGTGATGGCTTCACTGGCGATCACAATACCACAGCGCACACCCGGCAGGCCCAGTTTCGACAGGCTCATGCACAAGATGGTGTTGTCGTTCCAGAACGGTTCAACATCTTCGAAAATGATGTTGGGAAACGGCACGCCGTAGGCGTTGTCGATAATCAGTGGAATGTTGTGTTGACGCGCCAGCCGGTCGAGTTTATGGATTTCCTCGTCCGTCAGCACGTTGCCGGTCGGGTTGGTCGGCCGGGAGGCGCAGATCGCCGCGATGCTGTCATCGACCTGCAGCTGTTCAAAATCAACGTGATATTTAAACAGACCATTGTCGAGCAGCTCTATTTCCGGGTGATAGGAGACGAAAATGTCTTCATCAATGCCGGCATCGCCGTAACCGATATATTCCGGTGCCAGAGGCAACAGAATTTTCTTATGGCTGCCGTCTGGCTGCTGGCCGGCCAGCAGATTGAACAGGTAGAAAAAGCCACACTGACTGCCGTTGGTCAGGCTGATATTTTTTTCACTGATCTCCCAGCCGTAGGTGTCGCGCAGCAGCTTGGCCAGGGATTTGACCAGTACATCTTTGCCCTGCGGACCATCATAGTTGGTCATGGCGGCGACCAGTTCGCCGTCGGCCAGCATCGCTTCGCTGGTCTGGCGGAAATAGTCGACCATTTCGGGGATTGCCGCCGGGTTACCGCCGCCGAGCATGATCGCCCCTGGGGTGCGCAAGCCGTCGTTTAAATCATCCATCAGCCGGGTGATACCGGAGTACTGGTTAAATTTTTCGCCGAATTTAGAAAACTGCATAAGAAGAAAACCCTGTTCTGACTCTGTTTATTATAGTGTGGGGGAAGGGCCAGCTTGGCTGGTCAGTTAAGCTATTGCTGACCTTACCTGAATGGGCTACACAGATAAACCCCAATTTGGTGCAAGCAGGATAGAAAAAGCCCGATGCACAGGCATCGGGCTTTCAGTTATCTCAGTGACGCCGTGGTCTATTTTTGCAACAGCGAAATATCGGCAATTTGCAGGAACAGGTTGCGCAGCTGGTTCAGCAGTGTCAGACGGTTGAGCTTGAGCGCTTCGTCGTCGGCCATCACCATCACGTTGTCAAAGAAGGCATCGACCGGTTCGCGCAGGTCGGCCAGCTTGCTCAGCGCCTGCTGATAGTCGCCGGTCGCGAAGGCCGGCTCCAGCGCTTCAGCCATCACAGTGACGTTTTCCGCCAGGGCTTTTTCCGCGTCTTCCTGCAACAGGGCCAGGTCGATATCTTCAGCCAGCTCGCCGTCGAATTTAGCCAGAATGTTGCCTACCCGTTTGTTGGCTGCCGCCAGCGATTCTGCGGCATCCAGACCACGGAAGTGCGAAACTGCTTTAACGCGCTGGTCAAAGTCGGCCGGTTTGGTCGGATGACGCGCCAGTACCGCCTGGATGATGTCGACACTGAAGCCTTCGTCCTGGTACCAGGCACGGAAACGACCCAGCATAAACTCGATCACGTCCTGCTCAACCTTGTCGTTGCTCAGCTTGGCACCGAACAGCATTTTCGCTTCACGGACCAGATCGACCAGATCCAGCTTGTAACCGTACTCGACGATGATACGCAGCACACCCAGCGACGCGCGGCGCAGCGCGAACGGGTCGGAGCCTTTCGGTGCCTGACCGATACCAAAGATACCGACCAGGGTATCCAGCTTGTCGGCCATCGCCACGGCCGAAGAAACGCCGTCTGTCGGCAGCGCATCACCGGCAAAGCGTGGCATGTACTGCTCATTCAGGGCTACCGCAACCTGCTCGTCTTCACCATCGTGGCGGGCGTAGTGCATGCCCATTACCCCTTGGGTGTCGGTAAATTCAAACACCATAGAGGTCATCAGGTCACACTTGGCCAGCAGGCCAGCACGGGTCGATTTCTCCACGTCGGCGCCAATCTGTTTGGCAATGTAACCCGCCAGCGCGGCGATACGATCGGTCTTGTCTTTGATGGTCCCGAGCTGCTTCTGGAAGATGGCATTTTCCAGTTCCGGCAGGCGGTCGATCAGCGGACGTTTACGGTCGGTGTTGAAGAAGAACTCCGCGTCTGCCAGACGGGGACGAACCACTTTTTCGTTACCTTCGATAACGTGGCGTGGCTCTTTCGATTCGATGTTGGACACAAAGATAAAGTTGGGCAGCAACTGGTTGTTTTCGTCGTAAACCGGGAAGTACTTCTGGTCACCTTTCATGGTGTAAACCAGCGCTTCGGCCGGCACTTTGAGGAACTCTTCTTCGAACTTGGCGGTCAGTACCACTGGCCATTCCACCAGCGAGGTCACTTCTTCTACCAGGTCGTCTTCCAGGTCGGCAACGCCACCCACTGCCGCCGCGGCTTTCTGCGCGTCGGCAATGATGATCGCTTTACGCGCTTCGTAGTCAGCCATCACTTTACCGCGTTCCAGCAGAAGCTCTGGATATTGCTCAGCAGAGTCGATAGTGAATGCCTGCTCACCCATAAAGCGGTGACCACGAATCGTGCGATCGGATGCAACGCCCAGAATCTCACCTTCGATCAGGCTGTCACCCATCAGCATGGTCAGGGTTTTCACCGGACGAATGAATTGGGTCTCTTTATCGCCCCAGCGCATCGGCTTGGCGATCGGCAGGTTGGCCAGCGCTTTCGCCGCCAGATCTGCGATGATGTCAGCGGTATCCTGGCCTTTCACTTCCTGTTTAAACAGCAGCCATTCGCCTTTGTCGGTTTTCAGTCGCTCAGCCTGTTCCACGGTAATGCCGTTACCGCGGGCCCAGCCCTGAGCGGCTTTGGTCGGATTGCCGTCGGCGTCGAATGCCACCGCGATGGCCGGGCCACGTTTTTCCACTACTTTGTCGGCCTGGCCTTCTGCCAGAGCGGCGACTTTCAGCGCCAGGCGGCGTGGAGCGGCATACCATTTGATGCCCTCGTGAGCCAGTTCGGCATTTTTCAGTTCAGCAGCAAAGTTAGCGGCAAAGGCTTCCGCCAGCGTGCGCAACTGCGTCGGTGGCAGCTCTTCGGTACCCAGTTCAATCAGAAACTCTTTTGCCATCTTATTTCTCCTCATCCTTTTTGCACATTGGGAAGCCGAGGGCTTCGCGTGATGCGTAGTACGCTTCGGCAACTGACTTGGTCAGGTTGCGGATACGCAGGATGTAGCGTTGACGCTCGGTTACTGAGATGGCTTTGCGGGCATCCAGCAGGTTAAAGGCGTGACCGGCTTTCAGAATGCGCTCGTAAGCGGGCAGTGGCAGGGGCTTTTCCAGCTCCAGCAGGTGCTTACACTCTTTTTCACACTGGTCAAAGAAGCTGAACAGGAAGTCAACATCGGCGTGTTCGAAGTTGTAAGTCGACTGCTCCACTTCGTTCTGATGGAAGATATCGCCGTAAGTGACTTTGCCGCCATCCGGTGCGATGTTCCACACCAGGTCATAAACAGAATCCACGCCCTGAATATACATCGCCAGACGTTCAATACCGTAAGTGATCTCGCCGGTAACCGGTTTGCACTCCAGGCCACCCACTTGCTGGAAGTAGGTAAACTGGGTGACTTCCATACCGTTTAGCCAAACTTCCCAGCCCAGACCCCAGGCACCCAGAGTCGGGTTTTCCCAGTTATCTTCCACGAAACGGATATCGTGGACTTGTGGGTCGATACCCAGCACTTCCAATGAACCCAGGTACAGCTCCTGGATATTGTCCGGTGATGGCTTGATGATCACCTGGAACTGGTAGTAGTGCTGAAGACGGTTAGGGTTTTCGCCGTAACGGCCATCGGTTGGTCGACGAGATGGCTGCACATAAGCGGTCGCGATTGGCTCAGGGCCAAGTGCACGTAAGCATGTCATTGGATGAGAGGTACCGGCACCCACTTCCATATCTAATGGTTGAACAATGGTGCAGCCTTGTTGGGCCCAATAATCCTGCAGCGCGAGGATCATACCCTGAAAGGTTTTGATGTCGTATTTTTGCATAGTCAGCTTCGCGCGATTCTTCTGTCTAAAGTGATAAAAAATAACAATCAAGTATACCCAGTTCTGTTCGATGGTAGTAGCGCAAATCTTGATTAATTGCTGGCCAATGCTTGAGTTAAGGGCAAATTTTTCGCTTTAGCCGACAAGTTTGCCGAAAAAGCGCGGTTTTCGTCGCTTTAGTGCTTGAGCTTTGCGCAGCGGCACCTTAAAATGCGCCGGTCTTTGGGGAGTAGCTTATTGTTCAAACCAGCCGGTAAGAACGATTCGTCCGTCAACATAATTGGTGCAAAATCACCATGGCGTTCGAGACTTGAAGCCTTTCGAGTTTAGCAAGACCTTAGACAAACATCGTGAACCGGGGTGGGGCGCGAGGTTTGTCTTTGGTTAATATAATTATCCCTGCCCTATCGAGCATGTCGTGAGCGTTATCGCAATTTCCATTACTACCGTTGCCCTGGCAGAGATCGGCGACAAAACCCAGTTGTTATCCCTGCTGTTAGCCAGCCGTTACCGTAAACCCGTGCCGATTATCGCGGCTATCTTCTTCGCTACTATCGCCAATCACGCACTGGCCGCCTGGTTGGGTGTGGTGGTGGCCGATTATCTCTCGCCGCAAACGCTGCAGTGGGTGGTGGTGGCCAGTTTTGCCGCCATGGCTGCCTGGGTGCTGATTCCGGACAAAATGGACGATGATGAACAGATCTCCAACCGGGGACCGTTTATTGCCAGTTTCATTGCGTTTTTTGTCGCTGAAATCGGCGATAAAACCCAGATCGCCACTTCTATCCTTGGCGCCCAATATGCCGATGCGCTGGTTTGGGTCGTGCTGGGGACCACGATAGGTATGCTGCTGGCGAACGTGCCTGTGGTGGTGATCGGTAAGCTGTCTGCAGACCGGATGCCACTGGCGCTGATTCGCAAGGTCACCGCGGCGCTGTTTGTCGGCCTGGCCATTGCGGCGGCGATGTTTTAATTGCCTCTGTCGAAAAGCTGTTGATTCGGTATGAATTGCGTGACCGCTGACCTATTCGTCTGGTCGGGCTCATGCTAATTTTAATACTAGACATAGTGACCGGGAGGACACTGAGATGCTGACACGTTATACGGGTATGACGGCAAAAAGTCAGAGTTATCTTTTCACTTTTGGCTTGGCTCTGACGCTGCTGGGTATGGCACTGACCGATATGTGGTTACCTATGGTGGCTGGGGCAATTATCCTGGCCGGACTGGCGGTGGAAGCTTGGATCCGGGTCGCGCACATTATCCCGATGCATGAGGAGATGAGGGCGATGAAAAAACAGCTCAACCAACTGCAATCTGAATTGCGCAATATCGAATACGATCAATAGTAAAACGGCTGCCAATGGCAGCCGTTTGTCCTGTTATTCAACCCCTTTCCTGATCAAGTACAGGTAGGGCTTCTGATCGGTTTTTGCTGCCACTAGCTGGTGGTCCATAAAGCGACAAAAGCTGGGGATGTCCCGGGTCGTGGACGGATCGTCTGCTTTCACCAGCAGCACCTCGCCATCTTGCATATTTCGTATAGTCTTCCTGACCATCATGACTGGCTCTGGGCAGCGTAATCCCTCTGCTTCCAGGGTATGGTTGGCCAATTCAGGATTAAAGGTCATGGTGTACTCTGATTTGTCTGTTTTGAGGCCTTGATAATACCGCCGAAGAAAAAATATTCAATAACCCCTTGGCAAAGCGATCAATTTGTTTTAACTTAGTTAACAAGTTGGTAACAAATGAGGTGCAAATTATGTTAACAGCTCTGGATAGACTGACCATCTACTCGGTTCTCTGTTTGATTTCATTTTGTGCACTCGTATTACGTTCTCCAGCAGAAGCGACGTTGACACCGCTGTTTGGTGTAGCGGCAACGGTCGTAGGGATTTGGCTCGAGATGCACCGCTGGCAAGGTGGATCTGAAGAGCAAGAGAATTAACGCATTTGCAATACTACGCTCAATTACATTCCGACACTATCCCCATTTTTCTTGGGCTTCCCCGCTGAAAGGCGGGATTTTTTTTATCTGAAATCTGCGTTTTCCACCATCAGTGTCAGTGAAGCCGACGCGCATGTGTGCTAGGAATAGAGGCTGTTCAAATTAGCGTAAGAGCACATCCATATGGAACTCGAAGACATCTATCGCCGCGACCTGAATCTGCTGATCGCACTGCGGGTACTGATTGAGGAGAGCAGTGTCAGCCGGGCGGCAACCAGACTGAACCTCAGCCAGTCGGCGATGAGCCGGGTCTTGGGCCGGCTACGCGAGTTACTCGGTGATCCCTTGTTTACCCGCCAAGGGCAGCGGCTGATCCCGACCGAGAAAGCTCGTGAAATTAACAGCGCGTTGGGTGAGCCGCTGGAATCACTGCGTCAGTTGTTGTCTCCGGCGGAGTTTGATCCGCGCAGTTGTGACCAGACCTTTACCATCGCCACCACCGACTACGCCATGCAGACCATTTTGCCGTTTGCGTTGCCGCGTATCTATCAGGAAGCGCCTCAGGTGTCGTTTAACTTCCAGCCGCTGCAGCATGACCGGCTGGCCGACCAGCTTACCCATCAGGGCGCGGACCTGGCCATCTGTCGCCCTACCGCCCCAGTTCATCCGCTGCGCAGTGAAGTGCTCGGCCGGGTCGGGGTGCTCTGTCTGCTGTCCAAACAGCATCCACTGGCGGATCAGCCGCTTAGTCTGACGGACTATCTGCGCTATCCCCATGCGATGATTGCCATTAGTGATGGAGTTAAGGCATTGATAGAGCAGGCGTTAGTCGATCAGCCTCCCTGTAAAATGGTGCTGCGTGCCTATCATCTGGAAGCCGCGCTGGCGATCGTCGATACCATGCCGCTGATCATTACCGTGCCCGCGGATCTGGCTTATCTGGTCGCGGAACGCCATCAGCTGGTGGTTAAGCCGCTGCCATTCCAGTTTACCCCGTTCGATTATCTGATGATCTGGCACCCACGCTGTGAACATTCCCCGGCGCAGGAGTGGTTAAGAGGCATTGTGAAGCAGGAGTGCAGCCGGTTGATCGCCAGGCGAATTGAAGCGATCAGGCTGGATTGAGCAGGGAAGCAGGAGCCAGTAGAAAGCTGGCTCCAAGGATAGATTACAGCTTGATTACTACCCGGCCGGTTACCTGGCCATTGGTGATGTCTTCAGCGTATTTAGGCGCGTCATGCAGCGAGATTTCAGTACAGGCTTGCTCAAAGTAGCTGACCGGCAGCAGCTCGACCAGTTTTTCCCAGGCCTGAACGCGTTTCTCGGTCGGGCACATGACCGAGTCGACTCCTTGCAAACGAACGTTGCGCAGAATAAACGGCATCACTGTGGTAGGCAGATCAAAGCCGCCCGCCAGGCCACAGGCCGCGACGGTACTGTTGTAGTCCATTTGCGCCAGCACCTTGGCCAGCACTTTGCTGCCGACGGTGTCGATGGCGCCCGCCCAGAGCTGTTTTTCCAGTGGTCTGGCCGGTGCTTCAAACTCACACCGGTCGATGATCTCGCTGGCACCGAGCTGTTTCAGTAGCGGACCATTCTGCTCCACCCGGCCAGTGACCGCGCTCACCTGGAAGCCCAGCTGACTGAGCAGCGTGACGGCCACGGAACCGACGCCACCACTGGCACCGGTCACCAGTACCGGTCCGGATTGCGGGGTGACGCCACCGTCCAGCAGTGCCTGAACGCAGAGCATGGCGGTAAAACCGGCGGTACCGACCATCATCGCCTGCTTGCTGCTCAGACCTTTAGGTAGCGGCACCAGCCAGTCGGCTCTCAGACGCGCTTTTTGCGCCATACCGCCCCAGTGATTTTCGCCGACTCCCCAGCCGGTCAAGACTACGTGGTCACCGGCCTGGTAGCGTTCATCGTCTGAACTGATCACAGTACCGGCCAGATCGATGCCCGGCACCATAGGGAAATTGCGGATGATTTTGCCTTTGCCGGTGATCGCCAGGCCATCTTTGTAATTTAGCGAAGTGTAGTCGACTGCCACCAGCACATCGCCTTCCGGCAGTTGGCTTTCGTCGATTTGCTGAATGTCAGCCTGGGTGCGTTTGTCTTCTAATTTGAGTAGCAGTGCATCGAACATGAGTATCTCCCAAGGTGTGCTGCGTTTAACGGGGTTTTAAATTAGTGTAGCGGCAGGGAGACTATGACTAAAATGAAACTTTAGCATTATATCTATGTGCATCACGCATTTGCGTCGGATGGCAAATAAAAAAGCCGGTCAGAGACCGGCTTTAAACTTGAGGTTAGCGTATTAACGGGACAGGAAAAAGCGGTAGGCGGGGTTCTCGCTTTCGTCTTTGCACTGGTAGCCCAGTTCACGCAGATGGCTGGAAAACTCAGCCAAATCTGACGTTTCCAGCTGGAATGCACACAGTACCCGGCCGTAATCGGCGCCGTGGTTACGGTAGTTGAACAGGCTGATGTTCCAGTGGCTGCCGAGGGTGTTGAGGAACTTGATCAGTGCCCCCGGGTACTCTGGGAACTCAAAACTGTACAGCCTTTCGTGCAGTGGTTTGGACGGCCTGCCACCGATCATGTAGCGAATGTGCTGTTTGGCCATTTCATCTTCCGACAGATCCACCACCGGATAGCCCCCATCACGCAGGTCATGGATAATGCCGTCCAGTTCCTGCTGACCGTTCTGCAACCGTACGCCGACAAAGATATTGGCTAACTCATCGTCGCTGTAGCGGTAGTTAAATTCGGTCACTGCCCGGCCACCGATCAGGTGACAGAACTCTAAAAAGGCGCCCTGACGTTCCGGAATGGTCACCGCCAGCAGGCCTTCGCGTTTTTCACCCAGCTCACAACGTTCAGACACGTAGCGCAGGCCGTGGAAGTTGGTGTTGGCACCGGACAATACGGTTGCCAGCTGTTTGTCGGCCAGCTGATGCTGTTCGGCGTACTTTTTCAGTCCCGCCAGCGCCAGGGCACCGGATGGCTCGGCAATCGCGCGGGTATCTTCAAAGATATCTTTCACCGCCGCGCAGATCTCATCGCTGGAGACGGTGACGTGATCGTCAATATATTGCTGACAGAGACGGAAAGTCTCTTCACCGATACGTTTGACCGCCACGCCGTCGGCGAACATGCTGACCTGATCCAGTACCACAGGCTCACCGGCATCCAGCGCCGCTTTCAGGCAGGCCGAATCTTCCGGCTCAACGGCGATCACTTTCACTTCCGGCATCAGCTGCTTGATCAGCACTGCGACACCGGCCGCCAGGCCACCGCCGCCGACCGGCACAAAGATACAATCCAGATGGCCGTTCTGCTGCAGCATCTCCATCCCTATCGTACCCTGACCGGCGATCACCAGCGGGTGGTCAAACGGGGGCACAAAGGTGTAGCCGTGCAGTTCGGCGAGGCGTTCGGCTTCCGCTTTCGCTTCATCGAAGTTACTGCCGTGCAGCACCACTTCGCCGCCAAAACCGCGTACGGCATCGACTTTGATGTCCGGGGTGGTTTTGGGCATCACGATAATGGTTTTGATGCCGAGCTTAGTGCCCGACAGCGCCATCCCCTGGGCATGGTTGCCCGCGGAGGCGGCGATCACCCCGGCGGCTTTCTGCGCTTCGGTCAGGTTGGAGACCATGTTGTAGGCCCCACGCAGTTTAAACGAGTGCACCGGCTGACGGTCTTCGCGTTTAATCTGCACCTGGTTGCCAATCCGGGCCGACAAGCGCGGCATATCCTGCAACGGGGTCACCGTGGCGACCTCGTAGATTGGTGCTCTGAGTATCTGGCGCAGGTAATCTGCGCCAGTCTGTCTGGTTAAGCTCATCCGTTAGCCCTCGAGCTTAGATTTGTCTCGTACCGCCCCTTTATCGGCACTGGTCGCCATGCTGGCGTAAGCTTTCAGTGCAAAAGAGACTTCACGTTGGCGATCGACCGGCTTCCAGCCACGCTTGTCCTGTTCGGCGCGGCGCTGCTCCATCTCCTGATCGGAGATCTGTAAGGAAATCGAGCGGTTAGGGATATCGATAGCGATCAGATCGCCGTCTTTCACCAGACCAATCGCCCCGCCATTGGCCGCTTCCGGAGAGGCGTGACCAATAGACAGCCCTGAAGTACCGCCGGAGAAGCGGCCGTCAGTCAGCAGTGCACACTCTTTACCCAGCCCCATCGATTTCAGGTAAGTCGTCGGGTAGAGCATTTCCTGCATGCCCGGACCGCCTTTCGGCCCTTCGTAGCGGATAACCACCACATCGCCGGCTTTGACTTTGCCGCCGAGAATGCCTTCCACGGCGTCTTCCTGGCTTTCAAATACCACAGCCGGACCGGTGAACTTGAGAATGCTCTCATCAACCCCGGCGGTTTTGACGATACAGCCGTCCAGCGCGATGTTGCCTTTCAGTACCGCCAGACCACCGTCCTGGCTGAAGGCGTGCTCTTTGGTGCGGATACAACCGCCCTCGCGGTCATCGTCGAGGCTGTCCCAACGGCAGTTCTGCGAGAAAGCTTCCGTGGTACGGATCCCCGCCGGGCCGGCGCGGTAAAACTCTTTCACCTGTTCCGAGTCGGTCTCGACGATGTCGTATTGCGCCAACTGCTGCACCCAGTTCAGCCCCAGTACCGTTTTGGCCTGGTTGTGCAGCAGCCCGGCCCGGTTCAGTTCGCCCAGAATGCCGATCACGCCGCCGGCACGGTGGACGTCTTCCATATGGTACTGCTGGGTGGACGGCGCCACTTTACACAGGTGAGGCACCTGGCGGGACATGCGGTCGATATCGGTCATATCGAAGTCAACTTCCCCTTCCTGAGCCGCCGCCAACAGGTGCAGTACCGTGTTGGTCGAGCCGCCCATGGCGATATCCAACGCCATGGCATTTTCAAATGCCTGCTTGGTGGCAATGTTGCGTGGCAGGGCGGACTCATCGTCCTGTAGGTAGTAACGCTTGGTCAGTTCCACGATGCGCTTACCGGCGTTGATGAACAGCTCTTTACGGTCGGCGTGAGTTGCCAGCATTGAGCCGTTACCTGGCTGAGACAGGCCCAGAGCTTCGGTGAGGCAGTTCATCGAGTTGGCGGTAAACATACCGGAGCAGGAGCCGCAGGTCGGACAGGCCGAACGCTCAATCTGTTCGCTCTGTTCGTCAGACACTTTCGGGTCGGCGCCCTGGATCATGGCGTCTACCAGGTCGAGTTTAATCAATTGATCAGACAATTTGGTCTTGCCGGCTTCCATCGGGCCGCCGGAGACAAAAATGACCGGGATATTCAGTCGCATCGAAGCCATCAGCATTCCGGGAGTGATCTTGTCACAGTTGGAAATACAGACCATGGCGTCGGCACAGTGGGCGTTGACCATGTATTCGACTGAGTCGGCGATCAGTTCCCGTGAAGGCAGTGAGTAGAGCATACCGCCGTGACCCATGGCGATACCGTCATCGACCGCGATGGTGTTGAACTCTTTGGCGATGCCGCCCGCCGCTTCGATCTCTTTGGCGACTAACTGGCCGAGATCTTTCAGGTGGACGTGGCCCGGTACGAATTGGGTAAAGGAGTTCACCACCGCGATAATCGGTTTGCCGAAGTCTTCGTCTTTCACCCCGGTGGCTCGCCAGAGTGCGCGTGCGCCGGCCATGTTACGTCCGTGAGTGGTGGTGGCTGATCTGTATTTAGGCATTGCTGGTTTCTCCTTGCTGTTGTTGCGGGTTGACGTAGTCCAACCAGCCCCACTTGTCTTCCGTGGTGCCATTGAACAGACCAAAATAGGCTTGCTGAATCGCCTGGGTTACCGGTCCGCGTTTACCGATACCCACTTCAATTTTGTCGACGCTGCGCACCGGAACGACTTCTGCCGCGGTGCCGGTCATAAACACTTCATCAGCCAGATAGAGCGCCTCTCGGGCGATATTGGCTTCAGATACTTGATAGCCCATATCCCGGGCCAGGGTCATGATCGAATCACGGGTGATGCCGGGCAAAATCGAGCTGCTGGCCGGTGGCGTGGTGATCACGCCGTCTTTGACCACGAAAATATTTTCACCGGCGCCTTCCGACAGGTAACCGTCGACACTCAGGGCAATGCCTTCGGCATAGCCGTTGCGGCGGGCTTCGCCACCCACCAGCAGTGAAGAGAGGTAGTTACCGCCGGCTTTGGCGGCGGTCGGGATCGTGTTCGGTGCGGCGCGATGCCAGCTGGAAACCATTGCATCCACGCCCTGTTCCAGCGCTTCTTCGCCCAGGTAAGACCCCCAGGGGAAGGCGGCAATGATCAGGTCCATATTGGTGTCGACCGGTGGACAGACGCCCAGCCCCACGTTACCGACAAATCCGAGCGGACGTATGTAGGCGTCATTGAGTTTGTTCTGGCGCAAGGTCTCACGGGTGGCTTCCATGATTTCCTCAATCGTGTAGGGGATCGGGAAACGGTAGATCTTGGCCGAGTCTTTCAGTCGCTTGGCGTGATCGTAGTGACGGAATACAACCGGGCCGTTGGGTGTGTTATAGCAGCGCACACCTTCAAACACTGACGTCCCGTAGTGCATGGCGTGGGTTAGAACGTGAACATTGGCCTCCGCCCAGGGGACCATGTCGCCGTTAAACCAGATGTAATCGGCAGTTGTTGTTGCCATTGACGTGCCTTCCTTATGCGTAGATCTTCTGCTGTAAATTGTTGTTCGGCAGTTCGTTACTCTTGATCACTGTGACCTCAACGCTGCGAATATCCCACAATTTCTCGATCTGATTGGTCAAAAAGGATATCGGTCGGTCGCTGTCGACAATGATCTCTACACTGGCAATTTTACTCTCGTGGTTTTGCGTGGCCGCGACTTGCTTAATGACAAAACCGCGGTGACGGGTAACACGCAGCACGCGCTCCAGCAGGACAGGTTTGTCGTCCGCTTTGATGTCGATTAGATATCTTTCCATCTTAGGTATTCTCCAGCATGTCATTGTTTGAAGCACCCGGCGGTACCAACGGCCACACGTTCTCTTCTTCATCGATCAGAACATGCAATAGGTAAGCGCTGTCGCAGGCCAGCATTTCTTCCAGTGCCGGTTGCACTTCTTCTTTGCGGGTAATGGTTTTACCCGGAATATCAAACGCTTTTGCCAACATCACGAAGTCTGGGTTGTCGTCCAGAATGGTTTCACTGTGGCGGCCGTCAAAGAACAGCGATTGCCACTGGCGCACCATGCCAAGACGCTGGTTATTCAGTAACACGATCTTGACCGGAATTTTGCGTCGTTTCAGCGTGCCCAGTTCCTGGACGTTCATCATAAAGGAGCCGTCACCGGAGATCAGGATCGACTGGTCATCCGGCCGGGCCACCGCAGCCCCCATCGCTGCCGGCAGACCAAAGCCCATGGTGCCGAGACCGGCAGAGGTAATAAAATTCTGTGGCTGGCGGGGCTGAATATGCTGGGCCGCCCACATCTGGTGCTGGCCGACATCGGTCGAGACGATGGCGCTGTCCGGCATAGTGTCTGACAGCTGTTTCAGTAGCAGCGGGGCAAAAATCGGCTCACCCGGGTGATCGTAACGCCACTTGAATCCGCTGCGCAGGCTTTCACTGTGGTGTACCCACGGGCTGATATCCTGGGTCAGCTCCAGGCGTGGCAGAACGGCGTTGATATCACCGCGCAGCGGCGCATTGGCATGACGCAGTTTATGGATTTCCGCCGCATCGATATCGATATGGATGACTTTGGCGTGCGGGGCAAAAGTTTCCAGTTTGCCGGTCACCCGGTCGTCAAAACGGGCGCCGACAACGATCAGCAGGTCACACTCCTGCACCACCAGGTTAGCCGCCTTGGTGCCGTGCATCCCCAGCATCCCCAGATAGTGCGGGTCATGGCGCTCAATGGTGCCCAGACCTTTCAGGGTGCTGACTGACGGCATCGGGTTGAGACGGAGAAATTCACGTACGGCCTCGGTCGCTTTACCCAGCTGCACGCCACCACCGACGTAGAATACCGGACGATGGCATTCAGATAACAGTTGCTGCGCAGAGGCGATAGCTTGATCGGTGACAACAGGGAGAGGGGGAGGAGTAAAAGGGGTAAGGCTAGTAACAGGAGCTTCAGCGAGTTGAACGTCTTTGGCGATATCGACAATCACCGGACCGGGACGACCGGTCTTGGCCACTTCAAACGCTTCGGCCAGTGTTGGCGCCAGCTCGTTGATGTCCGTGACCAGATAACTGTGCTTGGTACAGGACAAAGACATACCGATCACATCCATCTCCTGGAACGCATCGGTGCCGATATGCGAGGTGGCGACCTGTCCGGTGATGGCCACTAACGGCACTGAATCCAGAAACGCGTCTGCCAGCCCGGTCACCAGGTTGGTTGCCCCTGGCCCCGAGGTGGCCATACAGACCGCGACATCCTGGCTGGCTCTGGCCATACCAATCGCCGCCATTGCCGCGCCCTGTTCGTGTCGGCATAACACGTGCTCGACCCCGCCGTCATAGAGGGCATCATAGATCGGCATGATGGCTCCGCCCGGATAGCCAAATACGGTTTTAATGCCTTGTTGCTGCAAGGCGGCTACGACCAATTCCGCGCCTGTCATGCCTGGCCTCCGTTATTCGCACTGTTGCGATGTTGTGTTGTTTTGCACGCCATGTGTGCTCCCATTTTTCCTGTTATTTTTTAATTAAATTTCAATTACATTCCGTTGCAACAGTTGAAAAAAAACCCCCGGACTTTCCAGTGCGGGGGTTTTTTCTAAACTGTGGTTATCTGTCGCCCACAATCCCCCGCGCGGTGCCAATAATGACCACGATAAGTAGGATAATTAGTGCGTTGAAACGGGCGATGATATTCATTTCTTTTCGATGTTGTTGTGTTGCTAAATATGGTACGAAAATGTTTGCGTCTCTAGTGGTATCACACCTTTCTGTTAATTGACAAGCAAAAAGTCATTCTTTTTTCACATTCAGTCAATGGTGCGACAGGCTATATAACAAGCTCGGTTGCCTTAATCTCGCCCAGCGGGCGGTGATAAACGAATCAATTCAACAACAAGGAAGCGTAATGGGACTTGCAATCATCCATAGCCGGGCCAGTGTTGGGGTGGAAGCCCCGGCCGTCACGGTTGAAGTGCACATCAGTAATGGCATGCCGGGATTCACCCTGGTTGGCTTGCCGGAAACTACGGTCAAGGAAGCCAAGGACCGGGTCCGCAGTGCCATCATCAATTCCCGTTATGAATTTCCGGCCAAACGGATCACGGTAAATCTGGCTCCGGCTGACCTGCCGAAAGAGGGCGGCCGGTTTGACTTGCCGATCGCACTGGGGATTCTGGCCGCCAGTGAACAGCTGCCGGAAGCCAAGCTGCATCAGTATGAGTTTGTTGGTGAGCTGGCGCTTTCTGGCCAGTTAAGGCCAGTGAAAGGGGTATTGCCGGCGGCGTTGGCCGCCAATCAGAGCCAGCGCTGTCTGTTGGTACCGGAGCAAAATGGCGACCAGGCGGCGCTGGTGGGGGCACAACAACATAAATCGGCGCAAACCCTGCTCGAGGTGTGTGCCGAGCTGTCTGGCCAGACCGAACTGGGGCTGTTTCAGAGCCCGTCAGCGGCCAAAGCTTCGCCGTCGGGGCGGGATTTGCAAGATATTATCGGCCAGCAGCAGGGCAAGCGGGCGCTGGAAATCGCCGCCGCTGGTGGCCACAATTTGATGTTTTTAGGCCCGCCCGGTACCGGCAAGACTATGCTGGCATCCCGGTTGTGCGATCTGCTGCCGGAAATGAGCGATGAGGAAGCGATGCAAACCGCGGCGGTCGGCTCGCTGGTGCATCAGGACATCAATCAGTTTAACTGGAAGCAGCGGCCGTTTCGTGCTCCGCACCACTCCAGTTCCATGGCGGCTCTGGTGGGCGGCGGTTCGATTCCCCGTCCGGGTGAGATCTCGCTGGCCCATAACGGCCTGCTGTTTCTGGACGAGATGCCCGAGTTTGACCGCAAGGTGCTGGATTCACTGCGAGAGCCGCTGGAGTCGGGGGAAATCATCATTTCCCGGGCGCAGGGCAAAACCCGTTTCCCGGCCCGATTCCAGTTAATCGGCGCCCTGAATCCCAGCCCGACCGGCTACTACGAAGGTCAGCAAAGCCGCGCCAACCCGCAGGCTATCCTGCGCTACCTGAGCCGGCTGTCCGGGCCACTGATCGACCGGTTTGATATGTCACTGGAGATCCCGGCACTGCCAAAAGGCACCCTGGCACAGGGTGGTCACCGCGGTGAATCGACCGAAGTGGTGAGGGAGCGGGTGTTGGCCGCCAGGGAAACAATGCGCCAGCGCTGTGGCAAGGTCAACGCGCTGCTGAGCAGTCGTGAAGTGGAGCGTTATTGCGTGCTGGAGCAAGCCGACGCACAGTTTCTGGAGACCGCCCTGCACCAACTGGGGTTATCGATTCGCGCTTACCACCGCATCATTAAGGTGGCGCGCACATTAGCCGACCTGGAGCAGTCGGCCAATATCCAGCGCCCGCATCTGGCGGAAGCGCTGGGTTATCGGGCCATGGACCGGCTACTGAAGCAACTGACCGCGCAACTGGCCTGAGTCGCTCGGTAGCGGTTAAAAGCGGAAGTTTAACCCCAGTGAAGCCAGCAGCTGCTCTTCATCGTAAAAATTGAGGTTGCTCTCGACCTGGTTGTAACCGGCGAAACTGACCAAGGACAAATTCGGCCAGCCTAACAGTTGCTGCAGTTCATAAGCTAGGAAGATATTGTATTCCCTGTCGTTGCGTTTGCTGTCGCCATACAGTGGGTGACCCTGCCGGAAGTGCCGTTCACTGTAACCGGCAGTGAGCGCCAGCTGATGCGGGCCAGTGCGATGGAAGATACTCAGTTCACCACCTAGTGAATCATTGGAATAGGCGGCGCCGTCGGCGGAGGTATGGATATACACCAGCGCCGGTGCAATCGAAGTGCTGCGGCTGACCGACAATCGGTAGTTGGCTTTGAGATAATTGTAACTGGCGTTTCTGCGCAGGGAATCCTGCTGGGTCTGGCTGAGCCCCCAGCTACTGCCGGATCGCTCTTGGTCCAGTGATTTCTTACCGTAAGCTGTGTCTAGGCTCACCCCGCTGCCGGCAATATTCTCCAGTCGCAACCTGAACGCATTACCACGTTCATCGGTGGTGGTACGGTTGCTGCCGAGTAAGAAAGGGTCGGCCCAGGTTTCCCCGGCCAGGATGGTTGGCAGCCAAGACACGGCCACCGAGGTGCCATTGCGCATCAACTGCTGGCGGTAACCCAGTTCAAACGCCAGGGTACCGACCGCAATATCGCTCCGGGTTGTACCGGCGAACAGTTGTTTGTCGGCCCGGCGGCCAAAGGTATAGCGAACGTTGCCAAGCGGGGCAAATAGCGTTCGGGTTTCGGTTTCCGGGCGCTGGTTTAGGCTGTCGATGCGCGCGGTGCCGTCGGTATTAAACTGGGATTGAGAGGAAATATAGAGGCCGTTCAGGGACAGTTCGCCGCTCAAACCGGGCTCTTGCCGTCCATATTGAGCGCTGGCCGGAAGGGCGAGTAGCAGTAAACTGAGCGCGAGCAGTGGCTGTTTCATTTGGTTCTCCTAACCATTGTTGGCCGAAAGCGGGGCCGGTATGTCCTAGTGAGTCATGTGTAACTAATCTGACCATATCAACAGAGATTCCAAACTGACGGTGGCTCTGTATAATTACACGCTGTTTTATTGTTCAACTCCTTGATGAATATACCCGGATATGTTGGCTTACCTATTACTGATTCTCAATGTTTCTCTCGTTATTGTTAATTCGGCCTTATGTTCAATTGTGATTTGTGTGATCGCGTTGCTGAAATTGTTGCTGCCAACCCCGGAGCTGAAAGCGAAAGGAACCGCATTAGCCAACCGGGTGATGTGGCTGTGGGCGACCATCAATGCGTACATGCTGCGCTTGTCCAACCGGGTGGAATGGGATGTACAAGGGGTCGAAGACTTACGTAAAGACGGTTGGTACCTGCTGATCAGTAATCACCTTAGCTGGACTGACATTGTGGTGCTGTGCTGCGTGTTTAAAGATCGGATTCCGATGCCGAAGTTTTTCCTTAAACAGCAGCTGCTGTATGTGCCGTTTATCGGTATGGCCTGTTGGGCGCTGGACATGCCATTTATGCGTCGCTATTCGCGCACCTACCTGATTCGCCATCCGGAAAAGCGCGGCCAGGATCTGAAAACCACCCGCCGTTCCTGCCGTAAATTCAAATTCAGCCCCACCACTGTGGTCAATTATGTTGAAGGCACCCGTTATACGGAAGAAAAGAGCCAACAGAGCAAATCGGGTTATCAGTATTTGTTGCCGCCGAAATCCGGCGGTATCGCCTATACGCTGGCCGCGATGGGCGATCAGTTTGACAATATAATTGATGTGACTCTGGCTTACCCGAACAACACCAATAAGCCGTTCAAAGACATGTTGATGGGGCGGATGACTAAAATCGTCGTTCACGCCGATCTGCTGCCGATTGACGAACAGGTTTCCGGCGATTACTTCAATGATAAGCCGTTCAAGCGCCAGTTTCAGGTGTGGCTGGCCGATGTCTGGCAGCGTAAAGACGACAAGCTGAAACAGCTGTATAAATAGCTCCGCCTTAAAAAAACAAAGCCGCTTGCACCAGGGTAAGCGGCTTTTTTTTATTGGCGTAACTTTCGTTCTAAATCGCTAGCCACACAAAAGCCTCATCACCTCACATTTATACTGTTAGTGTAAAAATACAGTTACAAACCGAGACGAGGTTCACTTTTTGTTAACATTTTCGATCTTAGTGATTTTTAACCGTGTTAGCCTGCTAATCGGTTTCGTGAGTTTCATTTAAAAAATTCGGACCATTGGGTTAACCGTAACTATTAAAACAGGAGTCAGTGTTGTGCTCTGAAATCGCGGTTAGCTCGAAATCAGTCCGTAGCTTGTATTCAAAGGCGTCATGGACAGCGAGGTCAGTGGCCTGGGAATGATCCCCCTAGTCGCGGACATTGCTGCTGGTAAATGCCTGGTTGAGATTAAATCACCATAGAGTGATACCCAGATTTCTCATTAATAAAACAGGAAAGATTAAATGAAACATTTTACTAAGACGGCAGCAGCGCTGTTGATTGGTGCGGCCACAGCATTAAGTGGTTGCGCCGACACAAACACCACACCTCAACTAACCGCTGATTTGGTATTGCTCAACGGTGATGTCTACACGGTTGACCCGCAAAGTCCTCGCGTGGAAGCGTTTGCCGTGAAAGACCACAAGTTTCTGGCACTGGGCAGTAGCGACGAGATAAAAGCCTATGTTGGCGACACTACCCAGATCATCGACGCCCAGGGCAAGACTGTCACCCCAGGCCTGATTGACGGCCATACGCACATTAGTGAAGGCATGAGCCTGGCCACCGGTGTCGACCTGAGTGACATCGTCGACCAGCAGGAATGGCTGCGCATCATTAAAGACAAAGTCGCCACTATGGAGCCTGGCCAATGGCTGCTCGGCGGAGCCTGGAACCACTTGCTGGTGCCAGGTGGTCAACTGCCCACTATCCAGATGCTTGACAGCGTCGCCCCCAATAATCCGGTTCTGCTGTGGGATATCGACCACCACACCGCCTGGGTAAACAGCAAAGCCTTTGAAGTAACCGGGATGAGCAAAGACAGCGAAGTGGCTGACGGCGGCATAATCGGCCTGGATGACAACGGCGAAGTCAATGGCATTTTGTATGAAAGTGCCGCCTTCGGTATGATGCGCCACCCTTCGATGGCTGATGCTAAAGATCCGATGACAGGCTTCAAAGCCAGCATCAAACTGGCTAACTCGCTGGGTATTACCTCGGTCCACGATATGTCGTTGGGCTACCAGCCATTCCTACAGATCCTGGATGACGGTGACCTGAGCCTGCGTGTTTGGCAAGGTGCCTTTATGACCGGAGAACCTGACTTTATCGAGCAGTCGCTGGCCGATCGAGACACATTTGCTGAGCGTATGGCTGCCTATACTGCAGAGCACGGTGACCGGGGACCACAGCTCGAACTGGGCTACATCAAGTTTATGATTGATGGTGTGCTGTCTACCCATACTGCGTTACTCAAGTTGCCTTACGCCGACAAACCAGAAGCGCAAGCCGAGCATATTGTTACGCCTAAAATGCTCAGTGCCGCGGTTCAGCAGGCCAATAAAGCAAATATGCCGGTCTCTATTCACGCCATCGGCGACCGCGGCGTAGCAGAATCCATTGATGCTTATGCCAGCGCCCAGGGCATAGCGACCAGCGTACCTAACCGATTGGAACACATTGAGCTGATCACCGCAGATGATATTCAGCGTATGAAGCAGCACAACATTGGTGCTTCGATGCAGCCACGCCACGCCAACTGCTGTGTCGGCGCTTACGTTATCGATCGTGTCGGTGAGCACCGCACCGAAACCGAAGCCTATCTATGGAAAACCATGCTGGATAACCAGGTAGAACTGGCGCTGGGCAGCGACTGGCCGACCTCGCCATTTAATCCGCTGGCCCAGTTGCAAGACGCTCAGACCCGAGAAAGCATTTACCACGATGGCCAGATGCACCAATGGGATGGCGGCAAGAACGCCCTGACCTTTGAGCAGGCGCTGCATGCATATACTCAGGGTGCGGCCAACCTGACCGCCTGGAAAGACCAGATCGGCAGTATCACTCCCGGCAAGTACGCCGACTTTGTGATTCTCGATAGCAGCCTGCCTGCGCAGGGATTCCGTGACTTGAACGACGTCTCTGTCACCAGCACCTGGCTGGCCGGCGAAGCGGTATACCAGAAGCCGGATGCGTTGGCAAAAAATTAACAGCTAACCAACGGTGTCATGCCGGTCAGCTAGGCTGACTGGCATTTTTTATGCCGTTAATCCTTGGCTGGCTCTCGAATGCACAACTAAGAAGACCGCGGCATCAGCCTGCCTGAGCGTGGGCACCAGATACAAAAAATCCGAGTGCAGTCGCTGTACTCGGATTTTGCTATCTGACCAGCCGTATGGGCTGGTCTGGTTTATTTCTTCAGCAGGTAATTGACTAGCTCGAAGTACTCATCCATGCTGGTGATCGACTGAGTCTGAACCAGATAAACGTTGTTGACCACGACCGCGGGTACGCCAGATAGGCCGCTGTCTTTAAACTGTTTATCGAACCGGCGCACCATGGAGTCGACCGCAAAGCCGTTAAATGCCGCATCAAATTTTTTGCCGTCTACACCGTGGTCGGTAAAAATCTGTTTCAGTTCTTTGTCATTTTTTGGTGGCTTGCGCAGGTTATGAATGCGGTCAAACATGACCGGCACCATAGTGTCTTCCACTTTCAGCGTAACCATAGTGGCGTAAGATTTGGCCATCGACTTACCCATCGCGCCGCCCATAAAGGAGACATGGCTCTTCTGGAACTTGGCATTATCCGGCAGGTGGCTCTTTAACTGCTTGATAACAGGTTCAAAGTTATTACAGTGCGGGCAGTAGAACGAGAAAAACTCGGTGACCAGCGGTGTTTTTGATTTTTCCAGATCTAACACTTTGTAATGCTCGCCTTCTGAGAAGCTGGCGGCGTGGGCCGACAGGCTCAGCATCAGAGTGGCAACTAATGCAAACAGCTTTTTCATCTATTACTCCAAAATTAATCTCGGTACGTTTTTACCATTGCGGCATCAGTGTCAGCGGTGGCTCGGCCAGCGCCGCAATTTGTTCCTTAAAAGCCAGAACTTGGTTCTCCCAATACTTTGCATCATTAAACCATGGAAATGCCAGCGGGAAAGCAGGATCTTGCCATCTTTTTGCTAACCATGCCATATAGTGCACCATACGTAGACCACGTAAAGGCTCAATAAGTTTCAATTGGTTACAATCAAACTGACAAAACTCTTGATAACCCTCCAACAGAATGTCCAGTTGGGTTAGTTTTTCATGCCGATCACCGCTGAGCATCATCCACAGGTCCTGCACTGCAGGGCCGTTGCGGGCATCGTCGAGATCGACGAACATCGGACCATCACGCCACATTATATTGCCCGGGTGGCAGTCGCCATGCAGGCGGATAGTTTGCTGGCTTGCTGGCCAGGACTGTTCCAGTTGGTCGATCAGCAGGTTTAAATCGTTGAAGAATGCCGACTGCAGGTGCGGTGGGATAAAATCGCACTGCTGCAGTACGGTGCGCGGCTGATAGAGGTATTCGTCGAGTCCCAGTGTCGGACGATGGAGAAACGTTTTCTGCTGGCCAACCTGGTGGATCCGGCCCAAATAGCGGCCGACCCATTCGAGCTGTTCCAGGTTGTCCACCTCAAACTGGCGCCCGCCAACGCTGGCAAACAGGGTAAACAGATAACCCTGATACTGGTGCAGACTGACACCTTGCAAAACCACAGGTGCCACGACTGGGATCTCGGCTTGTTCCAGCTCCAGGGCAAAATCATGCTCTTCCTGGATCTGGGCCTGACTCCAGCGGTTAGGGCGGTAAAACTTCACCACGTAGCGCTGGCGCTCTTCATCGCTGAACTGATAAACGCGATTCTCATAGCTGTTGAGAGGCAGAAATCCGGATTCAGCCCGAATACCGATGCTTTCCAGCGCATACCACATGAAATCTGGGGTCAGGCCGGCAAAATTAAATGCTTGTTCAGTCATAATAAAAAAGGCTCATTGCTGAGCCTTTTCCGTTGTTGAGCAGTCAGTTACAGCTTCTTAATGAAGCGACTTTCCACTTCAATGGTAAAATCATCATTATCAGACAGTATAAACTCAATCGTCGCTACTGGCGTGGATAAACTGTCCGGATCGACGCCAAGGCTCATCGGCAGGCTGAGTACCTCGCCCGGATTCACCTCGACGGTCTGCTTACCATACCAGGACACATCGGATAGCCCTTTTACATCCAGCTGGTATTGCTGCACTTGCTGAGTTTTGTTGATCACTTTCAGGGTATAGGTATTTTCAATCTCCCCGGCGGCGTTGATGCGGAACAGCTGATTACGATCGCGCAGTACCGACAGCCCGGCCGGATCGACCGAGGCGACCTGGACGAAAAACAGTCCGATCATCAACAGCAGTACTGCACCGTAGCCGAGCAGTTTTGGCCGCATAATATGGGTATGGTGTCCCGACAGGCGGTGTTCGGTGGTGTAGCTGATCAGGTCGCGTTTATACCCCATCCGGTCCATGGTGGTATTACAGGCGTCGATACAGGCGCCGCAGTTAATACATTCGTACTGCAGACCATCGCGGATGTCGATGCCGGTCGGACAGACCTGGACACACAGGTCGCAGTCAATACAGTCGCCGAGGCCAAGCTGTTTAGGATCGGCTTTACGTGAACGTGGCCCGCGCGTTTCACCGCGTTCCGCATCGTAGCCGACGATAAAGGTGTCTTTATCAAACATAGCAGACTGGAAACGGGCATACGGGCACATGTGGATACAGACGATCGAGCGCATCCAGCCGGCATTGGCATATGTACAGCCGGCAAAAAACAGCACCCAGAACACCGGCCAGAAGCTGGCTTGCCAGGTAAAGAAGTCCACCACCAGATCGCGCACCGGAACAAAATAGCCGACAAAGGTAAAGCCGGTCGCCAGGGCGATCATCCACCAGGCCAGATGTTTAACCGATTTGCGCATCGCCAGGTTAGCGGTAAGCGGTCCGGAGTCCTGTTTGCGGCGTTTATTGGCGCTGCCTTCCAGTTTTTCTTCAAACCAGATGTACATAAAGGTCCACACCGTTTGCGGACAGAGATAGCCGCACCAGACCCGGCCGAGGAAGGTAGTGATAAAAAACAGTCCGAATGCGGCAATCATAAACAGCAGCGCCAGCAGGGTCAGATCTTGTGGGTAAAGGGTGGTGCCGATGAAATTAAACTGCTGGTTGCCGATATCCAGTAAGATCGCCTGGCGATCGCCGTATTGCAGCCAGGGAATACCGGCAAACAACACCAGTAGGAACCAGCCACCGTAGCGACGCAGTTTCTGGAACGTGCCTTTGCTGTCACGTACGTAGATACGGTTACTGGGATTAAACCGGTCGCCCTTACTCTTGTGAGCTTTAGGGTTAAAGGTTTTTGGAGTCACATCTTTGACGTCGATCTTATCCTGACTCATGGAGGTTTCCTTCTTGGGCTATCGGGCGCAACTTCTAGCGATTGCGCTCAGGTGACATTACTTTGGTGTCCCGAGTGATCTCAGGATCGTTATAGTAAGCAGTTGCTGGTTGGCGATTATACAACCAAAAGGGAGAGAAAAGCTTTACTCTCCTCTCCCTTTGTTAACTCGGTCTCTTCCCGGAGTCTGGTTACTTCGGGGACGTTATTGTCTATAGATCAGTCAATTATGCCGCGTGCGCGCAGGATCGCGGTCTTGAAGTCCTCTTCCTGATCTTTTTTCAGCCCCGGAATCATTTCATCTTTACCGCTGTTACGCATTTTAAGGTGATAGATCAGTACGTCGTCGGTCAGTTGCTCCAGGTCACCCTGATAGCCCGCTTCGTCGGCCAGCAGGCGAATAAACTGCACCAGGTTGAGTTGCTGCTCTTTGTGCCATTCCGGTTCCAGCAGTTCGAGCAATTCTTCAATACGATGGCATTTCATCGGTTTTCTCCACACTAAGATTCTGGTTATGCGGCTAAAGGTAACAAAACCACTATCGCTTGGTAAGAGAAAGTTAGCGCAAATAAAAAAGCGCAGATAACTGCGCTTTTGATTAAGCTGCTTGGCTGGCTTTGGAGGAAGAAGCCTGCATTCGTGCATTTTTCTCTGCCAAAGTCATTGCCGGCGCGGCGTTTTTTGCGTTCGGAGCGGTGACAAAGCCACTGCGGCGACGCATTGCACTGGTGTTGGTGTGCGAGAACCTGACTGCTGTTGGTCGCATAAAGGTACCTAACTGCCAGGCATATCCATTGCCAATGTAATGGCCTGAATAGTTATGAGTTGGGCTCCATTCGTCTGATTGAAGTTTAGCTCTTCTGGCGTCAGCCAATCCAATAAGCTATTCAGGGATAGTGATATGTAGTACATATCACTGCCTAGATTAGCACCAACATTGTGACAGATCGATATGTGATCAATTAAATATGCTATGCCCCTCACCAATGCTGAAAATCGTCGATTGAGTTACGGTCAAAAAACAGATTAAGATGGGGTTTTGCAGAGGAGGTGTGTATGTCGTTTTTCAAGAAAACCCTCGCCAGTTTCGGTATTGGATCGGCCAAAGTCGATTCCGTTTTAAAGCAGGAAGTGCTGTATCCGGGTCAGAAGGTCACGGTCACTATCCATGTCTATGGCGGCTCAAGTGCCCAGGCGATTGATAATATTGATCTGAAGTTATGCTG
This sequence comes from Vibrio sp., assembly GCF_050299255.1. GTDB lineage: Bacteria > Pseudomonadota > Gammaproteobacteria > Enterobacterales > Vibrionaceae > Vibrio. Next base: position 64,031 of record NZ_JBNKVP010000003.1, read on the forward strand.
TCGCTATGTCAAAGAAGTTCCGGCCGACAACGATGCTCGTCACGATCAGGGGCCGATGAAACGTGTCCATCAGACTTATGCGCTGGCCGACTGGAGCCTCCCGTACGCGTTTACCATTCAGCCGGGCGAGCAGCGTGACTTCGATATCGAGCTGGATGTGCCCTGGAATACCCCGGTGACCATAGGGGATGCCAAAGTGTGGCTGGATACCAGCCTGGATATTGCCATGGCACTGGACCCGAGCGACAAAGATATCCTGACCGTGCGGCCGGATCCGTTGATGGACGGCATTCTGACGGCGTTGGAAGAACAGGGCTTGCGTATCCGCCAGGTGGAGTGCGAAGCGGTGGACGGTTTTGCCCTGCCGTTTGTCCAGGAGTTTGAATTTGTTCCGGTCGACGGGCCTTATCACGGCCGGTGGCGCGAACTGGAGCTGGTGGCCTATCGAAGCGATACAGAATTGCAGCTTTGGTTTGAGATTGATCGCCATAGCCGTGGTGCAAAAGGGATGCTGGCGAGTTTGCTCGGTATGGGTGAGTTAAAACGTCAGTTGACCATCGCGGCCACCACGCCTGGTGAAGAAGCCGGACAACAGGTGCTAGATTATTTAGAATCAACAAGTTAGCCTTGTTATAAAATTTTAGCTTACACGTGTAAGCTAAAATGTGCCATACTGCGACAGAGTGAATCACTGGAGTTTGGTATGGAAACGCGTTCTCAAACACAATACAGCGTCGGTGAAGAGATCGCCAACGCAGTCACCCACGGCATCGGTTTAATACTGGGCATCGTGGGGCTGGTGCTGCTGTTGCAGAAATCTTTAAGCCTACAGGCTGATGTCCTAACCATTACCAGTATGAGTGTCTATGGTGGCAGCTTGATCTTGCTGTTTCTGGCGTCCACCTTGTACCACGCTATCCCTCATCAAAAGGTGAAACGGGCGCTGAAAACCTTTGACCACTGCGCCATCTATCTGCTGATCGCCGGCAGTTATACCCCTTTCTTACTGGTGGGTTTGCGCACTCCCTTGGCATTCGGACTGATGATAGTGATTTGGATGCTGGCCCTGGTCGGTATCCTGATGAAAATCGCCTTTTTCTATCATTTCAAGCGGTTGTCGCTGTTGACTTACCTGATGATGGGCTGGTTGTCGCTGGTGGTGGTTTATCAGCTGGCGCTGCACGTTTCTGTCGGTGGGCTGACCCTACTGGCGCTCGGCGGGGTGATCTATACCCTAGGGGTGATTTTTTATGTGGCCAAACGGATTCCGTTTAATCACGCGATTTGGCATGGCTTTGTGCTGGCCGGAAGCGCCTGCCACTTCCTGGCCATTTATCTCTATATTCAGCCGGTTTAACGACGCCAGAAGGCCGGGAAGAACAGCACCAATAAAGTCAGGATTTCCAGTCGGCCCATCAACATCCCCAGACTGAGCAGCCACTTGGCCAAGTCGGGTAACGGGGCAAAATTACCGGTCGGCCCAATCACATCGCCCATACCGGGACCGACGTTCGCGACTGCGGTAATGGCGCCGGAAATACTGGTGATAGGATCCATCCCCATCGCACTCAACCCTGCGGCAACCAGAATAATGGTAATGACAAACATCAGTGCAAACGCCACCAGTGAGCGGACAATATCTTCATTGACCGGCCGCTGGTTGTAACGCTGCACGAACACGCCGGAAGGGTGGATCAATCGCATCATCTGCTTGTTAAGCATGGTCATGGCGATCTGAAAGCGGAAAATCTTAATGCCACCCGCGGTAGAACCGGAACAGGCACCGGCCATCATCAGAAAGGCAAACAGGGTGGTGGGCAATGCGCCCCAGGCGGTAAAATCTTCCAGGCCATAGCCGGTGGTGGTCACTACGGAAATAATGTTAAACATCGATACCCGCAACGCATTGGGCCAGGTGTAACCGTCACGCAGTACCAGCCAGCTGGCGACCACAGCGCTGGTGCCGGCAACCAGATAAAAGAAACCGCGCACCTGGGCATCGTTGAGTAACTCTTTCGGGCTGCGTTTACGCAACGCCGAGACAAACAGCAGAAACGGCAGCCCGCCGAGAAACATAAACAAAGTCGCGACCCAATGGCTGCCATTGCTGAAGTGATTCATCGAGCCGTCCGAGGTCGAATAGCCGCCGGTCGACAGGGTGGTAAACGAGTGGTTGATCGCCTCAAACAGGGTCATGCCGGTATACAGGTAGCCAAGCAGACAGAGCAGCGTCAGGGTCAGATAGACCACCACAATATTTTTTGCCACGGTTTTGGCGCGCGGGCTACTTTTGTCTGACCAGTCGGACGATTCGGTCTGGAACAGCCGCATACCACCGACGTTGAGCATCGGCAGCACCGCCACCGCCATCACGATGAAGCCCACTCCGCCGAGCCACTGCAGGATAGAGCGCCACAACAGGATACTGGGGGCCATATCGTCCAGCCCGCTGAGTACCGTTGAGCCGGTGGTGGTAATGCCGGACATGGTTTCAAAATAGGCGTCGGTGAAACTGATGTGGTTGATAAACACGAACGGCAGCGCGGCGAACGCGCTGGCAATGGTCCAGACCAGGCTGGTGATCAGGAACATATCGCGCACGCTGAGGGTAAACTTCGCTGTCCGGCCTATGGTCAGGCAGATGAAGGCGACAAGGTGGGTGATCACTACCGCCAGGGCAAAATCGATAAAGCCACTGGTACCGGAGAAAAACGCCACCAGGGTCGGCACGTACATAAACAGGGCCAGCTTGGAAAGCACTAACCCGATAACGAACATGACCGGACGAAAGTTGACCATCTCGGGGCCCTACAGGAAGAACGGACTCGGCTGGAACAGGGCTTCCACGTCCGGCACGTATTTTTTGTCGACCAGGAACATCACCACGTGGTCATCCTGCTCGATCACCGTGCGGTCGTGGGCAATCAGCACTTCTTCACCACGCACGATTGCGCCTATGGTGGTGCCCGGTGGCAGTTTGATGTCACCGATGGCACGGCCGACCACTTTAGAGGTGGTTTCGTCACCGTGGGCAATCGCTTCGATCGCTTCGGCGGCACCGCGGCGCAGAGAGGAAACGTTGACGATATCCGCCCGGCGTACGTGGGTCAGCAGCGCAGAGATGGTCGCCTGCTGTGGTGAGATGGCCACGTCGATCACGCCGCCCTGCACCAGGTCGACGTAAGCGCTGCGCTGGATTAGCACCATCACTTTCTTCGCCCCCATCCGCTTGGCCAGCATGGCAGACATGATGTTGGTTTCGTCTTCGTTGGTCAGGGCGATAAATACGTCGACCTGATCGATGTTCTCTTCGTTGAGCAGTTCCTGATCCGCGGCGTCACCGCAGAATACGATGGTGTTTTCCAGCTCTTCAGACAGTTTTTCCGCCCGCTGGTAATTGCGTTCGATCAGCTTGATGCTGTAGGTGTGCTCCAGCCGTTTGGCCAGTGACGCCCCTATGTTACCGCCCCCGACGATCATGATGCGGCGGTAGGTTTTCTCCAGCCGTTGCAGTTCACTGATCACCGAGCGGATATGGTTACTGGCGGCGACGAAGAACACCTCATCGTCCGCTTCGATTATGGTGGTGCCCTGCGGACGAATCGCCCGTCCCTGACGGAATATCGCCGCGACCCGGGTATCGATGTGCGGCATATGTTCGCGCAGTGCCGACAGGGCATTGCCCACCAGCGGACCGCCATAATAGGCTTTTACCGCCACCAGGCTGACTTTCTGGTCGGCGAAACTGACCACCTGCAAGGCACCCGGATACTGGATCAGGCGCTCGATGTAGCTGGTGACCAGCTCTTCCGGTGCGATCAGGTGGTCCACCGGTACCGCACCAGACTGGAACAGCGCCTCTTTTTCCGCCAGATACTGCGGTGAGCGGATCCGGGCGATACGGTTTGGGGTATTGAACAGGCTGAAAGCGACCTGACAGGCGGCCATATTGGTTTCGTCGGTATTGGTTACCGCCACCAGCATGTCGGCATCCTGCGCTCCGGCTTCATGCAGCACATTGGGGTGACTGGCATAGCCGTTGACCACCCGCAGGTCATACTTGTCCTGCAGTTCGCGCAGCCGGTCGCTGTCCTTGTCGACAATAGTGATGTCGTTGTTTTCACCCACCAGGTTTTCTGCCAGCGTGCCGCCGACTTGTCCGGCGCCAAGGATGATGATTTTCATAGCCTGTTCTCTTGTTCTTTCCTTGTGATTATCCGCGTGGTTCAGGCGGACTTACGCAGTACCGCATAGTAGAAACCATCCATATCCTGTTCACCAGGCAGGATTTGTCGCCCCGGGGTGGCCGGTTCTGAGCCGATCAGTTCGGCATCTTCGCGACGTTGCAAAAAGCGTATAATCTGTTGACTGTTTTCCTGCGGCGTTATCGAGCAAGTCGCATACACCAGCGTGCCGCCGGGTTTGAGTTGCTGCCACATGGCATCCAGGATGTCACTTTGCAGTTCTGCCAGCACCTCGATATCGTCGGCGCGACGTAACCATTTGATATCCGGGTGACGACGGATCACCCCAGTCGCGGAGCACGGCGCATCGAGTAGAATGCGATCAAATTGATTTCCTTGCCACCAATCTTGTGGTTTACGTGCGTCACCGCAAATAACTTGCGCCTGCAGTTGCAGTCGGGCCAGGTTATCTTCCACCCGCTCCAACCGTTTCGGGTCACTGTCGATCGCCACCACTTCGGCATCGCAGCGCTCCAGAATATGGGCGGTTTTCCCGCCTGGGGCGGCGCAGCAGTCCAGGATCAGTTCACCAGACTGAGGTTGCAGGTAGTCGGCCGACAGTTGTGCCGCGCCATCCTGCACCGATATCCAGCCTTGGTCGAACCCGGGCAGCAGTTTGACATCGCATGGGGTGGCCAATTTTATGGCGTCTTCGGCTTCTGGGTGGATCTGGTGATCTATGTTTGCAGAATTAAGCAGCGCGCAATATTCATCGCGGGTGTGATGGCGGCGATTGACCCTAAGCCACATCGGCGCTTTGTTGTTGTTGGCTTCCACTATCTGTTGCCACTGCTCTGGGTAGGCCTGCTTGAGCAACTTAAGTAACCAGCTCGGATGGCCATATTTGCCGGCATCGTGGCTGACCGACTGCTGATCCAGCTCTGCCTGGTTGCGTTGATAGTTGCGCAGTACCGCGTTGATTAGGCCTCTCAGGCGTGGTCCTTTCAGCGTCTTAGTCGCCTCGACCGTCTCTGCGACCGCGGCATGGGGCGGAATGCGCATCCAGCCAAGCTGATATAAGCCGACCAGGATCAGGTGGTGAAATACGCGCTGTTTGCCTTTCAGCGGCTTATCCATCAGTTGATTGGCAATCGATTCCAGCCGCGGCAGGTAGCGCAGGGCGCCGTAGCAGATCTCCTGCAGCAGGGCCTGATCGCGGGGTTTTATCGATTGTTGCGCCGCAGGGAGCGCGGAAGAGAGGGATTGGCCTTTATCGACCACGTTGAACAGGACGTTGGCGGCAGCGGCACGCACATTCATAATTTCATATCCAATTTGGGAGGGCATCTCTGCCCTCTAAAAGTTCTTAAACAGACTGTCAGCTGAGCACGCTGCCGACTTCAAACCAGGCGGCACGGGCATTAAGGATATCCTGTACCGGTAAGGCTTTTTTTCCTGGGATCTGGAGTTGCTCCAATACCAGCACCTGGTGACCGGTGGCCACATAGATACCGGTTTTGTCGGCTCGCAGTATGGTTCCGGCCGGCTTATCGCTGGTTTGCGCATCTACCCGGCTCTGCCAGACTTTAATGCTGTTGTCGGCCACGGCAAAATGGCTCATTGGCCAGGGGTTAAATGCCCGTACACAACGCTCAATCTGTGCTGCGTCCTGGCTCCAGTCGATACGTGCTTCCTCTTTGCTCAGTTTCTGCGCGTAGTTGGCCAGCTCATCGTCCTGTTTCTGCGCCACCGCACTGCCGGCCGCGATGTCGCTCAGGCAGTCCAGCAGGGCAACCGGGCCGAGTTCGGCCAGTTTCTGGTACATGCTGGCGCTGGTATCGCTGGCTTCGATAGGCAGACGGGCGACTTTCAACATATCACCGGTATCCAGGCCGATATCCATCTGCATAATGGTCACGCCGGTTTCCTGATCGCCGGCCCAGATCGAACGCTGGATCGGCGCCGCGCCGCGCCAGCGCGGCAGAATCGAACCGTGGACATTGATGCAGCCCAACTTAGGCGTATCCAGTACCGGCTGTGGCAGCAGCAGCCCATAGGCCACCACCACCATGATGTCGGCCTGCAGATCCGCTAGCTGCTGTTTGGCTTCATCGCTTTTAAAGTTTTCCGGCTGATATACCGGAACCTGGTGTTCCAGTGCGATGGTCTTGACCGGGCTGGCGGTCAGTTTCTTACCGCGGCCGGCCGGGCGATCGGGTTGGGTGTACACCGCGATCACCTCGTGCTCCGAAGACAACAACGCCGCCAGGTGACGGGCGGCGAAATCCGGAGTACCAGCAAAGACAATACGTAATGGCTTGCTCAAGGTAGGCTTCCTTTACTTGGGAGAAATTAAGCTTGGTTGGCTTGTTTTTCGTTGTAACGCTTTATTTTCATCAACTTGTCCTGAATACGTTTTCGTTTCAGTGGTGACAGGTAGTCGACGAACAGCTTACCTTGTAAGTGGTCAAGCTCGTGCTGAATACAGATAGCCAGCAGGTCATCGGCGTGCATGGTAAATTCTTCTCCATGCTTATCCAGCGCTTTGACCGTCACTTCTGCCGCACGAGGTACCAGCGCACGCGCGCCAGGCACGGACAGACAGCCTTCTTCAATGCCGTCTTCACCATGCTTTTCGATGATCTCCGGGTTGATGAACACCATCGGTTTGTCACGACTGTCAGAAATGTCGATCACCACGATGCGTTGGTGAATATCGACCTGAGTTGCAGCCAGACCGATACCTTCTTCGTCGTACATGGTTTCTAACATGTCTTCGACGATTTTTTGAATTTCAGGAGTGACGGCTTCGACCGGTTTTGCCACGGTACGAAGGCGTTCATCCGGGAATGTTAATACTTGTAATACAGACATATACACTCAAATTATTGAACTGTGCCGAATCGGGTCTTGCCCTGTTGGCTCAATTCTAGACATTTTACCAGCTAAATGACAGCATCCCAGCGTGATTAATCGTCCTTCATATTAACCTTAGACCAGGAAAATCGCGTCATGTTGCCAGAAAATGCTTCCCTGTTTATGCGCAATCGGCTGCGGATGCTATCGCTGCTACTGATGGTATTGAGCTCTGGAACCGCTCTGGCTGCACAACCAGCGGCCGCTCAACATCAGGTATCCAAGGGGGACACCCTGTGGGATATCGCCGCTCAGCACTGGCAGGACCCTTGGCAATGGCCGGCGCTGTGGAAACTCAATCCGCACATTGATGATCCCGATCTGATTTACCCTGGCACAACACTGCATCTTTCCTCCCTCGGTGTATCTTTATCTTCTCCCGTTACTGTCCAGCGACAGCGAAAGTTGCGGCCGACCATCCACTTTCAGCCGACTGTCGGCACCGAAAACGCGGCAGAGTTATCAGCAGAGGTTATTCTGCTGTCACCTGAGCGCATCGCCCAGGCGGTGAAAGTGGCGGCAGGCGACGATGAGCGAGAACTGTTGTCCGGACTGGGCGATATCACCACCATCGCCCGTTTTGACGCAGACAAAGGCGCGGTTTACCGTCAGATGGGGCAGTTTCAGCGCGGTTCATATCAGGTCATTGCCCTGGTGCGGATCGCCGATGTTGAGCCGATCCAAAGCGGTGAGACCTCCTCGCGTATGGCGGTCAGCCGGGTCAGGCAGGAGATTCGCCGCGGCGATCTGGTGCTGTCGTTGCCGCCTCGGAGCGAGCCGCCACGGTTACCACTCCAGCTTGCTGCGCCGCAGCAGGTCAGTATTATCGGTAGTGTCAACGCTCGCCACTTATCTCAGACTCAGGGCTGGCTGGTGCTGGATCGCGGCCTGGCAGACGGGCTCCAGACCGGCAGCCGGTTTGATATTGTGCCGGCCAGTCCAAGCGACAGCGATGCGGAACCATCCCGCCTGGCGGGCAAAATTGGCCTGTTAACTGTGCTGCGCAGTTATGACTATTTCAGTCTGGCAAGGATCGAACACAGCCTGAGGCCGATCAAACCCAACGCCCGGTTGCAGGCGCATTGAGTTTTAATCAATGACCGAACAACAGTTTAGCGCCTGGCTCACGTTCAGCCTGACTCCAAAGTTGGGCGGCCAACGGCTCCAGCAGCTGCTGGCGGTGGACCGGGCGGAAAACTTACTAACCTACGACCGGCGCCAGATGACTATGCTGGGGCTGAGCGACGAACAGATCACTTTTATTCAGAGCAAGGCTCCGCCGCTGGTTGAGCGCTGCCTGGCATGGCAGCAGCAGAGTCCGCAACATCATATTGTCACCAGAGAATCCCCGGGCTATCCGGCTCTGCTGGCACAGATCGCGGCGCCGCCTGCGCTGCTGTTTGTGGCTGGCCAGTTGGATACGCTCAGCTTGCCTCAGCTGGCGATGGTCGGCAGTCGCAACGCCAGTATCGACGGCCGCCAGGTCGCCCATCAGTTTGCTCAAGCGCTGGCCTCCCATGGCCTGGTTATCACCAGTGGCCTGGCGCTCGGCATAGACGGTCAGGCTCACCAGGGAGCGTTGGACGCGGGCGGTCGTACCATCGCGGTGTTGGGTTCGGGGCTGGATAAACTGTATCCGGCCCGCCACCGCCCATTGGCAGAACGTATCGTCGAGTCCGGCGCACTGGTGTCTGAGTTTCCTCCCTGGGCGGTGCCCCGGCCCAGCCATTTCCCGCGCCGTAACCGAATCATCAGTGGCCTGAGTGCCGGGGTACTGGTGGTAGAAGCGGCGGAAAAGAGCGGTTCTTTGATCACGGCGCGTTATGCTGGCGAACAGGGCAGGGATGTGTTTGCTCTGCCCGGTTCCATTCACAATCCCATTGCACGTGGCAGCAACCGGCTGATCAAGCAAGGTGCTTGCCTGGTTCAGGAGGTGGAGGACGTCCTGCAAGAGATTGATACCCTGGTCAGCTGGTCAAAACAGCATCAACCGGTTCAGCAATCGCTTTTTATTGCCGCTGAAGATAATCAGCAATTGCCATTTGCCTCGCTGTTAGCTAACGTAGGAAGTGTGGCGACACCAGTTGATATTCTGGCCAGTCGTACCAATATACCCGTCCATGAAGTCATGATGCAGCTTTTAGAGCTTGAACTTTCAGGGCATGTTGTTGCAGTTTCTGGTGGCTATATTCGTAAGGGGAGGGGCTAGCTATGATGATGGATATTTTAATGTATCTGTTTGAAACTTACATCCATAGCGATGCTGAGTTGCAAGTGGATCAAGATGAGTTGGAAGAAGAGCTGCTGCGGGCAGGTTTCCATCAAAAAGACATACTTAAAGCTCTGACCTGGCTGGAAGACTTGGCCGCGCTGCAACACAGCGACCGCCAGTATGCCATTTCAGTGGGTAACGCCCGTTCAACCCGTATCTACTCCGGCTCGGAAATGGAACGGTTGGATATGGAGTGTCGTGGTTTTCTGTTGTTCCTGGAGCAGGTCAGTGTGCTGACCACGGAAACTCGTGAGATGGTGATCGACCGGGTGATGGGATTGGAAACCAATGAGTTTGAACTGGATGATCTGAAATGGATTATCCTGATGGTGCTGTTCAACGTACCAGGGAATGAAAACGCGTATACGTTAATGGAAGAACTGTTGTACAGCAAAGAACAAGGTATTCTCCATTAATTAAGCGGTTATGAGCGGAAAAATCGATCATCAGTTGTTTGCGGCCCATGAGCATGCGCTGGAGCACGAACCCTGTCCACAATGTGGCGGTGAGTTGCAACTTCGTCATGGCAAACTGGGCCCTTTTCTGGGGTGTGGCAACTACCCGGCTTGTGACTACATCCGTCCGCTGCACCAGAACGATGGTCATATTGTCAAAACGCTCGGCATTGCCTGTCCTGAGTGTCAGCACGAACTGGTGCTGCGCCAGGGCCGTTACGGCATGTTTATCGGCTGCAGCCATTACCCCGCTTGTCACCATATCGAATCACTTAACGCCGAACCGGAAACGAGTGACGATTCGTTTCCGTGTCCGGAATGCCGCACCGGTCAGCTGGTGGAGCGAAAAAACCGTTTTGGTAAGACGTTCTACGCCTGCAATGGTTATCCCAAGTGTAAGTTTGCCGTCAATCAGCCGCCGGTCAATGGCCAGTGCCAGGCCTGTGGGTTTCCTCTGCTGGTGCGCAAAAAAAACGCCAATGGTGAGACGCTGCAGTGTGCTGACCGCAAATGCCAGCACCAGCAGCAGTAACCTGGTGCATCTCAGCGCAGAGTGTCAGGGCAAAACCCCTATTCCTCCGATGATAAAGAAAACCCCGCGGTTATAGACCAAACAGTGCCTTGGTATTGGCGCTGGTAATCTTGTCCACCTGTTCGGGTGTGATTTGACGCAGTTCTGCGATTCGGTTGGCAACCATCTGGGTATAGGCCGGTTCATTGCGTTTGCCGCGATGTGGTACCGGAGCCAGGTAAGGACAGTCGGTTTCCAGGATCACTTTCTCCATATCCAGGTGTGGGATCACTTTATCCATGCCGCCATTTTTAAATGTCGAAACGCCACCAATGCCGAGATGGAAACCGAGCTGATTGATCGCCCGGGCCTCTTCAACGCTGCCGCCAAAGCAGTGAAACACGCCGGACAGAGAGCCATCCTGTTCCTGCTCCAGCAGGGTCAGGGTTTCTTCAATCGAATCCCGGGTATGAATCACCACAGGCAGGGATAACTGTTTGGCCCAGCGCAGTTGGGTGATAAAGGCATACTCCTGTTCGGCCCGGTAGGTTTTATCCCAGTACAGGTCGATACCTATTTCACCCACCGCGATAAACGAATGCCTGGCAAACCATGAATGGATGGTATCCAGTGTCTGTTCTACCTGCTGATCGACATAGCAGGGGTGCAGACCCATCATAGAACGGCAGACTTGCGGGTAGCGTGCTTCTGTATCCAGCATGGGTTGGATAGATTCTAAGTCTATGTTGGGTAGAAGAATTTTTTCAATTCCCTGTGCCAGTGCGCGTTCAACCACCTGATCTCGGTCCTGGTCAAATTCGCTGGCGTAGATATGGGCGTGGCTGTCAATCATGGCAAGGTTTCTCTGCTGGATGTTCGTTGCTGAGTATACGGCAATGTGAGCCTTGGGTCATTTTTCGCATTTTTCTTGCCGGCCTATAGCGAATCAGACCAAGAGTGATATGATTTCGCCAAGCATTTCCCCAGACAAGGAGAGAACAGTGTCTGTATCTATTCAAGGTCAGTTCCCAGGACGCCGTATGCGTCGTATGCGTAAGCATGATTTCAGCCGCCGCCTGATGGCGGAAAACCAACTGTCGGTCAGCGACCTGATCTACCCGATGTTTATCCTGATGGGGAAAGATCGCCGCGAGCCGGTGGAGTCCATGCCGGGTATTGAGCGCTTGTCTATCGATCTGATGCTGGAAGAGGCGGAATATCTGGCCCATCTCGGCGTTCCGGCTATCGCCCTGTTCCCGGTCGTTAACCAGGACGCGAAAAGCTTGTGCGCGACTGAAGCGTACAACCCGGAAGGCCTGGTACAACGGGCAGTACGTTTGCTGAAACAGAACGTACCGCAAATTGGCGTCATCACTGACGTCGCGCTGGATCCGTTCACAACCCATGGCCAGGACGGCATCATCGACGATGACGGTTACGTACTGAATGACGAAACCACCGAAGTGCTGATAAAACAGGCACTTTCTCACGCTGAAGCGGGCGCGGATGTGGTGGCGCCGTCGGATATGATGGATGGCCGGATTGGCCGGATTCGTCAGGCTCTGGAAGAAGCCGGTCACATTCATACCCAAATCATGGCCTATTCAGCCAAATACGCGTCAAGTTACTACGGCCCGTTCCGTGATGCAGTTGGCTCGGCCAGCAACCTGAAAGGCGGCAACAAGAAAAACTACCAGATGGATCCTGCCAACAGCGATGAAGCCATCCATGAAGTGGCGATGGACATCAACGAAGGGGCGGACATGGTGATGGTTAAGCCAGGTATGCCGTATCTGGATGTGGTTCGCAGGGTGAAGCACGAACTGCAGGTACCCACCTTTGCCTACCAGGTTTCAGGGGAATACGCGATGCACAAAGCGGCGTTTGCCAACGGTTGGTTAAGCGAGCGTGATACGGTGATGGAATCACTGCTGTGCTTTAAGCGTGCCGGTGCTGACGGTATCCTGACCTACTTTGCTAAAGATGTGGCAGAGTGGCTGGCACAGGACAACGCACAAGCTGCGCAGCATCTGGTGCCGGAAGACTAACGCCTGCTCTGTCTGCGATAGGCTGGCCTTGTGCCGGCCTTTTTTGTTTAGGGTCACTATTTTTTTGATTAGGTCACTATTTTTTGGGGCAGGTAACTATGAAGATTCGAACCGGTAGCCTGGCTGAAGTGGTACAGGTGGTGAACTGCATTGACGAGTTTGTGGAAAAAGAGAGTGAGGCCAGTTTAGCGGCCAGGTTAGCAGGAAAAAAACAGCTGGTGTTGGTGGCGGAACAGGATGGCCAGCTGCTGGGTTTTAAGATCGGCTATCAGCAGGATGAGCAGACCTTTTACAGCTGGCTTGGCGGTGTTGCACCTTTGGCACGCAATACCGGTGTCGCCCAGCTATTGCTGGATCACCAGCAGCGCTGGGCGGCCGAGCAAGACTATCGCTGGTTAACGGTAAAATCCCGTAATCGCTTTCCCGCAATGTTGCGCCTGCTGCTGAGAAACGGCTATCAGATTCACCACTTTGAACCCTATCAGCCGTTAGAGGAGTCACGAATCCACTTTATAAAAGCACTGGATAAAATTAAATGAGACTTTTTCTCATTTAATGCTTGACGATGTAAATGAGAATTATTACTATCAAGTTGTCTTAGGGAATCAGCCGCCGAGATAACTCTTTTGCTATCAAGTTATTGATAGCCATCAGCGAGTTAAAGGCTGGACCGATTCTTTGTGACACGACATTGCTCACATTGCTTCCAGTGTATTTTATAGCGGTGGTATTTCCGGGCGGATGATTTACCCGGTTTCACCAGATTTTGCTAGGCGACATCTTCGGATGTCGCTTTTTTATTTGCCTGATACAACCGGAGAACAAAAAGATCCCGGTAGTCTTTTCCACATGGCAGGATCGGTTTTTGATCATCGTTAACCTTAACGATCATAAAATACATTGTTTAAAAACAATGCCTTATGGTTGAATTTGTGTTGAGTTGCATCGTTTGCGCAACTTGGGGGTAAATTATATAAACAGAGTTATCCACAGGCGGGGGAGGAAAATAGCAAGAATTATCGTTATCTATGTCACTCACTGATCGACTCCCGCATGGCATCGATGATCGAGACGTGGCATTCTTAGCAGATCAAACTCGATTTCTTGTTGGATAGCAAAACACTATGGCTCAAATACCTGACAATCCTCTGATCCTTATCGACGGTTCTTCATACTTATATCGTGCTTTTCATGCCTACCCGGGCACCATGAGTAACGGCGAGATCCCTACTAACGCGGTGTACGGTGTGGTGAACATGCTGCGCAGCATGATGCGTCAGTTCCCATCGGAACGTATTGCCGTGGTATTTGATGCAAAAGGTAAAACGTTCCGTGATGACTTGTATCCGGAATATAAATCTCATCGTCCACCGATGCCGGATGACCTTCGCTGTCAGATTGAACCGCTGCATGAACTGATTCGGGCCATGGGTCTGCCACTGATCTCGGTACCAGGGGTAGAAGCGGATGACGTGATCGGTACCCTTGCCCACCAGGCATCTCAGGCGGGTACGCCGGTGCTGATCAGTACCGGTGATAAAGATATGGCACAGCTGGTCAACGATCACGTCACGCTGATCAATACCATGACCAACGTGGTGCTGGATCGCGAAGGGGTGATAGAGAAGTTCGGTATTCCACCTGAACTCATCATCGATTACTTGGCACTGATGGGCGATAAAGTCGATAACATCCCTGGCGTGCCGGGCGTCGGTGATAAAACCGCTACCGCTCTTTTGCAAGGGATCGGCGGGATTGATCAGTTATACCAGCGTTTGGATGAGATCGCCGCGCTCGGCTTTCGCGGTTCGAAAACCATGGCGAAGAAGCTGGTCGACAATAAAGACAACGCTTACCTCTCTTACCAGCTGGCGACCATCAAACTGGATGTGGAACTGGAGTGTGCTCCGGACACCCTGCATAAAGCTGAGCCAGACCAGGATCTGCTGGTGAAACTGTACAGCCAGCTGGCATTTAAATCCTGGTTAAACGAGCTGCTGGAAGGCAACAGTCCGGTGGTGCAATCGTACCAGCAAGCATCAGGCGGCAACCCCGCGTCGGCTAACAGCAGCGCGAGTCATCAGGATATCGACAACAGTGCGGTCACTATCGATCGCAGCCACTACCAGACCATCACCGACGAAACCAGTTTCAATCAATGGCTGGAAAAGCTCCAGTCGGCGTCGTTGTTTGCCTTTGATACTGAAACCGACAGCCTGGACTATATGGTGGCTAACCTGGTTGGTGTCTCCTTTGCGATAGAAGAGGGCGAAGCGGCTTACGTTCCGGTGGCACACGACTACCTGGGAGCACCAGCGCAGCTCGATCGCGACTGGGTACTGGCTAAGCTGAAACCGCTGCTGGAAGACCCTGAGCTGGCGAAGGTCGGTCAGAACCTGAAATACGACGCCAGCGTGCTGGCCCGCTACGGGATCGAGATGCAGGGTATTGCCCACGACACTATGTTGGCGTCCTATGTTTACAACAGTGTCGGCGGTAAGCACGATATGGATAGCCTGGCACTGCGGTTTTTGCAGCACAGCTGTATCTCCTTTGAGCAGATCGCCGGCAAGGGCAAAAATCAGCGAACCTTCAACCAGATTGAGCTGGAAGAAGCCGCACCATATGCCGCAGAAGATGCGGATGTGACGCTGCGGCTGCATCATCGCCTGTATGCCAATATAGCCGCCGACAGCAAGTTGAAATCGGTTTACCATGATATTGAAGTGCCATTGGTGCCGGTATTATCTCGCATGGAGCGCACCGGGGTACTGATCGATGCCAACCAGCTTGGTCAGCAGTCGCAACAGATTGCAATCCGGCTGGATGAGCTGGAGCAACAGGCTTTTCAGTTGGCGGAGCAGGAGTTTAACCTCAGTTCGCCGAAACAGCTCCAGGCGATTCTGTTTGAGAAAATGGGCCTGCCGGTGGTCAAGAAGACTCCGTCTGGTACCCCGTCAACCAATGAAGAAGTGCTTCAGGAGCTGGCGCTGGATTACCCATTGCCGAAACTGATCCTCGAATACCGCGGCCTGGCCAAGCTCAAGTCGACCTACACCGACAAGCTGCCGAAGATGATCAATCCACAGACCGGCCGGGTGCATACCTCTTACCACCAGGCAGTGACGGCGACCGGGCGACTGTCCTCGACCGATCCGAACCTGCAGAACATCCCGATCCGCAATCAGGAAGGCCGCCGAATCCGCCAGGCGTTTGTGGCACCAGCCGGCTACAAAATCATGGCGATCGACTATTCCCAGATCGAACTGCGTATCATGGCTCATCTGTCCGGAGACCAGGCGCTGCTGGACGCTTTCCAGCAAGGTAAAGATATCCATGCGGCGACGGCGGCTGAGATCCTGGGTGTCGCTATCGACCAGGTCAGCAGTGAACAGCGTCGCCGGGCTAAAGCGGTTAACTTTGGCCTGATTTACGGTATGAGCGCGTTTGGGCTGGCCAAGCAACTGGGGATTCCTCGTTCAGAGGCTCAGCACTATATGGATACCTATTTTGAGCGCTATCCGGGAGTGATGCAGTATATGGAAGATACCCGTAGCACCGCGGCGGAACAGGGTTATGTTGAAACTCTGTTTGGCCGCCGATTGCACCTGCCTGAAATTAAATCGCGCAATGGCATGCGTCGTAAAGCGGCAGAGCGGGCGGCGATCAATGCGCCGATGCAAGGCACTGCGGCGGATATCATTAAGAAAGCCATGCTGCTGGTGGACCAGTGGATTCAGGATCAAGGACAAGGCCGGGTTAGGCTGTTGATGCAGGTGCACGATGAACTGGTATTTGAGGTAGAAGAATCCGCATTGGCCGAAATTGAAAGTAAAATACAACAATTGATGGAGTCGGCGGCGGAACTTAAAGTGCCTCTGATTGCGGAAGCCGGTCATGGCGATAGCTGGGATCAGGCTCACTAGTCATTTTTTGACCCAATATAGCCAAATTATATGAGCCAGCGCACAAACGCTGGCTTTTTTTGGCCAGAGCAAAAGGTCTGACAACTGAAGGGGTTAATGTAGTTTAATAAAAAAATACTGAAAAAAAACTACAAAAAGGCTTTTACTTTCTGATCATATGTTGTACATTTAACGGCGTAGGGTACAGAGGTAAGATGTTCTATCTTTCAGACCTTTTGTTTCACGTTATTGGATTAGGCTGATTCAGCCGCCCCAGTCAGATTTTGACTGGGGCGTTTTTTATTGGGCTGAATTTATATTTGTTGTCATATTTCAATTAGTTAAATCCATGTTTTCCTGCCGTTTCCCTATATTCACCGCGTCGCCATTCCACCTGTTCTGTTTTTCTGACACATTTTTGTCGTGTTGGTATTTTGAAACAAAGTTGTAATAAATATTCATTTTCACTTTTGCTTTTTAAGTCACAAATTCAAATTAAAAATTTGGATGCGGTGCGAGTGGCTTTGAATAAAAGACGCATAAAATTAGTGGCTTAGAGTGGTTTTTGCGAGTGAAGCAGCGTTTTTGGCCAAAGTTGAAAAATAGCCGGGAATAGTGAATCCTTACAGCATAATAATAATTACCTCCTATTTCTCTCCCGTTGCCCCGCCAGGATGGTGGGGATTTTTATCGCCAGCGGATGGGGATTGCTGTCTGCCAGCGATGCCGATTCTTGGCAACCTTCTCCGTCTCCCGACCCTTATCGTATTAAAAGCCAGTGTGACCCCATTAGAGTTGTAGTGATTTTTCCGCGGCTCAGTGAGTGCGTCGTGGCGAGAGGGTGGGAGTAGGTATCTGCAAGATTTACCTGCGGGCAAAACAGAACAGCCCCGCGAAGTTCGCGAGGCTGTGAATAGCAATCGAGTCAGGCTTATTTGTTATCGTTGCTTTCTGGGGGCGCTGGTATTTCCGCCAGGGGGGCGTCTTGCAGCTCCTGCTGAGCCAATAAGGCTGGCGCAAACCAGGCATCAAGCCGGTTTCTCAGCACATCGACGCCGATGCCTTTCAGCGAAGAAAACGCATCGACTTTCACATCACCACCAAACGCCATCGCCGCTTCACGGATCTTCAGCACCTGGGCTTTACGCGCACCCTGCTTTAGTTTGTCTGCTTTGGTCAACAGCACCTGAACCGGTATATCGCAGTCGACCGCCCAGAAAATTAACTGCTGGTCGAGATCCTTCATCGGATGGCGAATGTCCATCAACACCACCAGCCCTTTCAGACAGCGACGCTGCTGCAGGTATTCACCGAGCGACTTTTGCCATTTTTTCTTCATTTCCAGTGGCACCTGGGCAAAGCCATAGCCTGGCAGGTCGACGATATGACAGCCATCGGTGACCTTAAACAGGTTGATCAGCTGAGTCCGGCCGGGAGTCTTACTGGTTTTTGCCAGGTTCTTCTGGTTGGTTAACCGGTTAAGTGAGCTAGACTTACCGGCATTCGAACGGCCGGCGAACGCAATTTCGATACCTTCATCTTCTGGAAGATGGCGAATATCCGGCGCGCTGGTAATGAAATGCGTGTTTTGATAATGAATTTTTACGCTCACTGTTAACTCCATCTCGACTTTGTGTAGTCGATTGATTACTTTTTTGTGAATTTGTGTAAAATAACCGTGCTCGGCATAAGGTCGCCTATTGTATCACGAGTCTTTATCCTTCGTGGTACCGGAAGCTTGATAATTATAATGGAATGTCATGAAGAAATTAGCGCTAATTTTGAGTCTTTTAGCCAGCTGCACTGTGTGGGCCCAAGGCAGCATCGAAGCTGGTAAAGCAAAATCAACAACCTGTGCTGGCTGCCACGGTGCAGACGGCAACAGCCAAATGGCAATGTACCCTAAACTGGCGGGTCAGCACCCTAAGTACATTGAAAAGCAGTTGAAAGATCTGAAACTCGGCATGACCAGTAATGGTCAGCAAGGTCGCTATGATCCTGTGATGAGTGGTATGGCAATGCCGCTGTCTGAGCAAGATATGGCTGATCTGGCCGCCTACTACGGATCGTTGCCAATGAGTGGTAACACCACTCCGGAAGACGTGGTGGATGCGGGTAAAGCCCTTTATTCTGCCGGTGATGCAGAGCGTGGTCTGACCGCTTGTATCGCTTGTCATGGTCCGCGCGGTAACGGTACTGAGTTGTCCGGTTTCCCGAAAGTATCGGGTCAACATGCTGACTATATCAAAGCCCAGCTGGTTAAGTTCCGTGATGGTAATCGTAACAACGATATGAACGCCATGATGCGTGATATCGCGAAAAAACTGACCGACAAAGATATTGAAGTCTTGTCTAAATACGTTGGCGGCCTGCACTAATAGAAACACCGATAACCTTCGAGCAATGTTGTAGAAAAAGCCCCGGCCACAGGTCGGGGTTTTTTCTTGCCGGTCGGATCACACCGGTCCATCTGATGGCCGGGATAAAAATGCCATAAAGTTTGTAAGAGATTTGCCCTATTTGGATCAGAAAAGAGCAAATGGAATTCTGTAACGTTATGAAATTTATAATTTAATTAAATTAACTTTCACTGGTGGTATTTTTTTTTGTCAGGCGGGTTGTACGCCGGGCGTAATCGACTAAAGTGTACTCATCGACAGGGCGTCGAGACAGGAAGTAAGACCAGGCTGGTCTCCAGGGATGCAAACAGGGTAGTTTGATAGTCGGAAATGGAGCAATGCGAGCAGGACGCTGGCATGATAAGGATGGTCGAGTTGTCCAAAGGTAAGGACAAAGCAAAGGATCCGGCCCGGGACGGGCCCAGTAACAGGAAGTGAGTGGACGAGCAAAATTCATCAGGACGATGACAAACAACACCACTGCATGGAAAGCACGAAAAACAAAGGGAACATTGGTGCACACATATATCGGTGCAACGATTTAATGTCACTCAGTGACAGTTAGAAAGCGATAGGGCGACCTATCGCTTTTTTTATACCTGCCGGTTCAACATATCTGCTGAGTGGCGATATTCCTGTTGGCACGCTCTGCTCTGTGGGTTTATTTGCACCAGTTGATGAAAAAACACTCAATAACACTCCACTCCAGGCTCGGATTCTGTTATGTTTCGCTACCCGAATTGAGGAGCGCCGCATGCAATCATGCCCACTGTGCCACAGTCAGCAAATTGAGCCCTATTTTCGCGATTCACGCCGTCAGTATCTTCACTGTAGCCGCTGTGCACTGGTGTTTGTTGATCCGGCCCAGCGTCTGGCAGCAGATTTGGAAAAAGCGCACTATGATCTGCATGAGAATGATCCATCAGATCAGGGCTACCGGCGGTTTTTGTCTCGCCTGGCCCAGCCGCTGGTGCAGCGGTTAGCTGCTTCGTCAAACGGGTTAGATTTTGGTTGTGGTCCTGGGCCAACATTGTCGTTAATGTTGCAGGAACAGGGCCACCAGGTTGAGTTGTACGATATTTATTATCACCCGGACCAGAGCGTTCTGGCTCGGCAGTATGACTTTGTCACGGCCACCGAAGTGATCGAGCACCTTTATCAGCCCGATCAGGTGTGGCAACAATGGTTAAATTTAGTTAAGCCAGGAGGCTGGCTTGGTTTGATGACTAAGCTGGTTATAGACGCAGAGGCGTTTGCCGGCTGGCACTATAAGAACGATCCCACCCATGTGGTGTTCTTTAGTCGAGCCACGTTCCGGTATTTGGCAGAGCGGGATCAGCTCGAGCTTGAATTTATTGGTAAAGATGTAATTTTACTGAGGAAAGCCCAGTAATGAGTCGTAAGAAAAAAGCAAGATCAGGCGGTCACGACGACGTTATCGTTGTGCGTAACCGTACCCAGTCCGACGTCGAAGGTCGGGAAAGAAAAAAACAGAAAAAGCGCAAAGGCCTTAAAACCGGCAGCCGCAACGCGGATGCCAAAGCCAAGCAGGCCGCTTCGTCCGCTCAGGCGCGCGATCCACGTCTCGGCAGTAAAAAGAAAATTCCCCTGGTGGTGGAAACGGTGAAACCGAGCAAGCAGCAACGCAAACTGTCCGCTCAGAAAGAGCTGGAGTTGCTGGAGAGCGATGCGCAGCTGATGGTGCTGCTGGAGCGGCTAGAAAACGGTGAAAAGCTTGGTGCCGGACTGCAGAAATATGTCGATGAGAAACTGGATCGCATCGAACAGTTGATGGATCAGCTCGGGTTACTGGTTGAAGACGAGGAAGCGGAAACGGAAACAGGAGCAGAGGTCCAGCCTCAGCCTGTTAAGGCGAAAAAACCGGCTGCACCGCGCAGTGATGAAGATTTGCTGTCTGACTTTGAACAGCAGAAATGGGATGAATTTTAAAGGGTAACGGACCATGAATGTCACTTTACTCCTGGTGGCGGGACTCACCATTATTCTGGCGTTGGCCGGTTATGCTGCACACCTGCTACTGAAACTGAAGAAGCAGCGTCAGCTGATTGCTCAGCAGCAGACGCTGGCGATCGATAAACGTAACGCCAATATTTTTGATAGTGTCAGCGTGTTGTGCCTGGCGGGGATTCAGGGCCAGTGTGACCTGTCTGAGATTGCGATTCGGGTTTACTGCATTATGGATTATGTCCAGGGAGAACAACGGGTCGATTTTGACCAGGAGTTCCCTGCTATCGCTGAGCTGTATCATATAGTCAAAGAGATGCCTCGCGGTGAAGAGCGCCAGCAGATGGCCAAGCAAGAGCGGATGAAACACAATCTGGTCCGGCATAAGGCCGAATCCCGTTTGAACGATGCCATTATCGCCGAACTGCAACAACTGAAACAGCGCGTGCAGCCGCTGAACAATCAGATCAATATTCAGATGCTGTAAATACGCTGCTGGTTGCTCCGGAGTTACGATGTGCTCTGGCAGTGATCGCGCTAGCAGATCTGAATATTTGTTGTCATTTTGCCTGACATCATGCCGTTTGATCGCGGATGGTGTGGCAAAATGGCGACCTTAGAGCATTTCCTTAAACACAGTTAACACCGGAAGAAGATCATGTCGCAGCAAGTCGTAGCCAGCCAGCAAATTGTCTGGGATCAAGCGGTTCTGGATAAGTACAACTATTCAGGTCCCCGTTATACCTCATACCCGACGGCACTGGAGTTCCACGAGGCATACACGATCGCTGATCTGGACATGGCTTGTGCCCAGTATCCGGATCGCCCGCTGTCGCTGTATATCCACATTCCGTTCTGCCATAAGCTTTGTTATTACTGTGGTTGCAACAAGGTCATTACTCGCCATGCCCACAAGGCGGATGAATACCTTGATGTGCTGGCACTGGAGATCAGCACCCGAGCGGCGCTGCTCAATCAACGTACCGTGACTCAGCTGCACTTTGGTGGTGGTACACCGACCTTCCTGACCAAGCCGCAGATCAGCCGCCTGATGACCAAGCTGCGTGATGAATTCCACTTCGCTGACGATGCTGAGATCAGCATCGAAGTCGACCCGCGTGAAATCGAGCTGGATATGCTGGATCACCTGCGCAGTGAAGGTTTTAACCGTGTCAGTATCGGTGTGCAGGACTTTAACAAGGAAGTACAGAAGCTGGTTAACCGTGAACAGGACGAAGAGTTTATCATCGCCCTGGTCGAACGCGCCAAACAGCTCGGCTTCCGTTCGACTAACCTGGATTTGATCTACGGTTTACCGAAACAGACCCTGACCAGCTTCAGCAACACATTGGAGAAGGTACTGGAAATGCAGCCGGGCCGCTTGTCGGTGTTTAACTATGCCCATATGCCAAAACTGTTTGCCGCGCAGCGTAAAATCAACGAAGAAGATTTACCAAAGCCGGAAGTCAAGATGGCGATCCTGCAGCACACTATCGCAACACTGACTTCGGCCGGTTACCAGTTCATTGGTATGGACCACTTTGCCCGGCCTGACGATGAGCTGGCGGTTGCCCAGCGCAATGGCGTGCTGCACCGCAACTTCCAGGGCTATACCACCCAGGGTGAATGCGACTTAGTGGGCTTTGGTGTGTCGTCAATTTCGATGGTTGGCGATGCCTACGCACAGAACCAGAAAGAGCTGAAAAAATACTATGCCCAGGTCAACGAGCAGCGCCATGCGCTGTGGAAAGGTATCCAGTTAGATGCCGATGACCTGCTGCGTCGTGAAGTGATTAAGCAGCTGATTTGTAACTTTAAACTCAACAAGCGCCAGATCGAAAATCAGTTTGCGCTGACATTTGACCACTACTTCAAAACCGATCTGGAACTGCTGCAAACTTTCGTCGATGACAAGCTGGTGACGGTCGATGACGAGAATATTGAAGTGACGCCTCGCGGCCGGCTGCTGATTCGTAACATCTGCATGTGTTTCGATAAATACCTGCGCGACCGGGCTCGTCAGCAGCAGTTCTCACGGGTGATTTAAGCTTTTAATCATCGGACTAACGCCACGCAATGCGTGGCGTTGTTGTTTGTGGTTACTGGAAATATTTCTCCTGAGCAACCCGCCACAGCGCTTTGACCAGCGGGTTCTCCAGCTGTGAACGCTTGCAGCATACGCCGAGCTGAAACGGTTTGATCGGCAATACTTTGAGGCGCTGAACTTTATCCCGCACCGGGCTATTGTTGATAACCACATCCGGCGCGATACCCACCCCACAGCCCAGCGCTACCATACTGACGATGGCTTCATGACCGGAAACCTGAGCGTAGATATTGGGTTTGATTTTCATCTTCTTAAACCAGCTGTTGGCGCGGTCCCGCGCGGTGCCGGATTCAGGCACAATAAACGGAATGTCGGGCCAGTGCGGCGGCTCGGCCTGCAGCGGCTGGGCAAAGGTACTCAAGCCCAGAGGGGCAATCACTGACAGTGACAGCTCACTGATAGTGGCAAATTCAACCCGGGCCGGTAGCTGGTCTGGCAGCGCCGAGATGGCGATGTCCGCTTCGTCGTTCATTACTTTATCAATAGCCTGAGCCGGGTCGCCGGTGAACAGCTTGTATTCAATAAACGGGTGTTGGATTCGAAACTCCGACAGCAGTTGCGGCAGGTGGCTGTAACTGGCGGTGACCGAGCAGAACAGGCGGATTTCGCCCTGGATGTCGGTGCCGTGTTCGTTGAGCAGAGTCTGGTACTGCTGCCATTCAGTCAGAATGTTGGCCGCCACCGGCAGCAGTTTTTTCCCGGCCGGGGTCAGTTCTACGCTGCGATTGTCGCGCAAAAACAGCGCCTGGCCGATCTGCTGTTCCAGTTTCTGGATTTGGCGGCTGAGCGCCGAGGGGCTGACGTGCATCATCGCGGCGGTTTTACTAAAATTTTTACTTTCCGACAGATGGATAAACATCTGTAAGCTTTTTATATTCATTTGGTTCAGCTTTTACGTTGCACAAGTTGCAATAACTAATTGTGAATATATCACTTTAAGCAACTGAATGTCTGATTTAGTATGGTTCCATTCAGCAATGATTGCTGACCAATACGGATGAATCAAACAGGAGCGCCCCATGGCTAACTATTTTAATACCCTGAACCTGCGCGAGCAGTTGGACCAATTAGGTCGTTGTCGTTTTATGGACCGTGAGGAATTCGCCTCAGAAGCGGATTACCTGAAAGGCAAGAAAGTGGTTATTGTCGGCTGTGGTGCGCAAGGTCTGAACCAGGGTCTGAACATGCGTGACTCTGGTCTGGACGTAGCATACGCACTGCGCCAGGCCGCGATCGATGAACAACGTCAGTCATACAAAAATGCTAAAGATAATGGCTTTGAAGTGGGCAGCTACGAAACGCTGATCCCGCAGGCGGATCTGGTGGTCAACCTGACTCCGGACAAGCAGCACACCAATGTGGTTGAAACCGTGATGCCTCTGATGAAACAGGGCGCAGCACTGGGCTACTCTCACGGCTTCAACGTGGTAGAAGAAGGAATGCAAATCCGTCCTGACCTGACTGTCGTGATGGTGGCGCCTAAGTGTCCGGGTACTGAAGTACGTGAAGAATACAAACGTGGCTTTGGTGTGCCTACTCTGATTGCGGTTCACCCGGAAAACGATCCGAAAGGCGAAGGCTGGGATATCGCTAAAGCGTGGGCGGCAGCGACCGGTGGTCACCGTGCCGGCTGTCTGGAATCTTCATTTGTAGCAGAAGTAAAATCTGACCTGATGGGCGAGCAGACCATTCTGTGCGGTATGTTGCAAGCCGGTTCTATCGTCTGCTACGAGAAAATGGTCGCAGAAGGTATCGACCCAGGTTACGCGGGTAAACTGCTGCAATACGGCTGGGAAACCGTGACTGAAGCACTGAAGTTCGGCGGCATCACACACATGATGGATCGCCTGTCTAACCCGGCTAAAATCAAGGCGTTTGACCTGTCAGAACAGTTAAAAGATCTGATGCGTCCGCTGTACAACAAGCACATGGACGACATCATCGCCGGCGAATTCTCGTCTACTATGATGGCAGACTGGGCAAACGACGACGTTAACCTGCTGAAATGGCGTGAAGAAACCGGTGAAACCGCGTTTGAAAACTATCCGGAAAGCGATGTGGAAATCTCTGAGCAAGAGTACTTCGACAACGGTATCCTGATGATCGCGATGGTACGTGCCGGGGTTGAGCTGGCGTTTGAAGCTATGACGGCATCAGGCATCATCGACGAGTCGGCTTACTACGAGTCACTGCACGAGCTGCCGCTGATCGCCAACACGGTTGCCCGTAAGCGTCTGTACGAAATGAACGTGGTGATTTCAGATACGGCTGAATACGGTAACTACCTGTTTGCCAACGTAGCGACTCCGCTGCTGCGCGAACAGTTTATGCCTAACGTTGGTGTAGACGTGATCGGTAAAGGTCTGGGCGAGACATCGAACCAGGTCGACAACCAGCGCCTGATCGAAGTAAACGATGCGATTCGCAATCACCCGGTTGAATACATCGGTGAAGAGCTGCGCGGCTACATGACAGACATGAAACGCATCGCCGTTGGCGGCTAAGTGTAAGGATTTGGCGGCCTGAGCGGGCCGTCAACTGACTCCAAGACAGGTTGGAGTGATAAATACAACAATATAATCAAACACAACGAAAAAGGCTTGCCCATCCGGCAAGCCTTTGTTGTTTCTAGCGCGAGCTTACTGCTCTTTGTCGGCCAGTCTGCTTTCCAGCTCCGCCAGCTTCTGCTCCATCTCGGTCAGCTTCTGACGCGTGCGCAGCAGCACCTGAGTCTGGACGTCAAACTCTTCACGACTGACCACATCCAGCTTATTCAGTTGGCCCTGAATGACCTGGCGCATTTTCTGCTCCACATCGGCACCCAGCTCTTTCACTGGCTGTGGCATGGATTCATGGATCTGTTTAGCAATTTGCTCTAATTTTTTCGGATCAAACATAGTGGCGTAAACTCCTGTCAATATCGCTCCATTTTATGTAATTGCGCCTTGAAAGTCGCCTACTGAGGTAGAAAAAAAGGCCACCGAAGTGACCTTTAACTAGTTATCAGCGTTTGTTCAGCGATTAATTGGCCGTTTTGCTGGTGTTGGTTTCGACAAACACCGGCAGTGGTTTGTGTTTTTCTGCCAGGTAGGTATAGATCACCGGCAATACAAACAGGGTGAACAGGGTACCGATCGCCAGACCTGCCACGATCACGATACCGATGCTGAAGCGCTGTGCGGCACCGGCACCGGTGGCATACATCAGCGGGATCAGACCGGCAATCATCGCCGCAGTGGTCATCAGGATCGGCCGCAAGCGTACTTTGGCTGCCATCAGCACCGCTTCCATCCGCGATAACTGATAATGCAGTTGCTGCTCTTTGGCCACCTCACAAATCAGAATACCGTGTTTGGTGATTAGCCCCACCAGGGTGATCAGGCCCACCTGTGAGTAGATGTTCATCGAGGCGGCGCCCCAGGCCAGCGCGATCAGCGCGCCACAGATCGCCAGTGGTACCGACACCATGATCACCACCGGGTCTTTCAGCGATTCAAACTGAATCGCCAGCACCAGGAAGATGATCGCCAGTGCCAGGCCAAAGGTGGCGTACAGCGCACTACCTTCGGTGACGAACTGACGTGCTTCACCCATGTAGTCGTGGTTGTAACCGTTCGGCAGTTTGGTTTCAGCGATATTTTCAAACCAGTCGATGGCGGTGCCCATAGTGGTACCCGGCGCCGGCACCGCGCCGATAG
Source organism: Vibrio sp. (assembly GCF_050299255.1). GTDB lineage: Bacteria > Pseudomonadota > Gammaproteobacteria > Enterobacterales > Vibrionaceae > Vibrio. Next base: position 90,491 of record NZ_JBNKVP010000003.1, read on the forward strand.
TGGCGGAGTTGAGCTGGTTGAAGTGTGGCAGCGAACGCGGTTCAGCGACCACATCGATGTTGATCAGGCTGCCGAGCGGAATTGCACTGCCATCTACCGAGCGTACATAGTAGTGATTCATCGACTCAGGATTGAGACGCCATTTACGTTCTACCTGAGGGATCACTTCGTATGAGCGGCCATTGAGGTCAATACGGTTAACGTAACCGTCGGCCATCATAGTGCCCAGCGTGGCACCGATGTCCTGCATGGTCACCCCATAGGCCCCGGCCTTGTCTTTGTCGATATTGATTTTCATCGTCGCAGAATCGAAATTCAGATCCAGGTTGGAATAGACGAAAATCGGATTCGACTGTACATCGGCCAGGATTTCACTGGCGATGGTAAACAGGCTCTCAAACGCATTCGGCGTGGTCAGGACAAACTGGATTGGCAACCCTGAGCCTGCACCAGGCAGTTCCGGCATCTGGAAGGCGGAAACCGACATTCCGGGTACATTGGAGACTAACTGACCGACCCGGGCGGCGACCTCGGCCTGGCTGGCCTCGCGTTCACTCCATGGCACCATGGATGCGATACCAAAGGCCTGGTTAGAGTTAGGCACACCGGTAAAGATCTGTGCGTAGGCCACTTCAGGCTGGTCAGACAGAATCTGATTGACCTGATTCATGGTATTTTGCATGTAATCCAGATTGGAGTTGGACTGACCGGTACCGATCAGCATCACCACGCCTTTGTCTTCTGCCGGCGCCAGTTCCGATGGAATGAACTTAAACAGCATCGGCAGGCTGACAAATACGATCAGTGCAAAGGCCAGGAAGACCGGACGACGGTTCATCACATTGCGCAGCGCACGCTCATAAGCATTGGTCAGCTTGTCCAGCATGTTGTGAACGGTTTGCTCAAACTTGTTCGGCTCTGCATTGCTTTTGAGCATTTTGGAACACATCATCGGCGACAGGGTCAGCGCCACCACACCGGAGACAAAGACCGCCCCGGCCAGGGTGAGGGCAAACTCTTTAAACAGCGATCCGGTGATCCCGCCCATCAGCGCGATCGGCGCGTAAACGGCGCCCAAGGTCAGCGTCATGGCGATAACCGGGATGGCAATTTCACGGGTACCTATGATGGCAGCGCGAAACGGCGACTCTCCCAGCTTAATATGCCGGTCGACGTTTTCCAGTACCACGATGGCATCATCGACCACCAGGCCGATGGCCAGTACCATCGCCAGCAGCGTCATCAGGTTCCAGGAGAAACCCATTGCCTGCATCACCATCGCCACCCCGATCAGAGAAAGCGGAATGGTGACGATAGGAATAAATACCGCCCGCAGTGAGCCGAGGAACAGGGTGATCACCACCAGTACAATCAGCGCCGCTTCAACGATAGTCTTGATTACCTCGTTGATCGACTCGTTGATGGCGATGGTGGTGTCGTACAGGATGCGCATCTCTATGTTGCTGGGCAGGTTGCGCTCCAACTGAGGCAGTAACTGCCGTACATCATGGGCAATATTAATCGGGTTGGCACTCGGGGCGGCGTTGATCGCAGCCACGACCGCTTCCTGGCCATTGGCGCTGGCGCGGTAGATGTCGTGACTTTTCTCCAGGCTGACTTTGGCGATATCGGCCAGTCGGATCACTTCACCTTCGCCGGATTTTACCACCAGGTTTTCCAGTTCATGAACATTGGAAACCTGGGTATCGGCACTGCCGTTATACAGCACAAACTCGCCGGTAACCTGGCCAGTCGCAGACTGGTAGTTGTTGGCATTTAAGATCGCCATCACGTCGGTGGCGGTCAGGTTCAGTGCTGCCATCTTGGCCGGGTCGAGCCAGATACGCAGCGCGTATTTCATCCCGCCGTACAAATCGACTTTGGAAACACCGCTAACGGTAAACAGCTGTGGGTTGATAACCCGCTCCAGATAATCGGTAATCTGGCTGGATGACAGTTCATCACTGGTAAAGCCGACGTACATCACCGCGGTTGCCGAACCGGTCGACATGGTCACGGTCGGGTCTTCTGACTCTTTTGGCAACTGAGAGCGAACCGAGTTGGTCTTGGCCAACACGTCCGACAGGGCTGCGTTCGGGTCGGTATTGAGCTTCATATTGACCGTGATGGTCGATTTGCCCAGGGTCGACTGAGATGTAATGTAGTCGATGTTGTCTGCCTGCGCGACCGCCTGTTCCAGAGGTTGGGTAATAAAGCCCTGGATCAGATCGGCGCTGGCACCATAGTAGCTGGTGGAGACAGTGACCACGGTATTGGTCATTTCCGGATATTGGCGGACCTGCATTTTGAACACGGCCTGTAGACCGAGCAGGGCAATCAGAAAGCTGATCGATACCGCCAATACCGGACGTTTGATGAAAACATCAGTAATGCGCATGAATCCTCCGGTTACAGCATCGGTGTTTCGGCAGGCGGAGTGGTCGCGTCATTTTCGACGATACGCACTTTCGCGCCATTACTCAGCCGCACCTGGCCAGTGGTGACGACTCTGTCGCCTGGCTTCACGCCGGACAGGATATGTGCCACGTCATTAGCGCGTTCGCCAACTTTAACGATTTGCTGCTGGACGCGCAGGTCACCCTCTTGTTCGGCCACGATGTAGACGTTATCGCCGTACAGGGTATAAGTGATCGCCGTCTGCGGCAGAGTAACCTGCTCAGTCAGTTTTGGTAGCACAATATTGGCCCGGGCGAACATACCGCTGCGCAGCATGCCATCGCTGTTCGGAATGTCGGCCTGGACCTGAATCATACCGCTCTGGACATTTACCGCCGGTTCAATCGCTGTGATGGATCCCTGGAAGGCTTTTTCCGGGTAGGCATCGACAAAGATATTTACCTGTTGTTCTAGGCGAATGCGCGAAATATCGGTCTGAGGAACGGTGAAACGCAGCCGCATTACACTGGTGTCTTCCAGACGGACAATGTCGTTACCCGCTTGTAGGTACTGACCCAGATACACCTGACGGATACCGACCACGCCGGCAAATGGTGCGCTAATTTCACGTCGGTCGATGGTCGCTTTCAGGCTTTCAATGTCTGCTTGCAGCGACAAATAGCTCGCTTCGGCATCATCATAGGCTTCTTTAGACACGGAGCCTTTTTTGTACAGGCCCTGATAACGCTCATACTTGGCTTTGGCTGCCGGTAGGCGAGCCTGGGCACTTTTCAGGTTGGCTTTTTCCACCGCGGAGTCGAGCACGACCAGCAGTTGGTCCTCTTTCACCTGGACACCGGATTCAAACAGGATTTTATCGATCACACCGCTGGCCTTACTGGCCAGGGTGACGCCCTGGTTAGGCTCGATAAAACCGATCGCTTCAATCACAGGCACCCAGTCTACCGCCTGCACGTCTGTCACCGTGACCGGGAATTCTGGTTCCGGACGGTTGGCCATATATTCAGCAATTTTCTGTTGCTTGAACAGGTTAAAGCCTATTACGCTGCCAAACAGCAGTACCGCAATAAGCAGCATAAAAAATATCCACTTTTTCATTCTGACGAAAACTCCAAATCAGTGTTTTATAATTGCATCCCAACTGGCTTCTATGGCCATTTCAAGTTGCTCTTCATCGAGCTGATACAAGCCCATTGCGTGTTTTTTTGCCATTACCAGGCAGGCTTCAAAAGTTAATCCACCTAAAACTTCGTTATCGAGCGGTTTGAACAGGCCTTGTTCGCGTCCTTCATCGAACAGCCGGTTTATTTCCACGAATAGCTCTCGCTCCAGTGCTCTGGTTTCACTGTCGATGGGACAGGGCAGAGACTCGTATTGCATTCGGTTACTTATAATGGCCACATTGGATGACTTTATATTCCAGATGTTTAACCACATGATGCGAAAACGCTGTTTCAGTGGCATGTCACGGCTGACGCCAGCCTGCACCACTTTGGCGACGCGTTTCACAACGTTGAAACGAACTTCGCGCAGCAGGTGATCTTTATCGGTGAAATAGCGGTAGATAGTGCCTGCAGCAACGTTAGCCCGGCAGGCAACCTTTTGCATCGACAAGCCTTGAAAACCGACTTCAGCAATCAGAACTTCAGCGGCATCAATAATTTGCTGGCGTTTGTCGTTAGGGGGCTCTGTCATCATATCTCCATCCAGTGAATGAACGTTCATTCATTATCGCCGCAACTGCCCGGTGATAGCAAGTCTTGAAATAGGTGGTTAAATAAAAATCTCTTTACTGAGACGGTGGCAATCCTCTCGGTGCGTCTTTATTATAGGCGCCACCTTGATTCACCAGAGAAGCCGATGAAGCTCAATCCAAGACAAGATGAAGCCGTAAAATATGTCTCCGGACCTTGTTTGGTCTTGGCCGGAGCCGGTTCCGGCAAAACCCGGGTGATCACCAATAAAATCGCCTATCTGGTTCAGCAGTGTGGCTATAAGGCGCGCCACATTGCGGCGGTGACCTTTACCAATAAAGCGGCCCGTGAGATGAAAGAGCGGGTGGGTCAGACGTTAGGTCGCCAGGAAGCCAAAGGCTTAATGGTGTCGACCTTCCATACCCTGGGGCTGAATATCATTAAACGGGAATATCGTCAGTTGGGCTTAAAGGCCGGCTTTTCGCTGTTTGATGATCAGGACCAGTTAGCGCTGCTAAAAGAGCTGACGGAACAACAGCTCGACGGCGACAAAGATTTGCTGCGCCAGCTGATCAGCACCATTTCCAACTGGAAAAATGACATGCTGACCCCACAGCAGGCACAAGCTCTGGCTAAAGGAGAGCAACAGCAGTTGTTCGCGTTCTGTTTTGAGCAGTATCAGAAACAGATGAAAGCCTACAACGCCCTCGATTTTGATGATCTGATTATGCTGCCGGTGCATCTGCTGCGCAGTGATGAAGAAGTTCGCCAGCGTTGGCAGAACCGGATTCGCTACCTGCTGGTGGATGAATATCAGGATACCAACACCAGCCAGTACGAACTGGTCAAATTGCTGGTGGGCGAACGGGCCCGGTTAACCGTGGTGGGTGACGACGACCAGTCCATCTACTCCTGGCGTGGGGCAAGGCCACAAAACCTAGTGTTGCTCGGTCAGGATTACCCGAATCTGCGCCTGATTAAACTGGAGCAGAACTACCGCTCGACCAGCCGAATTCTGCGCGCGGCCAACATCCTGATTGCCAACAACCCGCACGTGTACGAAAAAGCGCTGTTCTCTGAGCTGCCGGACGGCGAAAAACTGAAAGTGCTGACGGCCAAAAACGAAGAACACGAGGCCGAACGGGTGACCGGCGAGCTGATTGCGCATAAATTTCTCAATCGTACCGAGTACCGCCATTACGCGGTGCTGTACCGCGGCAACCATCAATCGCGGCTGATTGAAAAATCGTTGATGCAGAACCGGATTCCTTACAAGCTGTCCGGTGGCACTTCGTTCTTCGCCCGGGCAGAAATCAAAGACATCATGGCTTACCTGCGGGTGCTGGTGAATCCGGACGACGACAACGCGTTTTTGCGCATTGTGAATACGCCACGCCGGGAAATCGGCCCGGCCACGCTGGAAAAACTCGGCAGTTACGCCAATATGCGCGGTAAAAGCCTGTTTGAAGCCAGCTTTGAACTGGGGCTGGAGCAGCACCTGACCGGACGAGGGCTGGAAAACCTGCGTCGTTTCACCGAGTGGCTGGTCAAAATTGCCGACCAGGCCGAACGGGGCGATACCGTGGCGGCGGTGCGCGCTCTGGTGCGGGACATCAACTACGAAGACTGGCTGTACGAAACGTCTTCCAGCCCGAAAGCGGCGGAAATGCGAATGAAGAACGTGTCCGATCTCTACTCCTGGATTGTGGCCGATCTGGAAGGGGATAATTACGACCAGCAGGAGAAAAACCTCAAGGAAGTGGTGCAACGGCTGACGCTGCGCGACATGATGGAGCGGGGTGAAGAGGATGAGGACAGCGATGCCGTCCAGCTGATGACGCTGCACGCCTCTAAAGGGCTGGAGTTCCCTTATGTCTACCTGATCGGCAGCGAAGAGGGCATCTTGCCGCACCAGACCAGCATTGACGAAGATAACGTCGAAGAAGAACGCCGGCTGATGTATGTGGGGATCACCCGCGCCCAGCGTGAACTGACCTTTACTATCTGCAAGGAGCGACGTCAGTTTGGCGAGCTGATTAAGCCGAGCCAGAGTCGTTTTCTCGATGAACTGCCGTTTGATGACGTGGAATGGGAGCAGAGCAAAAAGCCGGTTTCACAACAAGAGCGGATGGAAAAAGGCCAGGCGCATATCGCCAACCTAAAGGCGATGTTTAAAAAATAGCTCGCGGGATGGATCAACGCGGAATGCGTGTCTGCTGTCAGTAACCGGCACAAACAAAAAAAGGCTTGGTATTAACCAAGCCTTTTCTCTAGCCGAAAGGTCAGATTACAGACCTTCAATCATATGCTCGATCGCGGCGACGATTTCGTCATCGCTACAGTCCATACAGGTCCCTTTCGGTGGCATGGCGTTAAAGCCGTTGATGGCGTGGTTTTTCAGCACGTCGCGGCCTTGTGCAATACGTGGAGCCCAGTCGTCGGCGTTACCCGTTTTTGGCGCACCGCTAACACCGGTTGAGTGACAGGCGGTACAGAAAGTGTTGTATACCTGGGCGCCGTCACGCGGGCCTGCAGGTTCCGCCGCTACTGGCTCACTGCCGGCCAGGTAAACGTCACCGACAGGTTTAATACGTTTAGCGATAGCGTCTTGTTCTTCTTGGCTGATACCTGCAGCCATAGCTGCAGCACTTGAAAGGGCCAGAGTGGCGACCAAAGCGGTTATGATTTTTCGTGACATATCCATTAAACTCACTTTACATTCCTGAAGGTAAGTGCTTGCTTACCCGTTATTAGAGTATCAATATTGATTTTTCGACGTGAAACGCTGTTAAATCAATGTAAATATTAGGTGATTATATCCTGATAACCTGTTGCAATAAACAACAAGTTAGCCGCAGAAAGCGGATTATGAGATGTGAAATAGCGCTCGGTCACACTTTAATTGCCCAAAAACGCGCCAAACGGTAAAAAAAGTTGAAAAAGTACTAGACGGCATAAGGTGATATACGTATTATTCCACTCCGCCGATAGGGCATGCGCCCGTAGCTCAGCTGGATAGAGCGTTGGCCTCCGGAGCCAAAGGTCGAAGGTTCGAATCCTTTCGGGCGCGCCAGTCTCCCCGGAGGGTATCTCTGGAGGAACTATCGGTAAAAAATTGTGGTGGCTATAGCTCAGTTGGTAGAGCCCCGGATTGTGATTCCGGTTGTCGCGAGTTCAAGTCTCGTTAGCCACCCCATTCTCGGTGAATAGCGCAGTTTGGTAGCGCATCTGGTTTGGGACCAGAGGGTCGGGGGTTCGAATCCCTCTTCACCGACCACTTTCTTTCAATCAGGCCCAAGTGGCGTGATTATTAGATTGGTAAAGAGTCAAAACTCGGTAAACCACTGAAGCATCAGGGTGTCGATTCTCTTAACCAACTTAGCAAATTTTTGGTGGCTATAGCTCAGTTGGTAGAGCCCCGGATTGTGATTCCGGTTGTCGCGAGTTCAAGTCTCGTTAGCCACCCCATTATTCTCGGTGAATAGCGCAGTTTGGTAGCGCATCTGGTTTGGGACCAGAGGGTCGGGGGTTCGAATCCCTCTTCACCGACC
>NZ_JBNKVP010000003.1:98163-141572 GCF_050299255.1 Vibrio sp.
AATAGCGCAGTTTGGTAGCGCATCTGGTTTGGGACCAGAGGGTCGGGGGTTCGAATCCCTCTTCACCGACCACCATTGAAAGCCTCGTCGCAAGACGGGGCTTTTTGTCTCTGACAGTAAATTCATTGGAACTGAGTGAAGGAACGCTGTGGGCCGGGACGCCGGACCGCGGACCATCAAAGTCCTCTTCACCAACCACTTTCGAAAGCCTTGTCGTAAGACGAGGCTTTCATCCCTCAGCCCGCCACATTGGCAGGCGATAGCAAGTTGCGCAGACTGATGTGGGTAAAACCGTTGAAATACGCCATTTCAACGCTGTTTGACGGAGCGGTTTTTGTGTCGCCTATCACGTTTAAACACATACTGAGGCGATCGACTGACTGCTGATGGCATTGACAGTGTGATCTGGCGTCGAGATTTAGCCGGGCCTGGCTGCAACGGTGTGATTCTGCACTCAGAAATTTCGTCAAAATAACGATGTCGAAATTAACGTTAAATTTAACCTATTGTTTAAATTGAATTTTATTTGATAAGAAAATCTAAAATTTGAACTTAATCACTTTCATTATCGATTAATTTTACGATGCGAAATAACTCAGGTTATGGTGTTTCATCTTAGATTTATGGCCAGTGTTGGCATGTTCCATATTTTACGGGGAAGTAAGATGATTAAACATAGTCTGATTGCAGGGGCGGTGTTAGCCACATTAGCCGGTTGCGCATCCTTTCAATCTTCTGATCAAGCAGTCGTTGACTCGTTGGCGGATAATCTTGATATTCAATATCAAGTGGTTACCAATCACGGTGCGAACAACGGTATTGGGTGTCAGCAGTTGAGCGCTGAGTGGGCGTCTTGTAACCAAGTCAACATGACCCTGGTCAACCAAGGCGAAGCGGTTGATGCTAAAGACTGGGCTATCTATTTCCACAGTATTCGTCTGATTCTGGCTGTCGATAACGAGCAGTTTAAAATCTCTCACGTAACAGGTGACCTACATAAACTGGAGCCAACCGAGCTGTTTGATGGGTTTGCCGCCGGTGAAGAAGTAGTACTGCCTCTGGTTGGTGAGTACTGGCAGCTATTTGAAACTGACTTTATGCCAGGTGCATTCGTCGCCGCGCCAAATGCCGAGCCTAAGATGATTGCATCGCTCAACACGGAAGAGGTCGCCTCTTTTGTCAGCGGGCTTGAAGGCGACAAGCTAAAACGCACACCCGATGACAACAACGTGTTTGCCAGTGCGGTTTCCCGTTTCGAGAACAACCAGGACCTGACAAAACAGGATGTATCCACCACACTGCTACCGACACCCATGTACCTTGAAGCTGGTAAAGGCAGAGTTAATATCGCCGCGGGTATTGCGCTGCCTGAAAACGTATTTGCTGCGGAGCAGTTTGCAGCGATTCAACAGCGTGGCAAAGTGGTCGGGGTGGATGTAGCTGGTGAGCTTCCTGTGAGCATCACTGTTGTTCCGGCGAGTTTTAGCGGTGAATTAGCAAAACCGGGTGCTTATCAGATGAGCATCAAAGACGACGGGATTGGCATCAAAGCGTTCGACCTGGCGGGTGCGTTCTACGCTGTCCAATCACTGTTTGGCCTGGTCGACAGTCAAAAGGCAGATTCGCTACCACAATTGTCGATCAAAGACGCGCCCCGTTTTGACTACCGCGGGGTGATGGTGGATGTGGCGCGTAACTTCCACTCCAAACAGGCCATCTTGGCAACGTTGGATCAAATGGCCGCCTACAAGATGAACAAACTGCATCTGCACTTAACCGATGACGAAGGCTGGCGTATCGAAATCCCGGGCCTGCCTGAACTGACAGATGTGGGGGCCAGCCGTTGTTTCGATATTGAAGAGAAAAGTTGTCTGTTGCCCCAGCTCGGCTCGGGACCCAGCTCGGACAACTTTGGTTCCGGCTATTTCAGTACAACGGATTACGTCGAAATCCTCAAATACGCCAAAGCACGTAACATCGAAGTGATTCCGGAAATCGACATGCCAGCACACGCTCGAGCCGCGGTCGTATCAATGGAAGCGCGCTTTGAACGTCTGATGGCGCAAGGTAAGGAAGCCGAAGCAAACGAGTACCGCTTGATGGATCCACAAGACCGCTCGAATGTCACCACGGTTCAGTTCTACGACAAGCAAAGTTTTATCAACCCATGTCTGGCTTCTTCAACGCGCTTTGTGGATAAAGTGATTGCTGAAGTCGCTGCGATGCATGCAGAGGCGGGCGCGCCACTGACCACCTGGCACTTCGGTGGTGACGAAGCGAAAAACATCAAACTGGGTGCCGGTTTCCAGGACGTTAACGCCGCGGACAAAGTCAGCTGGAAAGGCACGATTGAGCTGGCCAAGCAAGACAAGCCGTTCGCTCAGTCGCCACAATGTCAGACCCTGATTGCCGAGGGCACGGTCAGCGACTTCGCTCACCTACCGAGTCATTTTGCCGAGCAAGTGTCTAAGCTGGTCGCGAACAAAGGTATAGTGGGCTTCCAGGCGTGGCAAGACGGTTTGAAATACAGTGAAGGCGTCGAGGCGTTCGCCACTGAGCACAAACGCGTAAACTTCTGGGATACGCTGTATTGGGGCGGAACCGCCTCGGTCTACGAGTGGGCTAACCAAGGTTACGACGTGATCGTGTCAAACCCAGATTATGTCTACATGGACATGCCATACGAAGTTGACCCCAAAGAGCGCGGCTACTACTGGGCGACCCGTGCCACTGACACTCGCAAGATGTTTGGCTTTGCACCTGAGAACATGCCGCAAAACGCAGAAACATCGGTAGACCGTGACGGTAATGGCTTCAGTGGTAAAGGTGAAACCGAAGCAAAGCCCTTCTACGGCCTGTCAGCACAGCTTTGGTCTGAGACGGTGCGTAACGACGAGCAGTTCCAATACATGGTATTCCCCCGCGTACTGGCCGCGGCCGAGCGGGCATGGCACCGCGGCGCCTGGGAAAACGACTACCAAGCCGGTGTAGAGTACTCGCAAGACACCAACCGGGTTGATAAAGCGGCACTAAACCAAGACTACAACCGTTTTGCCAACGTAGTCGGTCAGCGTGAGTTGGCGAAGCTGGAAAAATCTGGCATCGACTACCGCCTGCCAGTACCTGGTGCGATGGTGGAAAACGGCACGCTGGCAATGAACGTTCAGTTCCCGGGAGTGGCACTGCAATACTCATTGGATGGTGAAAACTGGCTGACTTATACAGACCATGCTCGCCCGCAAGTCAAAGGTGAAGTATTTATCCGCTCGGTTTCGGCGACCGGTGAGAGAGCCAGCCGGGTGACCAGCATCAAATAACCAAGGCTAAACGACTACGCCCGACCCAACTGGTCGGGCTTTTTTGTTTTCATCTCTCTGCAATCTTTGTCGTCAATGCTGTGACTGATGGTGAACTTCATTCGACAGGGAAAGCTATGATGGTAAAAGTTGCGGTAGTGGGCACCGGATATGTGGGCCTGGCCAATGCGATTTTGCTGGCTCAGCACTGTGAAGTGGTGGCGCTGGATATCTCAGCGGAGCGGATAGCGCTGCTGCAACAGGGCAAGTCGCCGATTGCCGATACGGATATCGAACATTACCTGGCTCATAAGCCGCTCAATTTCAGCGCCACTCTGGATAAGCAGCGCGCCTACCAGTCGGCGGAGTATGTGGTGATTGCTACGCCAACCAACTATGACCCGGTCAGTAACCAGTTTGATACTCGCTCGGTAGAAGCGGTGGCCAGAGAGGTGCTGGCGATCAACCCAGCCGCCAATATGGTGATTAAATCAACGGTGCCGGTCGGTTTTACCGAGCAACTCAGAGCCGCACTGGCTTGCGACAATATCTTTTTCTCGCCGGAGTTTTTACGCGAAGGCCTGGCGCTGCACGATAATCTCTACCCATCCCGGATTATTGTTGGTGACGGCAGCCCGGCAGCGGAGCGGTTTGCGACGCTGTTGCAGCAGGGCGCGTTAACGTCACAGGTGGCGGTATTGCTGACCCAATCCAGTGAAGCTGAGGCGATAAAACTGTTTGCCAATACCTACCTGGCAATGCGAATTGCCTTTTTTAATGAGCTGGACAGCTATGCCGAAACACACCAGTTAAACAGCCGTCAAATCATTGATGGTGTCTGTCTCGACCCGCGCATTGGCAACCACTATAACAACCCGTCATTTGGTTATGGCGGCTATTGCCTGCCCAAGGATACTAAACAGCTGTTGGCCAACTATCAGGATGTGCCGAACAATCTGATTCAGGCGGTAGTGGAAGCCAATCGTACCCGGAAAGATTTTATCGCCGCCAGCATCCTGCGCCGAAATCCTCGCGTGGTGGGGATCTATCGCCTGGTGATGAAGTCCGGCTCCGATAACTTTCGTGCCTCAAGTATTCAGGGGATTATGAAGCGATTAAAAGCCCATGGTGTTGAAGTTATCGTTTATGAACCGGTACTGAAACAAGCGGAATTTTACCAGTCGGAAGTGATTACCGACCTGCAGCAGTTTAAATCACGGGCGGACATGATCGTCTGCAACCGAATGGCAAAAGAAATAGCCGATGTCGCGGAGAAAATTTATAGCCGCGATCTGTTTAATAATGATAAATAACCTTTTGATGCCGATTAGGGAAAACTATTTCAGTCGCTAAATTTTTAAATTAATTGGGCTTTAAAAGTTAATTAATCTGCCTGAACAATTAATTACCGTGATAATTGTTTGATTACTAAAGGTGCCATTATTCACCTGGTTACACAATAAATTGCGTAGCTGGTTTGATAATAGCGCTGAAGTAGCGGGGGATGTCGCCAATTAGCAGATTGGTGATATCTGTGATTACCAGATGATATTCTGTCTAGCTATAAATTCTAGTTGTTTTGTTTTAGGTGAATTTTTATCTGGCTTATTTGTGGTTTTTCTGGATTTTGGTTCTGTTTTTGTGCGTTTAGCTGGTGAATGTTTTTAAACTGTTAATGGCTGTTTTGTTAATAAAACTTGCCAATTTATGCGTTGATTAACATTGGTCAAATAGCCCCTTTAGTCGAATAAAATGCTGCAGAGCTAGGTATATTGCGGGATATTTAGGTGCCACAACATTTACACCAACAATAGGTCATGCAGGTGCAATGCATAAATATTTTGTTAAGCTGCTTTATTTCTGCGCGAATTCGATTTTTTATCCTCTATTTGTTGCTTTTCTGTGAAATATTTGCCAAATTGAGTGCCCTGTAAATTGCCAGTAGAAAATACTGGTTCGAATGGATTCAACTTTCAGACAGGGCAGAAAGCTGCCGAAGCTGTAGAGGTCTGGTAAATGTCACTTTTAGAAGTCAAAAATCTTCGTATCGAGTACCCCTCGCGCCATGGTGTGCACGCTGCGGTGAAATCACTGTCGTTCAATATTGAACGCGGTGAAATCGTCGGTGTGGTTGGTGAGTCGGGTGCAGGTAAATCTACCGTGGGTAACGCGGTTATTGATCTGCTCAGTCCCCCCGGGCGTATTGCCAGTGGCGACGTATACCTGGACGGAGAAAAAATATCAGGCCTGTCTCCGGAAAATATGCGCAAAGTCCGCGGCTCAAAAATCGGCTTTATTTTTCAGGATCCGATGACGTCGCTGAACCCGCTGTTTACCGTCGAGCAACAGCTGAAAGAAACCATCCACGCCAACATGAAAGTTTCCGATCAGGAAGCGTATCAGCGCGCATTAAACCTGATGAAACAAGTAGGCATTCCACAGCCGGAAAACCGCTTGAAACAGTATCCGCACCAGTTCTCTGGCGGGATGCGCCAACGGGTGGTTATCGCTATTGCCCTGGCCGGTGAACCGGATTTGATCATCGCCGATGAACCAACCACCGCACTGGACGTGTCGATCCAGGACCAGATCCTGAACCTGATCCGTGAACTGTGCGTGAAGCACAATGTCGGCTGTATGCTGGTGACTCACGATATGGGCGTAGTGTCTAACGTCACTGACCGTGTGGCGGTAATGTACCGTGGTGACCTGGTGGAGTTCGGCCCAACAGCGAAAGTGCTGGGCACGCCGGAACACCCTTATACCCACAGCCTGATTTCCGCGGTACCGCGCTCCGACGTCAAGCTGGACCGTTTCCCGCTGGTGAGCTACATCGAAGAAGCGACCGAGATGGAACCGCTCGATGTGAAAAACCACTGGCTGGGTCAGAGCCAGGATCAGCGCTCCTATACCGGGCCACTACTGAACGTCGAAAACGTCGATCTGCGTTTTGTCACCAAAGATTCCCTGTTTGAAAGCCGCCGCGAATATGTGCAGGCGTCAAACAATGTCAGCTTTGAAGTATTTGAAGGCGAGACGTTCGGTCTGGTGGGCGAGTCCGGCTCGGGTAAATCGACCATCGCCCGCGTGATTGCCGGCCTGTATCAACCGGATGGCGGTAAGGTGACGTTTGAAGGTATCGATCTGACCGCTCTGAAATCGGAAAACGAGCGCCGTCCAATGCGTCGTCAGATGCAGATGGTGTTCCAGAACCCGTATACCTCAATGAACCCGCGGATGAAAATCTTTGACATCATCGCCGAGCCAATCCGTTTTCACAAACTGACTCGCAATGAAGCCGAGACTCGTCAAATCGTCCATGACCTGCTCGACCACGTCGGTCTGGGCCGGATGGCGGCAGTGAAATACCCGCACGAGTTTTCTGGCGGTCAGCGCCAGCGGATTTCCATCGCCCGGGCGCTGGCGACCCGTCCTCGACTGCTGATCTGTGATGAACCGACTTCAGCACTGGATGTATCAGTCCAGGCGCAAATTCTTAACCTGCTGAAAGATCTGCAGGATGAGCTAAACCTGACTATGCTGTTCATCAGCCACGACTTACCGGTAATCCGCCAGATGTGTGACCGGGTTGGTGTGATGCAGATGGGCACCCTGCTGGAAGTGGCGCCAACCGAGCAACTGTTCAGCAACCCACAACACGAATACAGTAAACAATTGATTTCCTTAATGCCTGAATTTACAGGTTTAAGAGAAGATGTAAAAACGGCGTAAGTCGCAATTTTTCCAAGTTCACTTGGCATTTTTTTAACAGACGCAAATACAACAACTAGGGATTGGATTCCCGCATAAGGAGTTATGCAATGAAAACCATGAAAAGCAAACTAACAGTAGCTTTAATGGCAGCTGGCTTGAGCTTTAGTGCCGCTGCTGCAGACATCAAAGTCGCGTATGATGCCGATCCGGTATCGCTTGACCCGCACGAGCAACTGTCTGGCGGTACGCTGCAGATGTCTCACATGGTATTTGATCCGCTAGTTCGTTACACCCAGAAGCTGGATTTTGAACCACGCCTGGCAGAGAAGTGGGAACGTGTTGACGACAACACTTTCCGTTTCCAGCTGCGCAAAGGTGTTAAGTTCCACTCAGGTAACGAACTGACTGCCGACGATGTGGTTTGGACGTTTGAACGTCTGAAAGACTCGCCTGATTTCAAAGCCATCTTCGAACCATATGAAAAAATGGTCAAAGTGGATGACTACACGGTTGAACTGATCTCGAAAGGCGCTTACCCGCTGGTACTGCAAACCGCGACTTACATCTTCCCAATGGACAGCAAGTTCTACTCAGGTAAGACCGAAGACGGCAAAGACAAATCTGAAGTGGTTAAGCACGGTAACTCGTTCGCTTCAACGCACGTATCCGGTACTGGTCCATTCATCGTCACTGCTCGTGAGCAGGGTGTAAAAGTAGAATTTGAACGCTTCAAAGACTACTGGGACAAAGAGTCTAAAGGTAACGTTGACCACCTGACTCTGGTGCCAATCAAAGAAGACGCGACTCGCGTCGCGGCGCTGCTGTCTGGCGACGTGGATATGATTGCGCCGGTAGCTCCGAACGATTTGAACCGTGTTGACAATGCCAAAGGCGTTGATCTGGTGACTCTGCCAGGTACTCGTATCATCACTTTCCAAATGAACCAGAACAGCAATGAAGCACTGAAAGACGTCCGCGTTCGTCAGGCGATTGTGCATGCGATCAACAACGAAGGTATCGTGAAGAAGATCATGAAGGGCTTCGCTACCGCAGCTGGTCAGCAAGGTCCTGAAGGTTACGCCGGTTACTCTGCTGATCTGCAGCCACGTTTCGACCTGAAGAAAGCGAAACAGCTGATGAAAGAAGCGGGTTACGACAAAGGCTTCACCCTGTCTATGATTGCACCGAACAACCGTTACGTAAACGACGCCAAAGTGGCGCAAGCCGTGGCGGCTATGCTGTCTAAGATCGGCATCAAAGTTGACCTGAAGACCATGCCTAAAGCGCAGTACTGGCCAGAGTTCGACAAGTGTGCTGCAGACATGCTGATGATCGGTTGGCACTCAGATACTGAAGATTCAGCGAACTTCTCTGAATTCCTGACCATGACTCGTAACGAAGAGACAGGTAAAGGTCAGTACAACTGTGGCCACTACTCTAACCCAGAAGTGGACAAACTGGTTGAAGCGTCTAACGTTGAAACTGATCCAGCCAAACGTGCTCAGATGCTGCAGCAAGTAGAAGCAACTCTGTACAATGATGCTGCATTTGTTCCTCTGCACTGGCAGAACCTGGCTTGGGGCGCGAAATCTAACGTAGAAATCAAGCCTATCGTTAACGCGATGAACTTCCCTTACTTCGGCGACCTGGTAGTTAAATAAGCTACTGATTAGCCAGTAATAAGAAGTGGCAAACAGGCATCCGGTCAACACCGGGTGCCTGTCTTAAGATTTTTGGTGCTTAACTTTGTTTCAGTCGGGTTGGGTGCCATTTTTAAGACTGAATACTGATATATGCCAATCTGGCAGACTGAAAATTACCGAATTTTAAGGGGCAAGGAATGTTTTCGTTTCTGGTCAAGCGCCTGTTTCAGGCACTGATAGTGATGTTTGTGATCAGTTTAGTGGCGTTTTCCATCCAGGATAACCTGGGTGACCCGTTGCGTGAGCTTGTCGGGCAGTCGGTTTCTGAAGCGGAACGTCAGGCACTGCGCGATGAACTGGGCCTGAATGATCCATTCATTACCAAATACACTCGATTTATCACCAATGCGGTTCAGGGTGACCTGGGCACATCTTATTTCTTCAAACGCCCAGCGGTGGAAGTGATCCTGGATAAACTGGTCGCCACACTGGAACTGGTGTTCGGCGCGACATTGATCATCATCGTGTTGTCGATACCGCTCGGGGTCTACTCGGCTATCCATCCGAAGAGCTTCTTTACCAAAGTGGTGATGGCGTTTAGTAGTATCGGCATCTCGATTCCGGTCTTTTTGACCGCCATTATGCTGATGTACGTGTTCTCGATTGAACTGGGCTGGCTGCCGTCCTACGGGCGGGGAGAAACCGCCAACGTGCTGGGCTGGGAGTCGGGCTACTTTACCCTCGATGGTCTGGCGCATCTGATCCTGCCTTGTGTGGCACTGGCGTCGATCATGTTACCGCTGTTTATCCGTCTGGTCCGTTCTGAAATGCTGGAAGTGCTGAGCTCGGAATACATCAAATTTGCCAAAGCAAAAGGCCTGGCGCTGAATAAAATTTATTACCAACACGCGCTGAAAAACACCATGCTACCGGTATTGACCGTCGGTGGGGTGCAAATAGGTACTATGGTGGCTTACACCATCCTGACCGAAACCGTATTCCAGTGGCCGGGTACCGGCTTCCTTTTCCTTGAAGCGATCAACCGGGTCGATACTCCATTGATCACCGCTTACGTCATTTTTGTTGGTCTTATCTTTGTGGTAACCAACACTGTGGTTGACTTGCTGTACGGCCTGATTAACCCGACTGTAAACCTGACCGGAAAAGGAGCATAACCATGAGTCAAACTGCTGCAGCTCCATCGCGTTGGGAGCGTTTTAAACAATCGGATATTCTGTACTATTTCCTGCGTGACAAAGTGGCCATGGCCAGCTTTGCCGTGTTCATGTTGTTCCTGCTGACGTCGATCGCGGCACCGCTGATCGCACCGAGCAACCCGTATGATCTGGCCAGCATCGATATTATGGATGCGGAACTGCCACCATCCTGGATGGAAGACGGCGAAGAGCGCTTTGTACTGGGTACCGACGAGCAAGGGCGGGATATCCTGTCGACCATTTTATACGGTTCGCGTCTGTCGCTGACCATCGGCTTCCTGGCGGTGGGCCTGCAACTGTTGCTCGGTATCGTAATTGGCTTGTCGGCCGGTTATTTCGGTGGCCGAATCGACAGTTTCCTGATGCGTTTTGCCGACGTACAGTTGTCATTCTCCACCATGATGGTGGCGATCATTGTTTCGGCGATATTCAAAGCTAGTTTCGGTAGCGATTTTTACAGCCAATACGCGGTAGTGATGCTGGTGGTGATCATCGGGGTGGCGGAATGGCCGCAATACGCCCGTACCATCCGGGCCTCAGTACTGGCAGAGAAGAAGAAAGAGTATGTTGAAGCCGCGCGGGTGATGGGCTTTAAGTCGCCGCGGATCATGTTCCGCCACATTCTGCCTAACTGCTTGTCGCCAATTCTGGTTATCTCAACGGTTCAGGTGGCAAATGCGATTATGTCTGAGGCGGCACTTTCGTTCCTCGGCCTAGGTTTGCCGGTAGACCAACCATCGCTGGGCGCCCTGATCAGTATCGGATTTAACTACATCTTCTCCGGTGCCTGGTGGATTACCGCCTTCCCGGGCTTTGTACTGGTAACACTGGTGTTGGTGATCAACCTGTTGGGTGACTGGCTGCGCGACGTGTTCAACCCGAAAATATATAAAGGGTGATCCGAGTCGATTGATTTTTAATCGAATATCTACCTACACTAGAGCCGTAATCCTTTACGGCTCTTTTTTTGCATTTCATTTGGGTATCCGCATTTGATGCAATCAACAGTCGTACGGTTCACCTGCAAGGGTGGCCTTGGGCTAAAAGGTTAGAGTGACGATTATGGACTTCAACACTACGCTAAGTGTGACTTTTCGATGGATGATAAGGCTAGCCCTGACGAGCTTGGTCTGGCCGCTATCGACGGCGGTGGCGCAACCGTCGCAGTTTCTGTGCGATGCCACTCAGGCTTCCGGAACAGAGCTGCCGGTGCTGGATAAAAGCTGTCTGATCGGCAACGGCTTATGGGGACGCAAACCGAAAAATCGCCAGTCGTTATTTTGGATCCAGTGTGGCCTGCTGCCGAAGCCGATGACTCTGGCACAAGCCAAAGTTATTTATCCGCATATTTCCGCTGATGTCTGGGTTAAGCCCGAACCTAAAGGTTATCGTTGTCTGATTGGCCCCTATCATTCGTTTACCCAAGCCAGTCAGGAACTGACCGAGGTCGCTAAACTAAAAGGCTATCAGCAAGCCTTTATCCGCGAAGTGGTAGGGAAAGGACAGTCGAAACCGGTCGCTAAGCAGGTGACACCAGACAAGCCCAAAGCTGCCACGGCCAAATCCCGCCCACAGAGCGCGGTATTTCGTCCCGCCTCACCTGCGGCTCACACAGAAATCACCCGTGGTGAAGGGGTAATCGGTGCTGGCCTCTCGTCGTCCCCCGCAACCTCTGTGGATTCCACCGACATTCAGGTGCGCCTCAGTACCGTCATTGACCAGGTGGAATACAAGCTGCCCTATATGCTGTTTAGCGACAGTCAGTTCTACATGGAATATGACCAGCCGTGGAACCGGCTCAATTACGACCAGGCATTAGCGACCTGCCAGCAATTAAACATGCGCCTGGTGAGTCAGGCTGAGTGGCAAAAATTGTTGCAGTCCAAAGTGATGCTGACTGACAAATGGCCTATCCATCTGCCGTACTGGGGCGAAGATAAGCAGGGGCTGTTTTCCAATGGCAAAGTCAATCAGCTTAACGGTCGTTCACTGCTGAACGTGCTGTGTGCCCGAACCCGCTCCTAATCGCTGTTACCCAGACAGTTAACAGATCAACTCAGCCTCGCCCGGACTGGCCGGCTCGGTTCATTGGTGGTCTGTCCCCGCTTCGCTGCTTGCTGGTCATTAGCTTTCCCCCCCTCTCCTGGCAATCACCTAAATCAATGACTCAGGATTCACAGAATAAATTTCAAAAACACCACTCAGGTTATTAAATTGTTAAAAGTGAACGGCTGTCGGTGACACAACCGCCACTGACTCACGACCACAAGGAAGTTATATCGATAAAGAAGTCCCGCCAGACGAGAGACTTCATCACGCTCAACAACAGAGGAATCAAGTCGTGAAAGCTATTCTATGTGAATCCTTCGCGCCTGTGGAGCAGCTGCGTTTAGCGGATGTTGCTGAACCGCAAGTAAAGCCCGGCCAGGCGCTGCTGCAGGTTTGCGCGGCCAGTGTCAATTATCCCGATGGACTCATTGTACAAGGGCTGTACCAGGCCAAACCTGAGCTGCCGTTTATTCCCGGCAGCGAAGTCGCCGGTGAAGTGCTGGCAGTAGGTGAGGGCGTCAATTCCGTTCGGGTGGGGGACCGGGTGGCCGGATTCTGCACCTTGGGCGGATTTGCCGAACGGGTCGCCGTTGACGAGTCGGCACTGCTGAAACTGGACGACAGCATTTCAGATCAGGAAGCGTCTGGCCTGTTTACCGCGTACGCCACTGCGCACCATGGTCTGAAACAGCGCGGTAATCTCCAGCCGGGTGAAACTCTGGTGGTGACCGGCGCGGCCGGCGGGACCGGATTGGCGGCGGTGCAAATTGGCAAAGCGATGGGCGCCAAAGTGATCGCGGTCTGTTCCAGCGAAGACAAGCTGGCAACCGCGCGTGACCATGGCGCCGACGTGCTGATCAACTCCAGTACTGATGACCTGAAAACCGCCCTTAAACAGGCCACTGGCGGACGAGGCGTGGATGTGGCGTATGACGCCGTCGGCGGTGCCGCATTTGCTGCGCTGGCCCGTTGCATGGCCTGGAATGGCCGGCTGCTGGTGGTGGGATTCGCATCCGGGCAAATCCCGAGTCTACCGGTCAACCTGGCGCTGGTGAAAGGTTACTCAGTGATCGGTGTGTTCTGGGGCAGTTTCACCCGCCATGAACCTGAAACCTTTCAGGACAACATGCGTGAAATGCTCGACTGGTATCGAGCCGGCAAAGTTAAAGTGCTGGTTGACGATGTCGTGCCACTAGACAGCACCGCCGAGGCAATACAGAAAGTAATGAGCCGACAAGTGAAAGGAAAGCTCGTCATTAAACCCTGACAGGAGAGTCAAAAATGACTACGAAATTATTCGATTTAACCGGCAAAATCGCTTTGGTGACCGGTGCCAGCCGGGGGATTGGCGAAGCGATTGCCCGTTTGTTGGCAGAGCAAGGTGCCCATGTGATTATTGCCAGCCGCCGGATTGAAGATTGCCAGAAGGTGGCCGACAGCATTTGTACTGACGGCGGTAAGGCGGAAGCGCTGGCTTGTCATGTCGGCGATATGGAGCAAATACAGCAGTGTTTTAACGCTATCCGCGATCGCCATGGCCGGCTGGATATCCTGGTCAACAATGCTGCCACTAATCCCTACTTCGGCCATATTCTGGACACTACCCCGGAAGCGTACCAGAAAACCGTTGATGTCAATTTGCGTGGTTATTTCTTTATGTCGGTGGAAGCGGGCAAGCTGATGAAACAGCAGGGCAGCGGCGCCATCGTCAATACCGCATCGGTGAATGCGCTGCAGCCTGCGGACCAGCAGGGAATTTACTCGATCACTAAAGCGGCAGTGGTCAACATGACCAAGGCCTTCGCCAAAGAGTGTGGCCCATTGGGAATCCGGGTCAATGCCCTGTTACCTGGCTTAACCCGGACTAAATTCGCTGACGCGCTGTTTAACCACGACGAGTTCTACCAGCAAGCGCTGAAAAGCATTCCAATGAGACGCCACGCTGAGCCACAAGAGATGGCTGGCGCGGTGCTGTACCTGGTTTCCGATGCAGGAAGCTATACCAACGGTGAATGTATGGTCGTTGACGGCGGATTAACTCTGTAAGGAGAACAGGTATGAGTTATGAACAATTTCGTGATCAGGTGGTATTTATCAGTGGCGCCGCGGGCGGTTTCGGCACCCTGCTGAGTGACAAGCTGGCCGCTGCCGGTGCCAGACTGATCCTGACCGATCGCAACGCGGAGACCCTGGAGTTGCTGGCCGGCCGGTTGAAGGCCGCCGGTGCGGATCTGATAGCCCAGCCGGCCGACATCACTCAGGAATCCGAGGTTGAATCGGTACTAAAGAATGGTATTGAACGGTTTGGCCGACTGGACATTGCCATCAACAATGCTGGCTTAGCCACGCCGATGAAATCTTTCGTCGATACGGAAGAAGCGGAGATGGACCTGCACTTTGCGGTCAATACCAAAGGAGTCTTTTTCGGCATGAAACATCAGCTGCGTCAGATGCTCACTCAGGATCGCGGCTGTATTCTCAATATTGCCTCCATGGCGGGGATCGGCGCCGGGCCTAAACTGGCGTCCTATACCGCCGCCAAGCATGCCGTGGTAGGGCTGACCCGCACGGCGGCGGTGGAATACGCGGCAAAAAATATTCGCGTTAATGCCATTTGCCCGTTCTACAGTCCGACGGCTATGGTTACCGATTCGATGGGGGATGATCTACAGGCGTTTCTGGCTAATGGTTCGCCGATGAAACGGCTCGGTAAACCAGAGGAGATGGTGGCGGCGATGCTGTCGGTCTGCTCTCCAGACAACGGTTACCTGACCGGTCAGGCGATTCCGGTCGATGGCGGCCTGTCGGCGTTTTAAGCCTATCATTAACCGGCAGGGAGACGCTTCCCTGCCTAATTTTCCCCTCTGCTATTGCAGCACCCTGCCGTCGCCGAGCCGGTTGGATCGGAATTTGATAATTGTGACCGATTAAATCTATAAAAACCCATCAATACTAGTGTTATGATAATGGACCTTTCGCTGACGTCAGCGGTGAGCAGGTCTGGCTGGCACGGAGACGAGGCCGATTCCATGCCTGGGCATGAAACAAATGGTATTTGGTACTTAGATGAGTTTACGAGAGCGCAAAAAACAGCAAACCCGGCAACGACTGCTTGAGATTGCAGCGGAGCTTTTTTCCAACAAATCTTTTGATGAAGTGATGGTCGATGAGATTGTCGCCAAAGCGGACATCAGTCAGAAAACGTTTTTCAACTATTTTCCCAGCAAGGCCAGTCTGCTGGAAGAGCTGCTGCTGAACTGGTTGCAGGAAGTGAACGTCAGCGCTTTTGATGATGACACACCGCTGACCGTTCGCTCGGCGATCGTGCCTACCAATATGGGGCCGATTGAAGACTGGATAATTGAACATCGTGATGTGTTGAAAATGATCATGCGCGATACCGATCTGTTCAGTTCGGTCTATTACTCTCACGTTCCAGATGACGGCCGGAACCAGTTGTTCCCGCCAGATTATCGTAAACCGAGGGTCGAAAGAGTGCAGCGGGCGCAGGATGAAGGCGTGATTCGCCAGGATATGCCGGCCAGCATGGTGTGCGATCTGTACAACTACCTGAGACTCGACATGGTACAGCGCTGGCTGGTGATGCCCGATGAGCAGGCTACAGCTGAGGCTTACAAGCTCGGTTACAATCAGATGCTGACAGTGTTTTTGCAGGGTGTGCAGCCCCCAGAATAAAGTGGGGCCATCCCTCGCCAATACCAGATTGCAGAAATAAAAAACCAGCCCGGTGACAAACCGGGCTGGTTTTAGACTGGACTGATTTTGTCAGCCTTACCTCATGGTAACGAACTCTTCAGAGCCGGTTGGGTGAATGGCGACCACAGAATCGAAGTCTGCTTTGGTTGCGCCCATCTTCATTGCAACGGCAAAACCCTGAATCATCTCATCGACGGTAAAACCGATGCCGTGCAGGCCGACCACTTTTTCATCTTCACCGGCGCACACCAGCTTCATTTTGCATGGTTGGCGGTGGCGGGTGACGGCGGTGTACATGGCGGTAAAACCTGAGGTGTACACTTTCACATTCTCTTCACCGTACTTGGCGATAGCTTCTGGCTCGGTCAGGCCGATGGTACCGATTGGCGGGTGGCTGAAGACCACGGTAGGGACCAGGTCATAATCCATCTTGGCATCGGGCTTGTTATTAAACAGGCGTTCAGACAACTGGCGACCCGCTTTAACCGCAACCGGGGTCAGCTCAATACCACCTTCCATAATATCGCCGACGCAGTAGATGCCGTCCACGTTAGTCTGCTGGTAGGCATCGACTTTGATGTAACCTTTCTCTGTAGTTGCCACTCCGGTCGCCTGCAGGTTAATGGCGTCCGTGGTCGGATGGCGGCCAATCGCCCAGATCAGCGTATCGACATTCTGGCTTTCACCATTTTCCAGCTCCAGTGTCAGGCTGCCGTCGGCTTGTTTGATCACTTGCTTAGGTACTGAGTGGGTGTGCAGCGTCGGACCTTCGGCATCCATCACTTCCACCAGGGTATCGATGATCATCGGGTCAAAGCTGCGCAGTGGCGACTGTTTGCGGCAGAACAGGTGGGTTTCGCTGCCCAGCGCATGCAATACGCCGGCGATTTCCACCGCGATATAGCCCGCGCCGATGACCGCAACCCGTTTTGGCTGTTCGGTCAGCTCAAAAAAACCATCTGAAGTGATGCCGTATTCGGCGCCGGGGATATTAGGGATGGTCGGGCGACCGCCGACGGCGATCAGGATGTGGTCAGCGGTGTAGTGCTGGCCGTTAACCTCAACGGTTTTCGCGTCGACAAATTTGGCAAAGCCGCGGATCACTTCCACTTTATTGTTGCCCAATACCCGGTCGTAAGACTGGTGGATACGGCCGATATAGGCCTGGCGGCTGTCGACCAGCGTCTGCCAGTTAAAGCCGTTCACCGCTACGTCAAAGCCGTAGTCGGCCGCGTAAAGGTTCATCGCTTCCGCGACCTGGGCGCCGTGCCACATCACTTTCTTGGGTACACAACCAACGTTAACACAGGTGCCGCCCAGATCTTTGGCTTCGATCAGCGCCACTTTGGCGCCGTACATGGCCGCACGGTTAGCCGAGGCGATGCCGCCGCTGCCGCCGCCGATACAGATATAATCAAAATGAGTCGCCATTACTTTCTCCAAATTTAGCGTATGGGCTGAACCAAACGGTTCAGCATCCCTATCTATCTTTATTATTCGCTATTCCCACTATAGTGAGGGCAAATTGCCATAACTCAAGCTATTTCGCCGCGCGATCTCAGCCCGGTTCGGTTCGGCCCGGCTTTATTCCGGCACCAGCCATTCCACTTTATAGTGGCCGGTGGCCGGCGCGATGGACTGCTGCAAAAACGGCAGCACGGTCTGCATCTGACTTTCCAGCTTCCAGGGTGGGTTGATCACTATCATGCCGGAAGCGGTCATACCGCGCTCGTTATTGTCTGCCGCAACGCCAAGCTCGATCTGCAAAATTTTGCGAATACCCAGCCCTTGCAGCCCCTCGATCATGTCGTCGATGTCGCAGCGGTTGACCACCGGGTACCAGATGGCGTAAATGCCGGTTGCCCAGCGCTTGTAACTCTGGGCAATCGCAGTCACCACGTCGCGGTATTCCCGCGCCAGTTCATAGGGTGGGTCGATCAACACCAACCCGCGGCGCTCTTTCGGTGGCAGGCTGGCTTTTAATTGGGCAAAGCCATCCTTTTTGTAAATGCTGACCTGATGGTCACGGTGAAACTCCTGCTCCAGTAGCGGGTAGTCGCTGGGGTGCAGCTCGGTCAGTACCATGCGATCCTGGGGGCGGATTTGTGCCCGCGCCACTCGCGGTGAACCCGGGTAGTAGCGCAGCGTCTCGCCATTGTTCAGCTGTCGCACTGAGGCAAGGTATCCCTCAAGTTCGGCCGGTGTCTCGGTCTGTTGCCAGATTCGGCCGATACCCTGTTTGTACTCACCGGTTTTTTCTGACCACTCGTGGGTTAGGTCGTAACGGCCGACACCGGAATGGGTATCGTGATAGACGAAAGGTTTGTCTTTCTGTTTCAGGGCTTCAAGGATCAGGCTCTGAACGATATGTTTGATCACGTCCGCGTGGTTGCCGGCGTGAAAACTGTGGCGATAACTTAACAAATTGGCCTCTCTCCCGGTGTGAAGCTGGCTAAACAGGTAAATAACTGGCTACGATTATACGTCACTATTGAAAATTGCAGAACCTACCTATATTTAGTTAATACACACCTAACCGCTCGCAAGAGCGAAGCCCGGCTTCGTTCTTGATTCAAAAGGAATGCTCTATGTCGAACCCGTTGCTGACGTTTACCGATTTACCGCCGTTTTCTCAGATTCAACCTGAACATGTAAAACCCGCCGTCGAACAGGCCATTGCCGACTGCAAAACCAAAATTGAGCAGGTACTGAGCAGTGGTGAAAAGCCCAGCTGGCAGGCAGTGATCGCACCAATAGAAGAAGTGGATGACCGTCTCAGTCGCATCTGGTCACCGGTCAGCCATATGAACTCGGTGGTAAACAGTGAAGAGCTGCGTGAAGCCTATGAAAGCTGTCTGCCGATCCTGTCTGAATACGGTACTTGGGTAGGGCAACACAAAGGGCTGTTTGAAGCCTATAAAGCGATCAAAGCCAGTGAAGAGTTTGCCTCGCTGAGCACGGCAGAGCAGAAAACCATCACCAATGCGTTGCGCGATTTTGAACTGTCCGGTATCGGCTTGCCTGCCGATGAACAGCACCGCTACGGTGAAATCAGCAAACGGATGTCAGAACTGAGCTCGCAGTTTTCCAACAATGTGCTGGATGCCACCATGGGCT
This sequence comes from Vibrio sp., assembly GCF_050299255.1. Lineage (GTDB taxonomy): Bacteria > Pseudomonadota > Gammaproteobacteria > Enterobacterales > Vibrionaceae > Vibrio. The sequence goes on from NZ_JBNKVP010000003.1 coordinate 116,917, forward strand.
GGACCAAGCAGATCACCGACGAGGGTGAACTGGCGGGCATGCCAGAGTCTGCATTAGCGGCGGCGAAAGCGGCGGCAGAAGCCAAACAGCTGGACGGTTACCTGCTAACGCTGGATATCCCGTCATATCTGCCGGTGATGACTTACTGTGACAATCAGGAACTGCGCCGTGAACTGTACGAAGCGTACGTGACCCGCGCTTCTGACCGCGGACCGAACGCCGGTAAATGGGATAACAGCGACATCATCAATGAGCAGCTGAAACTGCGCCATGAAATTGCCCGCATGCTCGGTTTTAACAACTACAGCGAAAAATCGCTGGCGACTAAGATGGCGGAAGAGCCAGCCCAGGTGCTGAGCTTCCTCAATGATCTTGCCAGCCGGGCTAAACCCCAGGGCGAGCGCGAAGTGGAACAGCTGCGTCAGTTTGCCAAGCAAGAGTTTGGCGTCGAACAACTGAACTTGTGGGATATCCCGTACTACAGCGAAAAGCAGAAACAGCACCTGTTCCAGATTTCTGATGAAGAGCTGCGACCCTACTTCCCTGAAGCCAAAGTGGTCAGCGGACTGTTCGAAGTGCTGAAGCGGGTATTTGGCATGACAGTGCAGGAGCGTCAAGGCGTGGACAGCTGGCATGAGTCCGTACGCTTTTTTGATATTCTCGACCCAAGCGGTGAACTGCGCGGCAGCTTCTACCTGGACCTGTACGCCCGTGAACACAAACGCGGCGGCGCTTGGATGGACGAGTGCCGGGTGCGCCGCATCAACAGCCTGGGCGAACTGCAGACTCCGGTGGCTTACCTGACCTGCAACTTCAACAAGCCGATCGGTGACAAACCGGCGCTGTTTACCCACGATGAAGTGGTCACTCTGTTCCATGAATTCGGCCACGGTATCCACCACATGCTGACTAAGGTCGAAACCGGCGCTGTCTCGGGAATCAATGGTGTGCCTTGGGATGCCGTCGAGCTGCCAAGCCAGTTCCTGGAAAACTGGTGTTGGGAAGAGCAGGCGCTGGCGTTTATCTCCGGTCACTATGAAACTGGCGAACCGCTACCTAGCGAGATGCTGGAGAAAATGCTGGCGGCGAAAAACTTCCAGTCGGCAATGTTCATTCTGCGCCAACTGGAGTTCGGCCTGTTTGATTTTACCCTGCACACCGAGTATGACCCGGAAGTGGGGCCACGGGTGCTGGAAACCCTGGCTGAAGTTAAGGCCAAGGTCGCGGTATTGCCGAGCCTGGAGTGGAACCGTTTCTCCCACAGCTTCAGCCACATTTTTGCCGGTGGCTACAGCGCCGGATACTACAGTTACCTGTGGGCGGAAGTGCTGTCTTCTGATGCCTTCTCGCGCTTTGAAGAGGATGGCATCTTTAACACCAAGACGGGCCAGAGCTTCCTGAACAATATTCTGGAGATGGGCGGCAGTGAGGAGCCAATGGAGCTGTTCAAGCGATTCCGAGGTCGCGAACCACAAATCGACGCCCTGCTACGCCATAGCGGCATTGCTGCCTGACAGGCCATCCAGTCAGGGCCAGAGCGGGAAATGTGAACCATTGCCCGAGTTAAGCGAAAACCCACCAGGACTGGTGGGTTTTTAGTATGTCCGATGGTATATTTTCGCCTAATCAAGGAGATACCATGCGAAAAATTATTCAAACCTGTTTGCTGCTTTCAGCACTACTGATCGGCTTATCCGGCTGCGCGGAAGTGAAAGAGGCCGGTACGGCGATAGGCCATGCCACTCGCGACACCACTAAGGCGATTGGACACGCCTCTCGCGATGCGGTGAAGTCGGTCAAAGAAGAACTGAGCGACGACAACTAAGCCCTGGTGATGGTCCGCCTGAGCCAGTGATCCAGTGAGTAGCGTCCCGGCCCCCAGATAAGCAGAATCAGCATCATCAGCCCCCATAGCTGATGGTCGTAGAATCCCCGCGACCAGAGTAGCGGATAGGAAATCACCGCTATGGCATTGAAGCCAAACAGTAGCAGTGCCATCGGCCGGGTCAGCAGACCGGGGACGATAAACAGCGGCAGAATCAGTTCGGCGGCCGTGCCGAGATAAGCGGCCCAAAGCCAGGGCAGCAGCGGCACCTGGTATTCATATTCAAACAGATACAGCGTACTGTCCCAGCTGTTGAATTTCAGCAGTCCAGAGCGGAAAAACACCCAGCCCAGCCAGAGCCGAAACAACAATAGTAAGGCCGGCAGCAACAGCTGCTGCGCGGTATTGATCAGTTGGTCGTATCGGCTCAGATAGCGTTTCAAAGTCACCGCATTCATGATTGGTTCTCCTCATTGAGCAAGCGATATCCCGTCAGCAATTGAAGGCGCAGCAGTGCCGGCAATTCGCCCAGCAATGCAGCTTCTATCTGACCCAGGGGGTGTCCTTCGCCGATGGCTGTCAACAGTTGGTATTGAACCGTGGTTAATGCCAGGCTCCAGGGCTGGCCATTGTCATCGCAGCCGATCACTCCGCATTGTGGCTGATACAGGTTAAGTTTCTGAAAATTCTGATTAATAAAAGCCTGATGCAGCGCGAACAGGGCGTAATCTGACCGGAATGCGAACAGAGACAGATCCAGCAGCAGTTGAATCTCGCTCTGCCGCGCGGCCGGCACCTGGGCCAGTTCGGCGATAGGTGAGCCACTGCTGTTTGCGCTAAGCTGACTTTGCCGCTGCCGGGCCAGATCCAGACACCACTCAAACCGGGCGACATCGGCGGCATAAGGGACCGCCGAGATCACGGATTCGCATTGCGCTACGCTATCACTGAAATGCTCACCATACTGGCTGACATCGGCGCATTTCAGCGGGTAGCTCAGTACATGTCGCCTGGCTAACTGATTAAAACACTCCTCTCCGACCAGCTGCAGCAACATCGGGTAGCCCGCCTGTAATACTTCACTGAGGCTGATAATAAAGTTGTTGCGATACACCTGTAGCCGTTGCTCGGCGCTGAAGTGATCGGAGCGGATATGGCTGCTAACGGCGGACTGCTGGTGGCAGAGCGCCTGGCTGAACTGATGCTGCAACTGGGCCAGAGATAACATGGTTACGCCCTCTTCCGTTGCCATTCGCTGTCAGCCAACCGGTCACTGGCCTTAGCGGCTTCTGCCAGCAGTACCTGTGGCTCAGGAATGTCCAAGTCCCACTCGATCAGGGTGCGGCGCGCACCGTGCTCTGCCAGCCACTGCTGATACAGTTGCCAGACCGGCTCGGCTACCGGCCGGCTGTGGGTATCAATCCAGAGTTCACCCTGCGGATAGGATTTGACACTAAAGCCCGCCAGATGTATTTCATCCACTGCCGCGGCGGGGATCGCCGCCAGATACTCATCGCAATCAAAACCGTGATTGAATGCCGACACGTAGACATTGTTCAGGTCGAGCAGCAGACGGCAGTCGGTGCGGCGTTGTACTTCAGCCAGAAACTGCCACTCGGGAATGGTGGAGTGGCTAAATGCCAGGTAGCTGGACGGATTTTCGATCAGCAGCGGTCGTTTGAGGGCATCCTGTACTTGCAGCAGATTGCGACAGAACACCTGCAGCGCTTCTTCGGTATAGGGTAGCGGCAGTAAGTCATTGAAGTAATGCCCGCCGTGCTCACTCCAGCTGAGGTGGTCGGAGACCAGAATCGGCTCGATATCATTCACCAGGGTTACCAGTTGCTGTAGCTGATCGGTGTTGACGCGTTCAACGCTGCCCAGTGACAAGCCGATGCCGTGGCAACTGATGGCATAGTGACTGGCCAGTTTATTGAGACAGCGCCGCCCGGCCGAATTCGGCTGGAAGTAATTTTCACTGTGGATCTCCAGCCAGCTGAGCGCCGGGCGCTGCTCGGTGAAAAAGGTCCAGTGGGGTGAACGCAGTCCGACACCAACCTGAGGGTGAAATTCCAACGGGGTCATGAGCAAATCCTTATTCGGTCCGGGTCAGGCTCTGATGCGACGGTTGAGCGCGCGCATCAGAGCGCTGGGCTTACGACTCTTCGGTCATGCCGCCAGCCAGTTTGTCGCATAAGCCTTTTGGCACTACGACAAAGGCATCTTTCTGGTTGTCTTCTTTCGCGGTACCGGCGCAGGAACCGGTTTTGGTTGCACAGTCATTTTTGCCCGCTTTCGCCACGCCATAGCATTTTTCTTTTTCCGCGGCGACGGCCGGGGTGGATGTCAGCAGGGTTCCGCCTAAGGCAAGCAGACCGGTGACCGCAGCAGCAACTGCAAGATTTGAATTTTTCATGGTTCATTCCTCTGATAGTTTCCTTTACTCATCTGCAAGCAGAGGGAAGACCACTTGCTTGCTAATCAAAAGAGATAGCGGTGGAACGAAAAAACTTTCACATTTTTGTTACTTCTCGCCGTTTTTTATGGCTATTTATTTGTAATGCATTGTTTATTAGTAATTTTTAAAGGAGCGATTTTTTATACAAATGGACTGATGTTCCGCAGGTCTTTCGGTTATAATTCTCTGCTATGTATAAATAACCAGTAGCGCTTGCCATGATGGATCCCTCTCTTTTACTCGACGGTTTGAACGACAAACAACGCGAAGCGGTGGCGGCACCGCTGGAAAACCTGTTGGTGCTGGCCGGGGCCGGTAGTGGCAAAACCCGGGTGCTGGTGCACCGGATCGCCTGGCTGATGTCGGTGGAAGAGGCGTCGCCGTTTGCCATCATGTCGGTGACCTTCACCAACAAGGCGGCTGCCGAAATGCGCGGTCGAATTGAAGAGCTGATGATGGGCAGCGCGGCGGGAATGTGGAACGGCACGTTTCATGGTATCTGCCACCGTATCTTGCGCGCCCACTACCTGGATGCCAAGCTGCCGGAAGACTTTCAGATCATCGACAGCGACGACCAGCAGCGGCTGCTGCGCCGGCTGATCAAAGCGCAGAATCTGGATGAAAAACAGTGGCCGCCGCGCCAGGTCGCCTGGTGGATCAACGGTAAAAAAGATGAAGGGCTGCGGCCGGCGCACATCGACGCTTACCACGACCCGGTCACTAAGACCTATCTGCAGCTGTATCAGGCCTATCAGGAAGCCTGCGACCGGGCGGGGCTGGTCGATTTTGCGGAAATCCTGTTGCGGGCGCATGAATTGCTGCGCGACAAAACCGCCATCCGCGAGCACTATCAGGCCCGCTTTAAACACATCCTGGTGGACGAATTTCAGGATACCAACAACATTCAGTATGCCTGGCTGCGAATGATGGCCGGGCCACAGTGCCACGTGATGATCGTCGGTGACGACGACCAGTCGATCTATGGCTGGCGCGGGGCCAAAGTGGAAAATATCGAGAAGTTTACCCGCGAGTTCCCCAGCGTGAATACCGTTCGTCTGGAGCAGAACTACCGTTCGACCAAAACCATTCTGGATGCGGCCAATACCCTGATCGCCAACAACACCGAGCGGATGGGCAAAGAGCTGTGGACCGACGGTCAGCAAGGCGAGCCGATTTCGGTCTATTCGGCCTACAACGAGCTGGATGAAGCGCGCTTTGCGGTCAGCAAAATCCAGACCTGGCAAGAGCAGGGCGGCACCCTGAAAGACAGTGCCATGTTGTATCGCAATAACGCCCAGTCGCGGGTGCTGGAAGAAGCCCTGATCCAGGCGGGCCTGCCGTACCGCATTTACGGTGGCATGCGCTTCTTCGAACGCCAGGAAGTGAAAGATGCGCTGGGCTACCTGCGCCTGATCGCTAACCGTAATGACGACGCCGCCTTTGAGCGGGTGGTCAATACGCCAACCCGTGGTCTGGGCGATAAGACGTTGGAAACGATACGGTTTGCCGCCCGGGATCGTGGCTGTACCCTGTGGCAGGCGTGTGTGGCCCTGTTGGAAGAAAAGGTGCTGGCAGGCCGCGCGGCGGGCGCGCTGAGCCGCTTTGTCGAACTGGTCAATGCGCTGGAAGACGACAGTAGCGAGATGTCGCTGCATCAGCAGACCGACCACGTGATCAAGCACTCCGGTTTATACGAGATGTATCAGCAGGAAAAAGGTGAAAAATCCAAAGCGCGGATTGAAAACTTGGAAGAGCTGGTAACGGCAACCCGTCAGTTTGAGCCGCCGGAAGAGGCGGAAGATATGCCGCTGCTGACTGCGTTCCTTACCCATGCGGCGCTGGAAGCCGGTGAAGGTCAGGCAGACGAATTTGAAGATGCTGTCCAACTGATGACACTGCACAGTGCCAAAGGCCTGGAATTCCCGCTGGTGTTTATGGTCGGGGTGGAAGAGGGCATGTTCCCCAGCCAGATGTCGGCCGAGGAAGCGGGCCGGTTGGAGGAGGAGCGCCGGCTCTGTTACGTCGGTATGACCCGGGCGATGCAAAAACTCTATATCACCTATGCCGAAATGCGCCGCTTGTACGGCCAGGACAAATACCATAAGCCGTCCCGTTTCATTCGTGAACTGCCGGAACAGTGCCTGGATGAAGTCCGGATGAAAGCCCAGGTCAGCCGCCCGGCCAGCAGCGGTCGCTTCAGTCAGAAAGTGGTCAAAGAGAGCTTTAATGAAACTGGCTTTAGCCTGGGGGCCCGGGTGATGCATCCGAAATTTGGTGAAGGCACCATCATTAATTTTGAAGGCAGCGGTCCGCAGAGCCGGGTACAGGTGGCGTTTAACGGCGAAGGGATCAAATGGCTGGTGACCGCTTACGCCAAACTGGAAAGATTGTGAGCCAGCTTCGGTGAATGGCTGACGCTGGTCTGCAATGAATCAGTTCACGCACAGGGCAGCGACAAGCTGCCCTGTGGCATTCTGGCCGGTGTGCAAGACGGTAGAGCGCCGGTGGCTGAGGGAAGCAAAGCCGCTGAAGACAGATTACAGGCAAAGAAAAACCCCGAGGGCTTGCGCCCGTCGGGGTTATAGTCTTACTCGCAGCAATCCGGCTACTAAGTGTGCTCCCTGCATCTATTCCTTGATAGTATGCTGAATCCGTCAGCTTAGTCCTTTCGTCGCCATCCTAGCGGTGTCCATGACCTGATCCTGGTCTGCTAACTTTCCCGGTTAGCGCACATCACTTGTTCCCTGAGCGGTGTCCCTTACATCATCCTGATGTTCAGTCCTTGCCTCGTCCAGAGGTGTCCATTTCCCATCCTTAGTAGCAACCATCCTAGTTACTATTGCGTCCGTTCAATGTCCAGTTTTGCTTTCCTTGCCGATTATTCATCCTGAACAACCGATTCTTCATCCTGAAGACCACCAAATCCGTGGTAATTTCCTGTTCCGTGTCAGAATCCTTCCGACACATTCATCTTACGACTTCTGGCCGAATCGGCAACGCTGAGCAGAGCACTTTTTCTCTCTGATTGCATAACAATCTATTTAAAGTTATTAAATATCATTATGTTAGATATTTTTACCGTCTTTTTTCTGTGCGACAAACAGAGATTTCCCTATTAGTTTGTAAGAGATCTCGCACAAACGGTCGGGACGATCTGCCCTGCTATTTATTATCCGAAACCGCCAAGCCTTCGCGACGTGGGTCTGCTGCCCCTTGCAATTGCTTGCCATCAATGCGGATAGCATGCAGACCGGAGTTTAATTCGCTCTCTTTGACCTGATAGCCGATGCGTTGTAATTCGGCGGCAAATCTGACCGCTTCGGTACCCTGTTCCAGCTCCAGTTCCCCAAAGCGGCTGAGCAGATGTGGCTGGTTGATCGCCTGTTGGATATCCAGTCCCCACTGGGTATGGGCGATGATCGCCTGAGCCACATAGCCGATAATCCGGCTGCCGCCGGGTGAGCCGATAGCCAGGTATGGTATACCCTGGCGCAAAACGATGGTGGGCGCCATGGAGGAACGAGGCCGTTTACCCGGTGCGATCTGATTGGCGATCGGCCGGTCGTTATCGTGCGTGCGAAATGAAAAATCGGTCAGTTCATTGTTAAGCAGAAAGCCGCGCACCATCAGCCGTGAGCCAAAAGCATTTTCTATGGTGGTGGTCATGGAGACCAGATTGCCGTCGCGGTCACGTATATTGAAGTGGCTGGTGGAGGCCAGCTCCAGCGACTCATCATCAGCGTAGCGACGGGCATGGTACCAGGGTGGCTGGCCCGGCGCGACCGACTTGAGCGCTTTGCCCGGGGTGATCAGTTTGGCTCTTTGACGCAGATAATCGCTATCCAGCAGCCCCTGCACCGGCATGGCGACGTAATCCGCATCCGCCATATATCTTGAGCGGTCGGCGAATGCCAGTCGTGACGCATCCGCCAGCACTTGCCAGCTGGTGGCACTAGTCGGGCCCCAGCCGCGCAGGTCAAACTGTTCGGTGATGGCTAAGATCTGGCCAACGGTCAGCGCCCCGGAGCTGGGTGGTCCCATGCCACACACCTGGTACTCATGATAAGGACTGCAGACAGGGGGACGTTGCTTGGCCTGATAGCGGCGCAAATCTTGTTTCGCCAGCAAACCAGGGTTGCCCTTCGCCTGACGAACGGTATTGACGATATCGTCACCGATCTCACCCTGATAGAAAATCTCAGCGCCGTGCTGCGCCAGCAAGCGCAGCGTGTCGGCATATTCTGGATTGACCATCAGACTGCCAGCCTGTCTCGGCTGGCCCTGTGCATCAAAAAAATAGCTGCGGGTGGTGGAGTAGCGACCAAGCCGCTCGGCATCTTTTTCGATCATCGCGGCCAGCCGAGGCGAGATGACAAAGCCCTGCTCTGCCAGTTCAATCGCGTTATCAAACAGATGGTTCCAGGGCAGTTTTCCGTAGCGCTGATGCACCTGCCACAATAGCTGTACCGTACCCGGTGTACCGACCGAGCGACCACCGACCACCGCATCGTAAAATTTCAGCGGTTGTCCCTGCTCATCCTGGAAGAGTCTCGGTGTCACCGCCTGGGGGGCGGTTTCCCGGCCATCGAAACTGGTCAGTTGTTTCTGTTTCCCGTCCCAGTAAAGCAGAAAAGCCCCGCCACCCAGCCCGGAAGATTGCGGCTCAACCAGCCCCAGCACCAGTTGAACGGCGACCATGGCATCGATGGCATTGCCGCCGTTGGCTAAGATAGTGGCGCCCGCTTTACTGGCCAGCGGATGGGCGGTGGTAACCATCCACTGCTTGCCGGTGACCAGCGCATGCTCTCGCTGACCGGTTGCCGGCTCTGGTGCCACGGCGTCAGTGGCCTGGCTGGCATAAATTGTCACGGGAAACAGGCTCAGCGCTAGGCTGAGTAACAGGAAGGGATATCGCGGCATAACCAGCTCCTTATCGGTTGTCTGATAAGGCTAGACGAGCAGAGCTGGCTTCTCCACTTTCGCTCAGTGCGTGGCGAATTTGTGTGGGCTTTAGCCCAGCAGTGTCATCACTACCCGCAGCAGTATTCCGCTGCCGACCAGAGTAAAAACCACCCCGCACAGGGTATCGATCAACAGTGACAGTCGCTGCAGGCGTTGTTGTAGTGCCTGGGTGGACAGAAACCAGGCCAGCAGCGAAAACCACAGCAGAGACAGACCGAACAATAGCGCCAGAGCCAGGGTTTTACCGCCGGCAGACATGCTGGCCGGTACCAGGCTGGACATCAGGCTGATAAAAAACACCAGCGCCTTGGGGTTGAGTATATTGGTGGTAAAACCGCGTGAAAATGCCTGGCGTTTATTGTGCAATACCAGACCGCTTGAAGTGACCGGGCCAGTGCTACTGCCACTGCGCCAGCGTCGCCAACTGCTGGTCAGCGCACCGCTGCCCAGATAAAGCAAATAGCCGCCGCCAACCAGTTGCAACAGTGCGAACAGTGCCGGTTGGGTCTGCACCAGATAGCTGACGCCGGTCAGGCTCAGCAGTGCGTGTAGCAAGATGCCACAGGATAATCCCAGCGCAATAAACAGCCCGGTCTGGCGGCCGTAACGACTGGCATTTTGCACCACCAGAGCAAAATCCGGTCCCGGGCTCATCAGCGCGACAAAGTGGACCGTGGCCAGGGTGGCGAGGATAGTCATTTCATTCATAACAGTTCTTATGTCTGGCAAGTTTGCCGGTTAAGCCGCCGGCTGAGACTGACGGCGCACTTTGCGGTTCTGCCTCAGTCCGTCGACACTGAAAATCACCAGAGATGACCAGATAAAGCCAAAGGTTAACGCTTTGTCGACACTGAACTGCTCTCCATATACCAGTACCGCCAGCAAAAACATCAGGCTCGGGCCGATGTACTGGAAAAAGCCCAGGGTAGACAGTTTGAGCCGGGTGGCCGCACCGGTAAAACAGAGCAGTGGCAGGGTAGTGACGATACCGGCGCAGATCAGCAGCAGGTTAAGCTGGCTGGAATTGGCCAACAGATCACTGGTGGCCGAGTTGGCGAAGCCGAACAGGTAGATCAGTGCAGCAGGCAGCATCACCAGGGTTTCGACAAACAGTCCGGTCTGGGCATCCACCGATACTTTCTTACGCAGCAGGCCATAAAAGCCGAAACTGAGCGCCAGCGCGATAGCGATCACCGGCACCGAGCCAAATGCGATCAACTGAACCATCACGCCGCTGGTCGCCAGGGCGACCGCAAACCACTGAAATTTACGCAGCCGCTCGCCGAGGAATACCATCCCTAACACGACATTGAGCAGCGGGTTGATATAGTAACCCAGGCTGGCATCCAACATATGATTGCTATTGATGGCCCAGATGAAGATCAGCCAGTTGACTCCGACCAGCAGGGCGGTGGACACCAGGTAGAGCATAGTGCGCTTGTCGCGCAGCATCACCGAAACCCGGCCCCAGGCGTGGCCAAGATGCAGCAACACCGCCAGCAGCACGAAAGACCAGATCACCCGGTGAGCGAGGATCTCAATCGGCGCAACCTGACCGACGGCTTTGAAATAGATCGGGGCAATCCCCCACATGGTGTAGGCACCTATGGCAAACAATACCCCTTGGCGCGCCTGCTGTTGTTCTGTGGTCATTGGTTATTATATTGTTAAATTTGCTGAGCTAGGCATGCAGTATACGAGCGCTGTTGGGATTGTGCTAACATTTTGCGGTTTTATTCGCCGGGATTCCCCACTACAATTAGCGCTTTGTCAATTGACTGTCCACCCGCTATTAACGCCATAGAGAACTGAATGACCGCCACGCTGCTCGCCCAACCCAGTCAGACCCCCGCTACCGCGCACTCTGTTTTGCAGACTGTTTTTGGCTACCAGGATTTTCGCGACGGCCAGCAAGCCGTGATCGCGGCGGCCGTGGAAGGCCGTGACGGTCTGGTGATCATGCCCACCGGCGGCGGCAAATCACTCTGCTACCAAATTCCGGCTTTACTGCACCAGGGGTTGACGTTGGTGATCTCGCCGCTGATTTCGCTGATGAAAGACCAGGTCGACCAATTGGTGGCCAATGGTGTGGCGGCGGCGTATGTCAACTCGACCATGAGCCGCGAAGAGCTGATATCGGTCTACAACCGGATGCACGCCGGTGAGTTGAAACTGCTGTACGTCTCGCCGGAGCGGGTGTTGACGCGCGAGTTTATTGAACGGCTGCAGGCATTGCCCCTAGCGATGCTGGCGGTAGATGAAGCGCACTGTATCTCCCAGTGGGGGCACGATTTTAGGCCAGAGTATGCCGCGCTGGGTCAGATCAAGCAGCAGTTCCCCCATGTGCCGGTGATGGCTCTGACCGCCACCGCCGATGAAGCGACCCGCAGCGACATTACCCAGCGACTGCAACTGAGCGATCCGTATGTCTATCTGGGCAGTTTCGACCGGCCCAATATCCGCTATACCCTAGTGGAGAAGCACAAACCGGTCAGCCAGGTGATACGGTTTCTGGCCGAGCAGAAAAACCAGTGCGGCATCATCTATTGCGGCAGCCGGAAAAAGGTCGAAATGCTGACCGAGAAGCTGTGCAACAACCATATTCGTGCCGCCGGTTACCACGCTGGCATGGACAGCGATGAACGAGGCTACGTTCAGGAAGCGTTTCAGCGCGATGACATTCAGGTAGTGGTGGCCACGGTGGCGTTTGGTATGGGCATCAACAAGCCCAACGTACGCTTTGTGGTCCATTTCGATATTCCGCGCAATATTGAATCCTACTATCAGGAAACCGGTCGTGCCGGCCGGGATGGCCTGCCAGCCGAAGCCATGATGCTGTATGACCCGGCGGACATCAGCTGGCTGCGCCGTATGCTGGATGAAAAGCAAGACGGGCCGCAGAAACAGGTCGAAAGCCATAAGCTAAATGCGATGAGTGCTTTTGCCGAAGCACAGACCTGCCGTCGTCAGGTATTGTTGAACTACTTCGGTGAGTACCGTGAACAGCCATGTGGCAACTGCGATATCTGCCTCGACCCGCCGAAGCGTTTTGATGCCACCGAGCAGGCACAAAAAGCGCTCTCCTGCGTCTATCGGGTCAACCAGTCGTTTGGTATGGGCTATGTGGTGGAAGTGCTGCGCGGCATGCAAAACGTGCGCATCCGCGAGCAGGGCCACGACAAACTGTCCACTTACGGCCTGGGCCGTGACCACAGCCATGACTACTGGGTGAGTATTTTTCGTCAGCTGATCCATAAAGGGCTGCTGCAACAAAACATTACCCGTAATTCCACCCTACAACTGACCGCCGAAGCGCGGCCACTGCTGCGTGGCGAAGTGGGGCTTGAACTGGCGGTGCCGCGTCTGGATACCGCCGCCCGCTCGGCCCGCTCAGACAAGTTATCCAACAAGCACTACGACAAAAAGCTGTTTGCCAAGTTACGCAAACTGCGTAAGTCGATCGCCGATGAAGACGGTTTGCCACCTTATGTGGTATTCAGCGATGCAACCCTGATCGATATGGCGGAGATCCTGCCCACCAGTTATGGCGAAATGTTGGCGGTCAACGGCGTCGGTCAGCGTAAACTGGAAAAATACGCCGATCCGTTTTTGGACTTAATACAGGAGCACCTGACGCACTATGGTTGATGGCATTTCCCCACACTCACCGCAGGCTCAGTTTGGCTTGCGTGAATTCGAGCCTGAGCAGGGGCGCATCATAATTGCAGCGCCGAGCTTTGATTTTGACTCTTTTCCGCCCCTTGGCGAGCAGTTAGTCCGGTTGCTGTCGGCCACGGTGATCGAAAAGCAGTGGGATGCCGACCTGCATTCCTGGCTGATCGATTTTGAAGGCTGTCAGATGCTGCTCAAAGCCGAACACTACAGTGAAAACCTGTGGCTGGAAGCGCTGGTAATTGACCAGTCCCAGGATGAAATGGCATTTCTGGCCCAGCTGTTCCAGCGCGGATTCTGAGCGAAACCGTTTGCCTGTCGCCGGTGGGTTGCGGCGGTGATTATTTGCGCTATAATCGCCGGCTGCTCTGATAGTTAGCTATCAGGTTTCATACATCGTTGGTCAGAATCTTATTGATTCGATTTGGGTTCCCTCACCCCCAAACCAAACTAAAAAGGTATCGTAATGAGTCAATTCACTCGCGCGCAGCAGCGCCACGCCCTTAAATATCTGGTCCTGTTTCACTTAGTCGTCATTGCCTCCAGCAACTATCTGGTGCAGTTACCCTTTACCCTTTTTGGCTTCCACACCACCTGGGGTGCCTTTACTTTCCCGTTTATTTTTCTGGCCACCGATCTGACGGTGCGGATATTCGGTGCCGAGATGGCGCGCGGGATTATTTTTCGGGTGATGATGCCGGCACTGCTGGTTTCTTACCTGTTGTCGGTACTGTTTTTTGAAGGTCAGTTCCAGGGGCTGGCGAATCTGAGTGAGTTCAACCTGTTTGTCGCCCGGATAGCCATCGCCAGTTTTATGGCTTATCTGCTCGGCCAGATCCTGGATGTGCAGGTGTTTAACCGCCTGCGCCAGTTAAAACAGTGGTGGATTGCCCCTACCTGTTCGACCCTGTTTGGTAATGCGCTGGATACGTTGGCTTTTTTCGCCATCGCGTTTTACCAGAGTCCGGATGCCTTTATGGCCGAGAACTGGACGGAAATCGCTGCGGTAGACTATGGCGTCAAGCTGGTGATCAGCCTGGGGCTGTTTATTCCTATCTATGGCGTACTGCTCAACTACCTGGTGAAAAAACTCACCAGTGTCAATCCAGAGTTCCGTATCCAGAGCACTGCTCAGTAACTGCATTTAGGTGGCGCGAAGTTAGCGCGCCACCGATTTCACTGCTCTCTGTTGGCAAAGGCTACTCATCAAGCAGTTTTTCCAGCCACAGCGCCTTGGTTTTATCAAAGGCGCCCTGATCCAATCCCCACTGCCAGTCCACATTACCGTTTAGCATACTGACCATCAGGCACATCAGCCGGCGGTTGGCATCGTGCCAGCAATCGGAGTCACTGTACTCACCTTCGGTTACCGTTTCTCCGTTGATGCGAATCGGCTCAAAACGCCAGTTGTAGCCGGGAGTAAATCCGCCGCCGCACTCGAGTTTTTGCCCGCCGGTTTCAATCTGCCACTGGTGATGAATACCGGGCTGATCGCCGAGCTGAAAATGGATCTCAAGCTGATGCTTTTGGCAGTGAAACTGCAGTGACAGGGTCTGGCCTTGCTGTTGACGTTTGATCTGCTCTGGTTCGCCGAACAGGTGCAGCAGCCAGGAGACGGGATGACTGGCGGTTTCCAGAAACCACTCGGCCAGGCTGAAATCACCCGGTAGATTGACTGAGCTATGCAGGGTGATATGACAGCGGCCAGGTTGCTGCTGCAGCCAACGGCTGATCCAGGCTGCAGTGTTAAGCTGGCTGAAAGCGTAGTTGACCAGCAGCGGCGCACGGTGCGCATCCAGTCGCGGTCTGTCACCCCTCACACCAAGTAAGGGTTTCTCACAGATGATGGCGTTATCGGCCAGCTCAGCAAGGATGCCGGCGTGACTGTCCGCCGGGGTGGCGAGCACAATAATTTCGTGCTGGGTAAGATCCGCTATCGAGTTGCAAGCCTGCGCCACCTGATAGCGCTGCGCGGTTTGCTGAGCTTTGGTCAGGTTGTTGGCACAGAGCGTTTTGACCTCGGCGCCGGCCCGGCGCAGATTGGTGATGTGGGTGACTCCCCAATTGCAGCCGATGATCGCCGCGCCCGGGCAGGGCAGCCAGCTGGTTAAGTCCGGCAGGGCAATTCGCTCATCCAGCAGGCGCTGGTCATGCGGGTAGTCGTCTGAGGCAGTTACGCGCCACTGGCGGCCAAAATGGCGTTTGAGCTTCAGCACCAGCTGGTAGAAACTCCATTGGGTTCGGGCGTTGCTGTCGAGATGATACAGGCCCGCCTCGTTGCGTTCGATCAACTGCAAAAAAGCGATTGCGGTATCCTGCATCCGTGATGTCGCCGGGATCCACTCTCGGCTGGCGACAATTTCACCCTGCTGTTGAAACTGCTGGTCGAGCTGACACAGCATGTTGTTTCCTTCCGCCTGCGGATCGATTTGCCAGCCTATCCGCGCCACCATGGCATCCGGATTGGCTCGCCAGATGGCATCCTCACAGCGGATTTTGTACTGGCCATAATCGTCCCGAGCGTTGCGGGTACGCCAGATGTCATAGGGGCCGTTGTCTGTGCCATCGAATACCATGGCACTGCTGACAAATAAAAACGGGATATTTGCTTCACGACATTTGGTTGCCAGCCAGGCCGCCCACTGTTCGCTGCCCATCGCCAGGTGGCAAACCGCATCGGGCTGATGCTGTTGCCAGAACTGCTGGCACTGCCCGGCCTGATTGGGATCGATGCTGTGGTGGTTCCAGTCAATGATTTGCCAGCCACGTTGGCTGAACTGGTGGGCAACAACCGGGGCTAAAGTCCCAGTCAGGCCAGTTAATAAAACCGATTTCATCCAATGCGCTCATTCAGTCACTCCAGCCGTTATGATAGGAGGCAGGCGATAGTTCGTCGCGCGGTGTGGCGAATAGATAGAGGGTGGTCACGCTTGGCAGGGGAAAATCGCTGCCTGCCAGTCAGGGCCAGGCAGCGGAATAATGGCTAGTGGCTGGCGATGGTCAAAGGCCAGCCAATATCGCTCTGGCGGTTAGCTTCAATTTCCAGTTCTGCCGCCGTCAGTGGATTGCTGTCGAGCCACTGCTGGCTGATTTGCAGCGTCAGTTTATCGCCATCGGCAGACAGCGTTAGCGCGGGCACCAGATCAGGGTTGCGCCGGTGGGTTAATAGCACCGCCAGGCGCAGCAGGCGCAGGATGCGTTTACCACTGCTGTCGGATACCGCGTGCTGCTCGGGTAGCGACGAGAGCTGTTCCCGGTAGCGGCGGGTAATTTCTGCCAGCAGGTGCTTCTGAGCCCGGGTATAGCCGGGCAGATCCAGGTTTTGCAACAGGTAGGCATTGTGTTCACCACCGCGCTTGAAATCTATGCTCAGGCCGATTTCGTGCAGCTTGGCGGCGGTGTCCAGCAGCATTTCTGCCTGTGGCTCAGCCAGCCATTCGGCGCCGCCACACTGGGTCAACAGCTTGGCCGACAAGTCAGCCACCAGTTGTCCATACGGCTGATCAAGCTGGTAGCGGTTCTGCACGCTGTTGATGGTGCGGGCGCGAATATCGTCCTGACGCAGACCGGCGACCATTTCATACACCATGCCTTCACGCAGCGCGCCGCCGGCCAGCGTCATCGAATCGATATTCAGCAGTTCAAACACCGCGATCAGGATCGACAGGCCGCTTGGAAACACCAGCGCACGCTCTAAGGTCAGGCCTTCAATCTCCAGCTCTTCCAGATGATCCGCCAACATTGCCTGCTTCTGTAGTCGTTTCAGCTTCGCCAGCGTGATCACTTCGTCCATGCCTTGTGCCAGCATGATTTCCTGCAGAGCCTGGACGGTACCGCTGGCGCCGACGCAGACATCCCAGCCCAGTTCACTGTACTGAGTTAAGATCGGCTGCAGTGCCTGTTTGGCTGCCGTGATGGCCTGCTGAAAGTTTTTCTGGTTTAGCTGGCGGTCTTTAAAGTGCTGCTCGAGCCAGGTGACACAGCCCATTTTCAAGCTGGTCAGCGCCCGGGCATCAAAGCCTTCGCCGATGATAAGCTCAGTACTGGCGCCACCAATATCGACCACCAGTCTCCGCCCTGAGCCGCCCGAGGTGTGTGCCACGCCCTGATAAATCGTCGCGGCCTCTTCTTCACCGGAAATAACCTGGATCGGATAGCCCAGGATACGGTTGGCCTGACTGAGAAACTGCTCAGCATTGCGTGCGGTTCTCAGGGTGGCCGTGCCGACGATACGAATATTGCCGGCCGGGATGTCCTGCAGTCGTTCGGCAAACAGGCTTAAGCAGTCCCATCCTCTTTGCATCGCTTCCAGGCTCAGCTCATGGTGCTGATCCAGCCCGGCGGCCAAACGCACTTTACGCTTGATTTTCGCCATGGTCTGCACGCTGCCATCAATATGACGGACAACGAGCATGTGAAAACTGTTCGACCCGAGGTCGATAGCAGCGTAAAGCGGAGAGGGGACGACTTGGCTCATAAACGACTTAAGAATCCTTCTGCTGGCGTGGACGCGGCCGGCGTTGTGGTTTGCGATTGCCGGAACGGGCTCCGCCCGTGTTGGTACGACGTTGCTGTGGTTTATTGCTACGCATGCGGAATGGTGCCGGGAAATCGCGTATCAGCGCGTTGGCATCATAGTCCGATACCGGAATAGAGTGCTCGATGTACTCTTCGATCGCCGGCAGGTTAATCGCGTACTCTTCACAGGCGAAGCTGATCGAGTGTCCGCTGGCACCGGCACGGCCGGTCCGGCCGATGCGGTGCACGTAGTCTTCGCAGTCGTCGGGCAGATCGTAGTTAAACACGTGGGTCACTTGTGGGATATGCAATCCGCGCGCAGCAACATCGGTGGCGACCAGCAGGTCTACTTCACCTTGAGTGAATTGCTCAAGAATGCGCTCACGTTTTTTCTGTGGTACGTCGCCGGTCAGCAGACCGACACGGTGACCGTCTGCCGCCAGGTGGCCCCAGATAGATTCACATTTGTGCTTGGTGTTGGCGAAAATAATCGCCCGATCTGGCCACTCTTCTTCGACCAGGGTCTGCAGCAGCGACATCTTGTCTTCATTCGACGGGTAGAACAGCTCTTCCTGGATGCGGTGACCGGTTTTTTGCGTCGGTTCCACCACCACGTGCTCAGGATTGTGCATGTGTTCAAACGCCAGTTCCTGTACCCGGTATGACAGGGTGGCAGAAAACAGCATGTTGAGACGGTCTTTAGGCTCAGGCATGCGGCGGAACAGGAAGCGGATGTCTTTGATAAAGCCAAGATCGAACATACGGTCTGCTTCATCCAGCACTACAGCCTGAATATGGTTCAGGTTAAACACTTTCTGTTTGTAGAAGTCGATGATGCGCCCGGTGGTGCCGATCAAAATATCCACACCCTGCTCAAGTTTCGCCAGTTGCTTATCGTAGCTTTCGCCACCGTAAGCCAGCCCCGCCTTGATGCCAGTGGTGGCAATCAGAGACTCGGCGTCGTTGTAGATCTGGATCGCCAGCTCTCGGGTTGGGGCCATAATAATGGCGCGCGGTTGGCTCGGTTTACGACTTTCCGGATCCGCGGTATTCAACAAGTGATTAAAAGTAGCAGCGAGAAACGCGAGCGTTTTACCAGTACCCGTTTGGGCCTGGCCTGCAATGTCTCGGCCGGTGAGCAGGACCGGCAACGCCAAGGCATGGATAGGGGTACAAAACTCGAACCCTTTTTTATCCAATCCTTCAATGACTTGAGGGTGTAATCCCAAATCGGCGAACTTTTGCTCTGTGATATGCGTCTTTTTCATGGCTATAGAATATCAGCTTCCACTTGCAATACGAAAGTAAATACATTCCAATAAGGCATCAATTTACTGGTTAACATCCAACCAGTGCAGAAATACACATTGGAGCAAGAGATGAGTGACAAGATTTTGCAGCTGACAGATGCAGGTTTCGAAAACGATGTAATCCAAGCTGCAGGCCCGGTCCTGGTTGACTTTTGGGCAGAGTGGTGTGGACCATGTAAGATGATCGCGCCTATCCTGGACGAAGTCGCCGAAGAGTACGAAGGCAAACTCACTATCGGTAAACTGAATATTGATCAGAACGCAGGTACTCCGCCTAAATTTGGTATTCGCGGTATTCCAACCTTGTTGCTATTTAAAGATGGCAATGTTGCGGCAACGAAAGTGGGCGCTTTGTCAAAGACTCAACTGAAAGAGTTTCTGGACGCCAACCTGTAAATTTGCAAATGAAAACCGCACGTCAGAAAAATGTGCGGTTTTGTTTTTGATGGGCAACTAAATCTAGACTAGGCTAGTATTTAGTGCTAGTTTATCGCACGTTAATTAAACAACGAATTCTCTTCTTGGTCGATCCTGTGACCAAATTCATCTAACTAGATAACAGATCCTATTTTGACTAAACAAGTATCCACCACCATGAATTTAACAGAATTAAAGAACAGACCTGTGTCTGAGCTTGTGAAACTTGGCGAAAGCTTGGGCCTAGAAAATCTGGCTCGTTTGAGAAAACAAGACATTATCTTCGCCATCCTGAAAGCACACGCGAAAAGTGGTGAGGATATATTTGGCGATGGGGTTCTGGAAATATTGCAAGATGGCTTTGGTTTCCTGCGCAGTGCGGACAGTTCATACTTGGCAGGCCCGGACGATATCTATGTCTCTCCTAGCCAGATTCGCCGCTTTAACCTGCGCACCGGTGACTCTATTGCCGGTAAAATCCGACCACCAAAAGACGGCGAACGTTACTTCGCCCTGCTGAAAGTTAACACTGTTAACGATGACAAACCGGATAATGCCCGTAACAAGATCCTGTTTGAAAACCTGACACCACTGCACGCCAACGAACGTATGGTGATGGAACGTGGTAACGGTTCAACCGAAGATATTACGGCTCGCGTACTGGATTTGGCCTCGCCAATCGGTAAAGGTCAGCGTGGTTTGATCGTGGCACCGCCGAAAGCGGGTAAAACCATGTTGCTGCAAAACATCGCCCAGAGCATCGCTTACAATCACCCTGAGTGTGAATTGATGGTGCTGCTGATCGACGAACGTCCGGAAGAAGTAACCGAAATGCAGCGCCTGGTAAAAGGTGAAGTGATTGCGTCTACTTTCGATGAGCCAGCCTCCCGTCACGTTCAAGTGGCTGAAATGGTGATTGAGAAAGCCAAACGCCTGGTTGAGCACAAAAAAGATGTAGTGATCCTGCTGGACTCTATTACCCGTCTGGCTCGTGCTTACAACACAGTGGTTCCGTCATCCGGTAAAGTATTGACCGGTGGTGTGGATGCCAACGCACTGCACCGTCCTAAACGTTTCTTTGGTGCGGCACGTAACGTCGAAGAAGGCGGCAGCCTGACCATTATCGCTACCGCGTTGGTGGATACCGGTTCTAAGATGGATGAAGTTATCTACGAAGAATTTAAAGGTACCGGTAATATGGAACTGCACCTGAACCGGAAAATTGCCGAAAAACGTGTCTTCCCTGCCATCGACTTCAATCGCTCCGGTACTCGTCGCGAAGAACTGCTGACCAAAAACGATGAACTGCAGAAGATGTGGATTCTGCGTAAGATCGTCCACCCAATGGGTGAAATCGATGCAATGGAGTTCTTGATCGATAAGTTGGCGATGACTAAAACCAACGACGAATTTTTTGATGCCATGCGTCGTCAGTAAGTCAAAACGATAGCCATACCACGCCACCGGATTCCCGGTGGCGTTTTTGTTTGCATTCCCACCAGTTCAGTCGCACAATCGATCGCATCTAATAAGGAGAACCACATGCGACATGGAATGTTGTCGGCGCTGCTCCTTAGTCTGTCTTTAGTTGTGTTCAGCCCACTCGCAGCCAGCCTGGAAATGTCTTCGGCAAGCGCCCGGCAGTGGTTAAGCGAACCGCAAATCCAGGACAAGGTGTCCGGGTTATACCGGCTGGCACAACAAGACAAACTTGATGCTCTGCAATTTGCCCTACAGAGGCTGGCGATGCCACAACAGGAAGTGGCGCGGTTTCTGTTATTGCAGAAAATGGAACAGCAGCGCCTGATATTAACGCCCGCAATGGCGAAATTTGTTGAGACACAGCGCGCCATCAGGCCCACCTATCAGGTGTTTGAGCGAGGCGACAGCTACGAATTTACCGTCCCTGCGTTTAACTTTCCGGCCATTGCCAGTCGGCTGCTAAAACAGTGGCAGCAGGATGAAGCCACCTTAGCGTTTGTGCTGCAGGCCGAACAGCATGAGCTGGTGTTAGAGCACTGGCTGACCGGCAGCGAGCAGCAGATTCTGATCAAAGAACAGTTGTTATTAAGCCAGCTACCGAGATTATCGTCGTCCGCTGTAGCGGCGCTGACCCAACAGTTGACCGAGACCGGTGTCACTCGATGGTTACCGTCGAACCGGATTATGGTGGCGCTGGCCAGCGTTAGCCGTGATCCGGAAATGTACAAACTGCTCTGGTTGATGCGCGCCGACCATAACAGCGAGCAAGAGGTACGTCGCCTGGCTGAGGTCGGGGATGACTTCGCTCTGGAGCAACTGATGAAAGCGGTGGCGAATCCAAGTTTGAAAGCGCAGGCGCTGTCCGAACTGGTGGCGATCAAGCCGATGAGCCAGCCAGTTAAGGATTTTTTGCTGACCAGAATGGCCTCATATGAAGACGCTTCGCTGGTGGCGAATGAGTTGGCCAGCCAGGGTTACCGAAGCTGGCTGAAAGAGCTGTTACAGCACGATGGCGAGATAAAAACTCATGCGATTGTGAATGCTTTGTCACAATAACCGTGCACGGATATTATTGGTCTGGATAAAAGAGGGTCAGTTATGGCCCTCTTTTTGTTATACTGCGCACAGTTCAATCAGCCATTAGAAGGCCTATGAGTTTTAAGGATTTACGCGATTTTATCGACCATCTGGAACAGAAAGGGTTGTTAAAGCGCATTACTCACCCCGTTGACCCGCATTACGAAATGACCGAAATCAGTGATCGCACCCTGCGCGCTGGTGGCCCGGCTTTACTGTTTGAAAACCCGGTTGGTTACGATATGCCGGTTCTGACCAACCTGTTTGGCACCACTGAGCGTGTGGCCTTAGGGATGGGGCGGGAGGACGTACTGGAGTTACGCGAAGTCGGCAAGTTACTGGCTTATCTCAAGGAACCAGAGCCGCCGAAAGGGTTTAAAGACGCCATCGATAAATTACCGGTTTTTAAGCAGGTGTTAAACATGCCGGCCAAACGGCTGCGGTCGGCACCGTGTCAGCAAGTGGTCTGGCAGGATGACCAGGTCGATCTGGATAAAATACCGGTGATGAGTTGTTGGCCGGACGATGTGGCCCCCTTGCTGACCTGGGGATTAACGGTAACCAGAGGACCGAACAAAAAGCGTCAGAACCTGGGGATCTATCGTCAGCAGAAGCTGGGCAAAAATAAAGTCATCATGCGCTGGCTGGCACACCGTGGCGGAGCGCTGGATTTGAGAGACTGGATGGAAACCAATCCGGGTGAACCATTTCCGGTGTCGGTGGCCTTCGGTGCCGACCCCGCGACCATTCTGGGCGCGGTTACTCCTGTGCCGGATACTTTGTCGGAATATGCTTTTGCTGGTCTGCTCCGGGGCAGTAAGACGGAAGTGGTGAAATCGGTCAGCAACGATCTGGAAGTTCCGGCCAGTGCGGAAATCGTGCTGGAAGGTTACATAGATCCGAACGAGTTTGCGGAAGAAGGCCCGTATGGTGACCATACCGGTTACTATAACGAGACTGAAGAGCACCACGTATTTACCATCACCCATATTACGATGCGTAAAGACCCGATTTATCACAGCACATACACCGGCAGGCCGCCGGATGAACCGGCTGTGCTTGGGGTGGCGCTCAATGAAGTGTTTGTGCCGATATTGCAAAAGCAATTCCCGGAAATCGTCGATTTCTATCTGCCACCGGAAGGCTGCTCCTACCGGATGGCGGTTGTGACGATGAAGAAACAGTATCCCGGTCATGCCAAGCGCGTGATGATGGGGGTTTGGTCTTTCTTGCGTCAGTTCATGTACACCAAGTTTGTGATCGTCTGTGATGATGACGTGAATGCCCGCGACTGGAATGATGTTATCTGGGCGATTACCACTCGGATGGATCCGGCGCGGGATACTGTGATGATAGAAAATACCCCCATCGACTCGTTGGATTTTGCTTCTCCAGTAGTAGGACTGGGGTCCAAAATGGGCCTGGATGCCACCAATAAGTGGCAGGGTGAATCCCAACGTGAGTGGGGCCGGCCGATAAAGAAAGATCCTGACTTGGTTGCTCGAGTCGACCAAATGTGGGACAAATTAGGAATATTATGACGCATACCGTCACAGTACAGCCAAGCCAGCTCCAATTTGATGTCCGTGAAGGGCAAACCGTGTTGCAAGCCGCGCTCAACAATAATATTGGCTTTCCACACCGTTGTCAGATTGGAGCCTGTGCCTCATGCCTGTGCCGGTTATTGTCAGGTGAAGTGGAGTACCAGCTGGAACCTATGCTTACCGAGAATGAGCGAGAACAAGGTTGGATATTTGCCTGTCAGGCGTACGCCAAAAGTGACTTAATCATTACTTTTGACGAGTAAGTCAGAGGAAAGAAATGACCATTCAATGTAAAGTGAAGTCCATTCAGCCAGTAGCGGACTATACCTACCAAATACTGCTCCACCCGGAGATTCCGGTTAGCTTTAAAGCTGGCCAATATCTGATGGTAATCATGGGAGAGAACGACAAGCGTCCTTTCTCCATCGCCAGTAGCCCTTGCCGCCATGAGGGTGAGCTAGAACTGCATATCGGTGCCGCGGATCATAATGCTTACGCCCAACAAGTGGTGGATAAGATGCGTCATGCACTGGAGTGCAATGAACATATCAGTATTGATGCGCCGCACGGAGACGCCTGGATCCAGGATGACAACTCACGGCCGATACTACTGATCGCGGGTGGGACTGGGTTCAGCTATGTCCGTTCGATTCTTGATCACTGCATTGCCCAGCAAAGACAGAACCCGATCTACTTATACTGGGGGGCCCGAAATAGCGAGCAACTGTATGCTCAGGATGAGCTAAATGGCATTGCCAGCCACCACAGTAATGTGCATTTCGTACCGGTTATTGAACAACCTGGACAAAAATGGCAAGGAAAAGTCGGTAATGTACTGCAGGCCATTTGCGAAGACTTCGAGACTTTAGCGGAATTTGATATCTATATAGCGGGACGTTTCGAAATGGCCGGGGCGGCAAGAGAGCTGTTTACCCAAAATAAACAGGCTAGAGGCGATCGCATGTTTGCTGACGCATACGCATTTATCTAGTTTACTGTGCAGCATTCAGCAATAAAAAGAGGGGATTTCCCCTCTTTTTTGCCATTATTGATGCTTTATTCATCGAACAGCGCAATATTTCATTTTTTTTTTAATTTTAGGTTGCGCTACAGTTAGATCTCCCTATAATGCGCTCCCACTGGCAACGCTGATGGCGTAAGGCACTAGCAAGTAGCCAGTAAGAGGATTGCATACTTTCCGTCGATTAAATTGTTGAGATTGAAACTCGCAAAATAAATTACAGAAAGTGTTTGACAGGAGATTATATCCCGTTAGAATGCACCTCCGCTTTGAGAGAAAACCTCGCAAAGCAACGCTCTTTAACAATATAAACCTATCAATCTGTGTGGGCACTCGTTGATGATAATCAAAATTCGAAACTTCGGTTTCA